>NZ_BAAATK010000047.1:0-52488 GCF_039533365.1 Streptomyces glaucus
CTCCGCCCCCTCCATCCGCACACGCAGTGACATCCGTACGAGAGGACCCGAATCCCATGGCCGATGCCCCCGCCGGCAAGGTGACCTTCGTCGGTGCCGGCCCCGGCGCCGCCGACCTGCTGACGTTCCGCGCCGCGCGCGCCATCGCCGACGCCGACGTGGTGATCTGGGCGGCCAGCCTGGTCCAGGCGGAGGTCCTGCAGCACGCCCGCCCGGACGCGGAGATCCTCGACTCGGCGACGATGCCGCTGGAGGACGTGGTGGCCGTGTACGAGCGGGCGCACCGGGAGGGCCTGAAGGTGGCCCGCATCCACTCGGGCGACCCGGCGCTGTGGGGCGGCACGCAGGAGCAGCTCGACCGGTGCCACGCGATCGGCATCGCCACCGAGGTCGTGCCGGGCGTCTCCTCCTTCTCCGCGGTCGCCGCCCTGGCCCAGCGGGAGCTGACCGTCCCCGAGGTCGCGCAGTCCGTGGTGCTGACCCGGCTCGGCGGCGGCAAGACGCCGATGCCGCCCGGGGAGGAGGTCCGCGAGTTCGCCCGGCACGGCACCACGATGGCGGTCTTCCTGTCGGCGGCCCGCAGCGGGCAGCTGGTGCGGGAGCTGCTGGAGGGCGGCTACCCCACGACCACCCCGGTCGTCGTCGCCCACCAGGCGACCTGGCCGGAGGAGCTGATCGTCAGGTGCACGATCGGCACGCTGGAGGAGACCGTCAAGGAGCACAAGCTGTGGAAGCACACGCTGTTCCTGGTCGGTCCGGCCCTCGACGCGCACGGCACCCGCTCGCACCTGTACCACCCCGGCCACTTCCACGGCTACCGCAAGGCCGACCCCGAGGCCCGCAGGGCGCTGCGCGAACGGGGTGCGAGCACATGATCACCGTCGTCGGCACGGGCACCGGCGCGCCCCTGGACGAGAGGGTCCTCGCCGGGGCGGAGCTGGTCGTCGGCGGGCGGCGCCACCTGGACGCCGTCCGGCTGCCCGCCGGGGCGCAGCGGGTCGTCCTCGGGGCGCTGGCGCCCGCCCTGGACACCGTCGCGGAGTACGTCGCGAGGGAGCGGCCGGTGGTCGTGCTGGCCTCCGGCGACCCCGGGTTCTTCGGGATCGTGCGGGCGCTGGCCGAGCGGTTCGGCACGGACCGGCTCGACGTCCGCCCGGGTGTCTCCTCCGTCGCCGCCGCCTTCGCCCGCGCCGGGCTGCCCTGGGACGACGCCGTGGTGGTCAGCGCGCACGGGCGGGAGCTGCGCACCGCGGTGAACGTGTGCCGGGCCCATCCGAAGGTCGCCGTGCTGACCGGGCCGGGGGCGGGCCCGGCGGAGCTCGGGGCCGCGCTCACCGGCCACGCCCGCGTCCTGGTCGTCGCCGCCGCGCTCGGCTCCGGGCAGGAGCGCCTGGAGCGGGTGACGCCCGCCGAGGCCGCCGCCCGCGACTGGGGCGCGGCGGTGAGCGTGGTGCTGTGCCTGGACGAGGCGCGGGCGCTCGGCCCGGCGCGCACGGTCGCCGGGCCGGCCGCGCACCCCGCCGGGTGGGCGCTGGCGGAGGACGCGTTCGCGCACCGCGACTCGATGATCACCAAGTTCGAGGTGCGGGCCCTGGCGCTGGCCCGGCTCGGGCCCCGCCCCGGCGACCTGGTCTGGGACGTCGGCGCGGGCTCCGGCTCCGTGGCCGTGGAGTGCGCGCGGCTGGGCGCCGCCGTCACCGCGGTGGAGAAGGCTCCGGACGGCGTCGGGCGGATCCGCTCCAACGCCGCCGCGCACGGCGTCGACGTGCACGTGGTGCACGGGACGGCGCCCGCGGCGCTGGCCGGCCTGGACGATCCCGACGCCGTGTTCGTCGGCGGCGGGGGCGCGGAGCTGCCCGCCGTCGTCGCGGCGTGCGCGCGGCGCGCCCGGCGGACCGTGGTGGTCGCCCTGGCCGCGCTGGACCGGGTGCCCGCGGCCCGCGCGGCCCTGGCCGGCGCCGGGTTCGACTGCGACGGGGTGCTGCTGCAGTCGTCCCGGCTGGCGCCGCTGCCGGGGGACGTGACCCGGCTCGCGGCCGCCAATCCCGTTTTCCTGCTGTGGGGCACCAGGCCCCGCACCCGTACCGAAGGAGTCGTCCAGTGATCGGTCTCGTTTCCGCCACCGCGGCGGGAGCGGCCGCGCGGGACCGGCTGGCCGCCGCCTGGCCGGACCGCACGCGCGTGTACGAGGGTCCCGCCGGGGACGCCGTGCGGGCCGCGTTCGCCGAGTGCGAGCAGCTCGTGTGCTTCCTGGCCACCGGGGCGGTGGTCCGGCTGATCGCCCCGCTGCTCGGGGACAAGCGGACCGATCCGGGGGTGGTGTGCGTCGACGAGGGCGGGCGGTTCGCCGTGTCGCTGGTGGGCGGGCACGGCGGCGGGGCCAACGCGCTCGCCGTCGAGGTCGGCGAGGTGCTGGGCGCCGAACCGGTGGTGACGACGGCGACGGACGCGGCGGGCCTGCCGGGCCTGGACACGCTGGGCCTGCCGGTGGAGGGCGACGTGGCCGGGGTGTCGCGGGCGCTGCTCGACGGCGAGCCGGTCGCCCTGGCGGCCGAGGTGGCCTGGCCGCTGCCGCCGCTGCCGGTCGCCGCCGAGGGGCGCCACGTGATCCGGGTGACGGACCGGCTGGTGGAGCCCGGCGAGCGGGAGGTGCTGCTGCGGCCGCCGACCCTGGTCGTGGGCGTCGGCGCCTCCCGGGGCGCGCCCGTGGCGGAGGTGCTCGGGCTGGTCGAGGACGCGCTGCGGGACGCCGGGCTGTCGGCGCGGTCGGTCGCCGAACTCGCCACCGTCGACGCCAAGGCCGACGAGCCGGGCATCGTCGGGGCCGCCGAACGGCTCGGGGTGCCCCTGGTGACGTACTCCGCCGAGGAGCTGGCGGGCGTGGCGGTGCCCAACCCGTCCGACGCGCCGCTGGCCGCCGTCGGCACCCCGTCCGTCGCGGAGGCGGCGGCCCTGCTGCGCGGCGGCGAACTCCTCGTCCCCAAGCGGAAGTCGGCCGCCTCCCCCGCCATGGCGACCTGCGCGGTCGTACGGCGGCCCGGGCGCGGGCGGCTCGCGGTGGTCGGGCTCGGCCCCGGCGCGCGGGACCTGCTCACGCCCCGCGCGAAGGCCGAACTGCGGCGCGCCTCCGTGCTCGTCGGGCTCGACCAGTACGTCGACCAGATCCGCGACCTGCTGCGGCCCGGCACCCGCGTGCTGGAGTCGGGGCTCGGCGCCGAGGAGGAGCGGGCCCGCACGGCCGTCGCGGAGGCCCGCAAGGGGCAGGCCGTCGCCCTGATCGGCAGCGGGGACGCCGGGGTGTACGCCATGGCCTCGCCCGCCCTCGCCGAGGCGTCCGACGACATCGACGTGGTCGGCGTGCCGGGGGTGACGGCCGCGCTCGCCGCCGCCGCGCTGCTCGGCGCGCCGCTCGGCCACGACCACGTGTCGATCAGCCTGTCCGACCTGCACACGCCGTGGGAGGTCATCGAGCGGCGGGTGCGGGCGGCGGCCGAGGCGGACCTGGTCGTGACGTTCTACAACCCGCGCAGCCGCGGCCGGGACTGGCAGCTGCCCGAGGCCCTGGCGATCCTCGCGGAGCACCGCGGGCCGGCGACGCCGGTCGGCGTGGTGCGCAACGCGTCGCGGCCGGACGAGTCCGCCCGGGTCACGACGCTGGCCGCGCTGGACGCGGCGACGGTCGACATGATGACGGTCGTGACGGTGGGCAACACCGCGACCCGCGAGATCGCGGGCCGCATGGTGACGCCGCGCGGCTACCGCTGGCAGGAGGAGACCCGGTGAGTCAGGCGAAGCAGGTGGATCCGGCGGCCCGCGTCGTGCACCCGATCGAGCAGGAGTCCTTCCGGCGGCTGCGCGCCCGCCTGGACACCTCGCGCTTCCCGCCGCTGACCCGGGCGGTGGTGGAGCGGGTCGTCCACTCCTCCGCCGACCTGGAGTACGCGGACGACCTCGTCATGGACGAGGGCGAGCTGACCGCGGCGCACGCGGCGCTGCACGCCGGGGCGCCGGTCGTCGTGGACGTGGAGATGGTGGCCGCCGGGATCACCCGGCGCGAGACCGTCTGCCGGCTGAGGGACGCGCGGTCCGGCCCCGGGCTGACGCGTTCGGCGCACGCCGTGCGGCTGGCGTACGAGCAGGTCGGCCCGGGCGCGCTGTGGGTGATCGGCTGCGCGCCGACCGCCCTGGAGGAGCTGCTGGCCCTGGACGCCTCCCCCGCGCTCGTCATCGGGCTGCCCGTCGGTTTCGTCGGCGCGGCCGAGTCCAAGGCGGCGCTGCGCGCCAGCGGGCTGCCCGCCGTGAGCAACGTGTCCGAGAAGGGCGGCTCGGCGGTCGCCGCCGCCGCGCTCAACGCCCTGCTGTACCACCCCCTTCCCGAGGAGACATCGTGACCACCCCGCCCGCCCTGCTGATCGCCGGCCACGGCACCCGCGACGACGCCGGAGCCGAGGCGTTCCGCGCCTTCGTGCGGGAGCTGGGGCGCCGCCACCCGGAGCTGCCCGTCGCGGGCGGCTTCATCGAGCTGTCCCCGCCGCCGCTGGGCGAGGCGGTCGCCGAGCTGGTGGAGCGGGGCGTACGCCGGTTCGCCGCCGTGCCGCTGATGCTGGTGTCCGCCGGGCACGCCAAGGGCGACATCCCGGCGGCGCTGGCCCGCGAGAAGGAACGCCACCCCGGCATCTCCTACACCTACGGCCGCCCGCTGGGCCCGCACCCGGCGCTGCTGTCCGTGCTGGAGCGGCGGCTGGACGAGGCGCTCGGCTCGACGGCGCGGATCCCGGAGGACCGGGCCGACGTGACCGTGCTGCTGGTCGGGCGCGGCTCGACCGACCCGGACGCCAACGCGGAGGTGTTCAAGGCGGCGCGGCTGCTGTGGGAGGGGCGCGGTTACGCGGCCGTGGAGACGGCGTTCGTGTCGCTGGCGGCGCCGGACGTGCCCAGCGGCCTGGACCGGTGCGCGAAGCTCGGCGCGCGGCGCATCGTCGTGCTCCCCTACTTCCTGTTCACCGGCGTCCTGCCGGACCGGGTGCGGCAGCAGGCCGAGGAGTGGGCCGCCGCGCACCCGGAGACCGAGGTGCGGTCGGCGGACGTGATCGGGCCGGAGCCGGAGCTGCTGGACCTGGTGATGGAGCGGTACCGGGAGGCCCTCGAGGGCGATCTGCGGATGAACTGCGACTCGTGCGTGTACCGCATCGCGCTGCCCGGCTTCGAGGACAAGGTGGGAGCGCCGCAGCAGCCGCACTTCCACCCCGACGACGACGGTCACCACCACCACGGGCACGGGCATCACCACCACGGCGCGCACACCCATGCGCACTGAGCACGGCACCGCGCACGGCACGGCGGGCGCCGCCACGGACGGGCACGATCTGCGGCACCACGGGGACGCCGAGGTCCGCGACGACGGCTCCGCGCTGGTCGACCTGGCCGTGAACGTGCGCGCGGACACCCCGCCCGCGTGGCTGCGGAAGGTCGTCGCCGGATCGCTGGACTCCCTCGCGGCCTATCCGGACGGCCGGGCCGCGCGGGCGGCGGTGGCGGCGCGGCACGGGCTGTCGGCGGACCGGGTGCTGCTGACGGCGGGCGCCGCGGAGGCGTTCGTGCTGCTGGCGCGCGCCCTGCGGCCCCGCCGGCCGGTGGTCGTGCACCCGCAGTTCACGGAGCCGGAGGCGGCGCTGCGGGACGCGGGGCACACCGTCGGCCGGGTGCTGCTGCGGGAGGAGGACGGCTTCCGGCTGGACGCGGCGGCCGTCCCCGAGGAGGCCGACCTGGTCGTGATCGGCAACCCGACGAACCCGACGTCGGTGCTGCACCCGGCCGCCGCGGTCGCCTCGCTCGCCCGCCCGGGGCGGACGCTGGTGGTGGACGAGGCCTTCATGGACGCGGTGCCGGGCGAGCGCGAGGCCCTGGCCGGGCGGACGGACGTGCCCGGCCTCGTCGTGCTGCGCAGCCTGACCAAGACGTGGGGGCTGGCGGGCCTGCGGATCGGCTACGTCCTGGCCGCCCCGGAGACCATCGCGGAACTGGAGCGGGCGCAGCCGCTGTGGCCGGTGTCCACGCCCGCGCTCGCGGCGGCCGAGGCGTGCGTGTCCCCGCGCGCGCTGGCGGAGGCGGCCCGCGCCGCCGACCGCATCGCCGCGGACCGGGCCCATCTCGTCGCCGGGCTGGCCCGGTTCGCCCCGCACGGTCTGCGGGTCGTCCGGCCCGCCGAGGGTCCGTTCGTGCTGGTGCGTCTCCCCGGGGCCGCCGCCGTCCGGCACCGCCTGCGCGGCCTCGGCTTCGCCGTCCGCCGCGGGGACACCTTCCCCGGCCTGGACGAACGGTGGCTGCGCCTGGCGGTACGGGACCGGCGGACGGTGGACGGGTTCCTCACGGCGCTGGAGCGGGCGGTGTCACCGGCGGCGCGATGAGCCCCGGGGCCGGCCCCGCCCCGGGGCGGGGCCGGCGGGACGCGCGCCGGGCGGCCGGGCCGGCTCAGCCCACCACCCGGCCGTTCAGCACCACCCGCAGCGGCGCCGCCAGCACCCGCACGTCGGCGCGCGGGTCCTGCTCGTACACCACGAGGTCCGCGGCCGCCCCCTCGTCCAGGCCGGGGCGGCCGAGCCAGTCGCGGGCCGCCCAGGCCGCCGCCGACAGCGCCTGGACCGGCGGGATCCCGGCCGTGACCAGTTCGGCGACCTCGGCCGCCACCAGGCCGTGCGGGAGGGAGCCGCCGGCGTCGGTGCCGACGTAGACCGGGACGCCGGCGTCGTAGGCGTTGCGCACCGTGTCGTAGCGGCGCTCGTGGAGCCGGCGCATGTGGGCCGCCCAGCGGGGGAACCTGGCCTCGCCGCCGTCGGCCAGCCGGGGGAAGGTCGCGATGTTGACGAGGGTGGGGACGATGGCGACGCCGCGCGCGGCGAAGAGCGGGATCAGCTCCTCCGTCAGGCCCGTGGCGTGCTCGACGCAGTCGATGCCCGCCTCCACCAGGTCCTGGAGGGAGTCCTCCGAGAAGCAGTGGGCGGTGACGCGTGCTCCCAGGCGGTGCGCCTCGCCGATCGCCGCCTCGGCCGCCTCGCGCGGCCAGCAGGCCGCCAGGTCGCCGAGGCCGCGGTCGATCCAGTCGCCGACCAGCTTGACCCAGCCGTCGCCGCGCCGGGCCTCCCGGGCGACGTACGCGACGAGTTCGTCCGGTTCGATCTCCCAGGCGTAGTTGCGGATGTAGCGGCGGGTGCGGGCGATGTGCCGGCCGGCCCGGATGACCTTCGGGAGGTCCCGGCGGTCGTCGATCCAGCGGGTGTCCGAGGGCGATCCGGCGTCGCGGAGCAGCAGCGCGCCCGCGTCACGCTCGGTCAGCGCCTGCTTCTCGGCCACGTCCTCGGGCACCGCGCCGTGCTGGTCCAGGCCGACGTGGCAGTGCGCGTCGACGAGGCCGGGCAGCGCCCAGCCCTCGACGGTGCGGACGTCCCGGGCCCCGGCGGGGCGGTCGTGGGAGATCCGGCCGTCGATGACCCACAGCTCGTCGCAGACGTCGTCGGGGCCGACGAGCACCCGCCCCTTCACGTGCAGCACCTCGCTCATGCACGGCACCCTAGCCGGGGACCGGCCCGCCTCCGCCCACCTGGTCCGAGGTCTCCTCCTCCACCTCGGCCATGGCGGGGTCGAGGAGGCGGGAGAGGAAGTGCCGGGTGCGTTCGTGCCGGGGGTCGCCGATGACCCGCTCGGGGGCGCCGTCCTCGACGATCACGCCGCCGTCCATGAAGACGACCCGGTCGGCGACCTCGCGGGCGAAGGTCATCTCGTGGGTGACGACCATCATCGTCATGCCCTCGTCCGCCAGCTTGCGCATCACGGCCAGCACGTCCCCGACGAGTTCGGGGTCGAGCGCCGAGGTCGGCTCGTCGAACAGCATCACCTCGGGGCCCATGGCGAGGGCGCGGGCGATGGCGACGCGCTGCTGCTGACCGCCGGAGAGGGAGGCGGGGTAGGCGTCCGCCTTCTCGGCCAGGCCCACCCGCCGCAGGTTCTCGGCGGCCACCTGCGCGGCCGTCGTCTTGTTCCGCCCGAGCACCCGGCGCTGCGGCAGCGTGAGGTTCTCGGTCACCGTCAGGTGCGGGAACAGGTTGAACTGCTGGAAGACCATGCCGATCCGGCGGCGCACGGCGTCGATGTCGACGTCCGGGTCGGTCAGTTCGGTGCCGCCGACGAAGACCCGGCCCGCGGTGGGCTCCTCCAGCAGGTTCACGCAGCGCAGCAGGGTCGACTTGCCGGAGCCGGACGGTCCGATGACGCAGACGACCTCGCCCCGGCCGATCTCCAGGTCGATGCCGCGCAGCACCTCGTTGGCGCCGAACGACTTGCGCAGGCCGCGCACCGCGATCTCCGGGGTCCCCGGGGGCTGGGGTCGGCTCATTTCACGGCCTCCTGGGCCTTCGCCTCCATGCGGCGTACGACGAAGCCGAGCGGGATGGTGACCAGCAGGTAGCACAGGCCGGCGACCAGGATCGGCGTGGAGTTGGCGGTCTGGCTGGCGAGGTCGCGGCCGTACTTGGACAGCTCGCGCTCCTCCAGGGTGACGCCGAGGAACAGCACCAGCGAGGAGTCCTTGAAGAGCAGGACCAGTTCGTTGGTGAGCGGCGGCAGGATGATCCGGAACGCCTGCGGGATGATGATCGAGACCATCGCCCGCGCGGGCGAGAAGCCCAGCGAACGGGCCGCCTCCATCTGCCCCTTGGGCACCGCCTGGATGCCCGCGCGGATCGTTTCCGCCATGTACGCGGCGGCCACCAGGCCGAGCGCGAGGGCGACCTTGCCGTAGGTGCCGCCGACGATCTCGGTGCCGGGGAAGGCCAGCGGCACGGCCACGCCGATGAAGATGAAGATCAGCAGGGCGGGCAGGCCGCGGAAGATCTCGATGTAGATCCCGGCGAGCCAGCGGTAGGGGCCCACGGACGACAGCCGCATCAGCGCGATCACCATGCCGAGGGCCAGCCCGACGGCGAAGCCGGTCACGGTGTAGAGCACGGTGTTCTTCAGCGCCAGCGTGATGACGTCCGGGAACATCCGCCCGGCGATGTCCTCCTGCGCGAACTGGTTGCGCAGCCGTCCCCAGTCGGCCGTGACCGCGAGGGCGGCCACGGCGGCGACGAAGACGGCGTACTGGATGCCGCGCGAGACGCCGCGCTTCTGGCGCCGCGTCAGGCCCTTGCGTTTCGGCTGGAGCGCGCTCTTCGGGTCGGTCATGAGGCGGCGGGCGACGCGGCGGACTCGTCGTACGGCCCGATCCACTGCTCGTACAGCTTCTTGTACGTGCCGTCGGCCTTGGCGTCCGCGAGCGCCTTGTCGATGGCCTCGCGCAGTTCGGTGTTGCCCTTCTTCACCGTGAAGCCGTACTGCTCGCCGGTGTCGACGTTGTCGGCGACCCGGAAGGCGTCGGCGTTGGCCTTGTCCTTCAGCCAGCCCTGGACGACCGGGTAGTCGATGACGACGGCCTCCACCTGGCCGGTGCGCAGGCCGTTGAGGACCGCGTCGGAGGACTCGAAGGAGACCGGGTCGAGGCCCTTGCTCTTGGCGTAGTCCTCGCCGGTGGTCTGCGCCTGCGCGCCGACCTTGCGGCCCTCGAGGTCGGTGAACGAGCCGACGCCGCTCTTCTTGCCGACCAGCACGGCCTGGGTGGCGTTGAAGTAGGGGTCGGAGAAGTCGACGTTCTTCTTCCGCTCCTCGGTGATGGTCATGCCGGCCGCGGCCAGGTCGCACTCGCCGGAGTTGAGGAACGCGCCGGTCTTGAAGTTCTCGAACGGCGTGTCGAGGATCTCCTGCCGGACGCCCAGGTCCTCGGCGACCAGGTCGATCAGGGCCACGTCGAAGCCCTGCACCTTGCCGTCGATCTCCGACTGGAAGGGCGGGTACGGCAGGTGGGTGCAGGTGGTGAGCCGACCGTCCTTGACCAGCTCGACGCCGCCGGCGGCGGTCTTCGTGCCGCCGCCGTCGCCGCTGGAGGTGCAGGCGGCCACGAGCACCAGCCCGGCCGTCGCGGTGATGGCGGCCAGGATGCGGGTCCGGCGCCCGGGGTGCGTCTTCACGTGGGCCTCCTGTGGGAAAACTGTGGCTTCGATTATAAGGAGAGCTTTGAGGCTCTCAAATCAAAGTGATGACTGTGGGGCGGTCCGGCCTGAGAATGTCGCCGGCCGGGCCGCGGGAGCACCGGCCGGAGAGGACCGCGGAAGTCCGGTTACCCTCGTTTTCGTCCGTGAGCCTTCATCTGCCGGCCGCCCCGCGAGCGAGGAGAGCACCGCCGTGACCCACCCCCTCCTGGACCTGCCCCCGCTGAGCGCCGAGCGTTTCGCGTCGATCGAGGAGCGCGTGGCACGCCTGCTCGGCACCAAGCAGGACGTCGTGATCATGCAGGGTGAGGCGCTGCTGCCGCTGGAGGGCGCGATCCGCGGGACGGCGGGCCCCGGGACGACCGCGCTGAACGTCGTCACCGGCCCCTACGGGCAGACCTTCGGCGACTGGCTGCGGGACTGCGGGGCGACGGTGCACGACCTCGCCGTCCCCTTCCACACGGCCGTGACCGCCGAGCAGGTCCGGCAGGCCTTCGTCGAGCACCCGGAGATCGACTTCGTGTCCCTGGTGCACGCGGAGGCGGCCACCGGGAACACCAACCCGGTCGCGGAGATCGGCGAGGTGGTGCGCGAGCGGGGCGCGCTGTTCTACCTGGACGCGGTCGCCTCCGTCGCCGCCGAGCCGGTGCTGCCGGACGCGTGGGGCGTGGACCTGTGCGTGATCGGGGCGCAGAAGGCGATGGGCGGGCCCGCCGGGGTGTCGGCGGTGTCGGTGAGCGAGCGGGCGTGGGCGCGGATGGCGGCCAACCCGCGGGCGCCGCGACGGTCGTACCTCTCCCTGCTGGACTGGAAGGAGCGGTGGATCGACGGCGGGCGCACGACGCTGCTGCACGCGCCGGCGCAGCTGGAGATGCTGGCGCTGGAGGCGTGCCTGGAGCGGATCGAGGCCGACGGGCTGGACGCGGTGATGGCCCGGCACGCCCGTGCCGCCGCGGCGACCCGGGCGGGCGCGTCGGCGCTGGGCGGGGGGCTGGAGCCGTACGTGCACGAGGCGCGGGAGGCGGCGCCGGTCGCCACCACGCTGCGGGCGCCGTCGGGGGTCGCGGCGTCGGACCTGGTGGCCCGGGCCCTGGCGGCCGGTCCGGCGCTGCCGCTGGCCGCCGGCGGGGGCGCGCTGGCCAAGGAGATGATCCGGGTCAACCACTACGGGCCGGACGCCACGCCGGACGTGGTGCGCGGCTGCCTGGCGGCGCTGGGCGCGGCACTCGCCGAGCAGGGGCGGGAGGTGGACGTGGACGGGGCGCTGCGGGCCGCCGAGGAAGCCTGGCGGTAAGCGCCGGGCGGACGGGCGGGGCCCCGTCCCGCGGCCTTCGGGCGGCCCGGAACACCCCGCGGCCGGCGGCGCGGAGCGGCCCCGTCGTGGGATGCTTCCCGCATGACCGATGACAGCGCCCCGGCGCTCCCCGACGGCCGCCCCGTCCCCCTCCTCATCGGCGACGAGCGCCCGACGCTGGAGGGCTGGCTCGACTTCCACCGCGCCACCCTGGAGTTGAAGTGCGCCGGGCTGGACGACGCGCAGGTGCGGCTCGCGCCCGTCACGCCGTCGTCGCTGACCCTGCTCGGGCTGGTGCAGCATCTCGCCGAGATCGAGCGGAACTGGTTCCAGCGGGTGGTCGGCGGGCTCGACGTGCCGCCGGTCTTCGAGGAGGAGACCGGGTACGTCCTGGATCCCGCGCGGGGACTCGACGAGGTGCTGGCGGTCTGGCGGCGGGAGATCGCGCGGGGGCGGCAGCTGTGCGCCGGGCGGTCGCCGGACGACGCCGTGCGGATCGTCGGCGGGCCGATGGCCGGGGTGGAGGTCAGCGTGCGCTGGGTGCTCATCCACGTGATCGAGGAGTACGCGCGGCACAACGGTCACGCCGACCTCCTGCGGGAGTCCATCGACGGAACGACCGGGGCCTGAATTCGGCGCGCTTTCCGGGAATTCCGGGGGTGTGAATTCAGGAATTTTTCCAGGGCAGCTCCCCGTTTTCTCCTGCCCGCCCCCTCCGGAAGTCAAACGCGAAGATTCCGCGAACACCGCCGGGGGCGTTCCGCGCAGATCCCGTGAGGGCCGTGCGCGTGTGATCCATTACACAGGACTGACGTTTTGTCCGGTATCTGCCGGACAAATCAGGGCATAAAGCCGCCCCTTCACGCGGGACCCCGCACCCGCGCGATAACACAGAAAACCCCTGCGCGTAACCCCGCACGGCGATGCGATCTCGCATTTCCCTGGGTAAGTTCAATTCGCATGACTGCCGCGCAAGCAGAACCGCAAGCAGCCCTGCGAATCGACCGTCCGACGGTGGCGGACGGACCCGCGTTGTGGCGGATGGCCCGGGACTCGAAGGTCCTCGACCTGAACTCGTCCTACAGCTATCTGCTGTGGTGCCGGGACTTCGCCGCCACGTCGGCCGTGGTGCGCGACGAACGCGGGGAACCGGTCGGCTTCCTGACCGGCTACCTGCGGCCGGACCGCCCCGGCACCCTGCTCGTCTGGCAGGTGGCGGTGGACGAGGCCCACCGCGGGCGCGGGCTCGCCGCCGCGCTGCTCGACGGGGTGGCCGCCCGCACCGCCGCGCAGCACGGGCCGATCGCCGTGGAGACCACCGTCACGCCGGGCAACACCGCCTCCGAGCGCCTGTTCACGTCGTTCGCCGAGCGCCACGGCGCCCGGCTGGAGCGCGAGGTGCTGTTCGGCACGGGCCTGTTCCCGGACGGGCCGCACGCCCCCGAGGTCCTCTACCGCATCGGCCCCCTCTCCCCGTGACCCCGCCCCTCCCGCCTTCCTGCCGGAACGATTCGCCGGTCCGGCCCCCGTCCGACCCCCTTGCTCTCCCACGCACCGAGGAGCGATCCGCCGTGACCCTCACCCGGCCCGACCTGAGCGTCTTCGAGACCCTGGAGTCCGAGGTGCGCAGCTACTGCCGCGGCTGGCCCACCGTCTTCGACCGCGCGCACGGCAGCCGTATGTACGACGAGGACGGCCACGAGTACCTGGACTTCTTCGCCGGCGCGGGATCGCTCAACTACGGGCACAACAACCCGGTCCTGAAACGGGCGTTGCTCGACTACCTGGAGCGGGACGGCGTCACGCACGGGCTCGACATGTCGACCACGGCCAAGCGCGCCTTCCTGGAGGCGTTCCGGGACCTGGTCCTGCGCCCGCGCGACCTGCCGTACAAGGTCATGTTCCCGGGCCCGACCGGCACCAACGCCGTGGAGTCCGCGCTGAAGCTGGCGCGGAAGGTGAAGGGGCGCGAGGCCGTCGTGTCCTTCACCAACGCCTTCCACGGCATGTCGCTGGGCTCGCTCGCCGTGACCGGCAACGCCTTCAAGCGGGCCGGCGCCGGCATCCCGCTGGTGCACGGCACGCCCATGCCGTTCGACCGCTACCTGGACGGCCGGGTGCCCGACTTCCTGTGGTTCGAGCGGCTGCTGGAGGACCAGGGCTCGGGGCTCGACCGCCCGGCGGCCGTGATCGTGGAGACCGTGCAGGGCGAGGGCGGCGTCAACGTCGCCCGGCCCGAGTGGCTGCGCGGACTCGCCGAGCTGTGCGAGCGGCGCGACATGCTGCTGATCGTCGACGACATCCAGATGGGGTGCGGCCGTACCGGCGCCTTCTTCTCCTTCGAGGAGGCCGGCATCGTGCCCGACGTCGTCACCGTGTCGAAGTCGATCAGCGGCTACGGCCTGCCGATGTCGCTGTGCCTGTTCAAGCCCGAGCTGGACGTCTGGGAGCCCGGCGAGCACAACGGCACCTTCCGCGGCAACAACCCGGCCTTCGTCACGGCGACGGCCGCGCTCCGGGCGTACTGGGCCGACGGGTCGGCGACGGAGAAGCGGACCCGCGCGCGCGGCGAGCAGGTCGAGCGGGGTCTCGTCTCCCCCGCCGAGGAGAACCCCGCCGACGTGAAGGAGTACCGGGGGCGCGGGCTGGTGTGGGGCCTGGAGTTCCACGACGGGCGGCGGGCGTCGCGGGTCGCGCGGCGGGCCTTCGAACTCGGTCTGCTCGTCGAGACGTCGGGCCCCGGGGGCGAGGTCGTCAAGCTGCTCCCGGCGCTCACCGTCACACCCGACGAGCTGGACGAGGGGCTGGAGATCCTGGCCCGCGCCGTCCGCGAGACCGCCTGAACCGCCCGGCCCGGCCGCACCCGTCCGCGCCGGAACCGCCCGGCCCGGCCCACCCGCACCGACCACCCGCACCGACCCCTTCGAG
Source organism: Streptomyces glaucus (assembly GCF_039533365.1). Taxonomy (NCBI): domain Bacteria; kingdom Bacillati; phylum Actinomycetota; class Actinomycetes; order Kitasatosporales; family Streptomycetaceae; genus Streptomyces; species Streptomyces glaucus. Next base: position 14,302 of record NZ_BAAATK010000047.1, read on the forward strand.
CCGGCCGCGCGCCGGCCGGGGGCACCACCGAGGAGGCATCGCAGCACCGTGATCGTCCGTTCCTTCAAGGAGATCGAGGGCACCGACCGGCATGTCAGGGCCGCGTCCGGGACCTGGGAGAGCAAACGCATCGTCCTCGCCGAGGAGAGGGTGGGCTTCTCCCTGCACGAGACGATCCTGTACGCGGGCACGGAGACGTCGATGTGGTACGCGAACCACGTCGAGGCCGTCGTCTGCGTGGAGGGCGAGGCCGAGCTGACCGACCACGAGACCGGGCGGACGTACACCGTCACCCCCGGCACCATGTACCTCCTGGACGGGCACGAGAGGCACACGCTGCGGGTCCGGCGGGACTTCCGCTGCTTCTGCGTGTTCAACCCGCCGGTGACCGGCCGGGAGGACCACGACGAGAACGGCGCCTACCCGCTGCTCACCGAGGACGAGGAGGTCTGATCACCATGACCGCGACCCCCACGGCCACCGTCGGCCTCTGCCCGGGCCGCGGCGCCACCGAGGTCTCCGTCCCGCGCCGGGACCCGGTCCTGTGGGGCGCGCCCGACGCGCCGGGGCCGATCCGCCGGCCGCCCTCCTGCCGTACGAGCGCGACGGCTTCCTCAGCGTCGGCCGGCTGATCACCGAGGACGAGGCGGAGGTCCGCCGGCGGGAGCTGCGGCGCCGACGACCGATCCGGCGGTCCGGGCCGACGAGCGCTCGGTCGACAACCACAGGAAGTCGCTGCGGACGCAGGCCGCGGGCACGCCGTCCGACGCGGCGCTGACCGAGACGGCCTCCCGGTACGGCATCAGGCGGTTCGCCGGCAAGGCCGGTTCGGCGACCTGGTCCGACGGCAACCGCATGCACGGCTTTGGCGACACCATCACGCCGTTCCCGCGCAGCAACGTGTTCATCGTGTTCGACAGCGTGGAGAACACGGCCGTCGAGCCGTTCGCGGCACCGGCGCGGCGGCCGGAGTTCATCGGTGCGCGGGACTCCGCACCGGTGGAGTGACCGCGGGAGCGCCGCGGCGGTGACCGCGAGCGCCCGACGCGGTGACCACCGGGCGGGCCCTCCCCCTGCGGGGCCGGAGGCCCGCCCGGGTCACCCGGAGAGGACGTCCAGCAGGCGGTCCACGTCCGCGGCGGTGTTGTACAGGTGGAAGGAGGCCCGCAGGTTGCCCGCGCGGGCGGAGAGCTCGATGCCGGCCTCGCTCAGCGCGGGCTGCCGGTGGCCGAGTCCGGGCACGGACACGATCGCCGAACCGGGCGCGGGCAGCGGCTCGTGGCCGAGTTCCGCGAGCCCCGCGCGGAAGCGGTCGGCGAGGGCGAGGTCGTGGGCGTGCACGGCGTCCACCCCGAGTTCCTCGATCAGGGCGAGGGAGTGGCGCAGTCCGGTGTACGTGAACAGGGCGGGCGACAGGTCGAACCGCCGCGCGGAGCGGGCGAGTTCGGCGACGGGTCCGTAGCAGCTGTCCCAGGGGTTCTCGCCCGCGACCCAGCCGGCCAGGATCGGGGTGAGTCCGCCGAAGTCCTCCGGCACGACGAGGAAGCCGGCTCCGTGCGGCCCGAGCAGCCACTTGTAGCAGACGCAGACGGTGTAGTCGTACGCGTCGGCCTCCACCGGCAGCCAGCCGGCGGCCTGGGAGAAGTCGACGTAGGTGCGCGCCCCGTGCTCCCGGGCCGCCTCGCGCAGCGCGGGCAGGTCGGCGATCCGCCCGTCGGCGGACTGGGCGGCGCTGACCGCGACGAGCGCGGTGCCCGGGCGGACGGACTCGGCGAGCCGCTCCAGCGGCACGGCGCGCACCTTGAGGTCGCCGCGGACGTGGAAGGCGTTCACCACGGAGGCGAAGTCGTTCTCGGCGGTGAGGACTTCGGCGCCCGCGGGCAAGGAGGCGGCGACCACCCCGGTGTACGCGGCGGCCGTGGCGCCGGCCGCCACCCGGGTGACCGGAACGCCGGCCAGCCGGGCGAAGGCGGCGCGGGCGGCCTCGACGTCCTCGAACAGCGAGTCCAGCGGGCGGCCCGCGGCCCGGAGCCGCACGGCCTCGTTCAGGGCGGTCACGGCGCGGGCGGGCAGGAGCCCGTTGCTCGCGGTGTTGAGGTAGGTGTTCTCCGGGGCGAATTCGGCGCGGACCAGGCTCTCGAAGGTCTCCATGGGACCACTGTGGGCCCTGGCGGACCCCGGGTCCACCGCGCGTCGCCGCGCGTCTCGTCGGGGAACGCTCATGCGTCCGCCCGGACCGGGGTTCCTCAGTGCCCCGGCACCGCGCACCCGTCGGGGCCGCACACGTCGGCGTCACCGCCCGGGACCGGCTCCAGCGGCGAGCGCTCGCCCCACGCCCGGGCCAGCGCCTGCGCGAAGACCTCGACGGGCTGGGCGCCGGAGACGCCGTAGGCGCGGTCGAGGACGAAGAACGGCACGCCCCGCGCGCCGAGTCCGGCGGCCTCGCGCTCGTCGGCGCGCACCTCGTCCGCGTACGCGGCCGGGTCGGCCAGCACCGCGCGGGCCTCGTCCGCGTCGAGGCCGGCGGCGACGGCCAGCTCCACCAGCCGCTCGTCGTCGCCGAAGACGGAGCGCTCCTCGGCGAAGTTCGCCCGGTACAGCAGGTCCAGCAGCGCCTCCTGCCTGCCCCGTTCCTTGGCCAGGTGCAGCAGGCGGTGCATGTCGAAGGTGCTGCCGTGGTCCCGGCCGCGGGTGCGGTACTCCAGCCCCTCGGCGGCGGCCTGCGCGCCGAGGCGGTCCTCGCCGGCCCGGGCCTGCTCCTCGCTCATGCCGTACTTCCGGGTGAGCATGGTGATCACCGGTTCGACGTCGCCCTTGGCGCGGCCCGGGTCGAGTTCGAAGGAGCGGTGCACCACCTCGACCCGGTCGCGGTGCGGGAAGTCCCGCAGCGCCCTCTCGAAGCGGGCCTTGCCCACGTAGCACCAGGGGCAGGCGATGTCGCTCCAGATCTCGACGCGCATGGTCTCGGGTCTCTCCAGGTCGTACCGGGGCGGAGGCGGTCTCCGCGAGTGAGTACGTGAACGTTCAAACAGGTACGTTCATTCCCCGGCGGGGCTTCCGGCCGGTCGCCCGGGCCGCGGCCGGGCGCGGGGGGACGGAAGTCCGGGAGGGCGCGTCCGCGCTCCGGGCTCTTCCGTTCCCCCGCGCCGCGTCCCGGTGGCGAATCAGCGCTCCAGCCGCCCGTTGAACCGCCGCGGCAGCCCCAGCGGGTTGTCGTCCCGCAGCTCCGGCGGCAGCAGCGCCTCCGGCGCGTTCTGGTACACGACCGGCCGCAGCCACCGCTCGATCGCCGTGCCGCCCACCGAGGTGGACGTCGAGGTGGTCGCCGGGTAGGGGCCGCCGTGGTGCTGGGCCGGGGCGACCGCGACCCCCGTCGGCCAGCCGTTCACCAGCACCCGCCCGGCCAGCGGCGTCAGCTCCTGCAGCAGCTGCGCGCCGCGGCCCTCGCCCGCCGCCTCCTGCTCCGACAGGTGCACGGTGGCGGTGAGGTTGCCGGGGAGCCGGGACAGGACGGCCTCGACCTCGGTCTCGTCCTCGTAGCGGGCCACCACGGTGACCGGCCCGAAGCACTCCTCCAGGAGCAGGTCGTGCTCGCCCTCCTCGGCCAGCCGGCTCGCCGGCACCGTCAGGAACCCGGCGCTGACCGTGTGCTCCCCGCCCGCGCCCGGCGTCACCGGCGACTCCACGTCCGGCAGCTGGGCGCGCTCGGCGACCCCGGCGACGAAGTTGTCCCGCATGCGGTGGTCGAGCAGGACGCCCGCGTCGGTGTCGCTGACCGCCTCCGTCAGCGACTTCACCAGGCGGTCGCCGGCCTCCCCGGACGGCGCCAGCACCAGGCCCGGCTTCACGCAGAACTGCCCGACGCCCAGCGTCATCGACCCGGCGAGACCGGTGCCGATCGCCTCGGCGCGCTCGGCGGCCGCGGCCTCGGTGACGACGACGGGGTTCAGGGAGCCCAGCTCGCCGTGGAACGGGATCGGCACGGGACGCGCGGCCGCCGCGTCGAACAGCGCGCGTCCGCCGCGCACCGACCCCGTGAAGCCGGCCGCGGCGATCAGCGGGTGCTTGATCAGTTCGATGCCCGCCTCGAAGCCGTGGACCAGGCCGAGCACGCCCTCGGGGATGTCGTGCCGGGCGGCGGCCCGGCGCAGCACCTTGGCGACCAGCTCGGACAGGGCCGGATGGTCGGGGTGGGCCTTGACGACGACCGGGCAGCCGGCCGCGAACGCGCTCGCGGTGTCGCCGCCGGCGACGGAGAAGGCGAAGGGGAAGTTGGAGGCCGAGTAGACGGCGACGACGCCCAGGGGGACCTTGTAGCGGCGCAGGTCGGGGACGGGCGGGGTCGCGGTGTCGTCGGGGTGGTTGATGACGACGTCGAGGAAGGCCCCCTCGTCGACGATGTCGGCGAAGGCCCGCAGCTGGTAGCAGGTGCGGGCGAGCTCGCCGGTCAGCCGGACCGGGCCGAGCGCGGTCTCGGCGTCGGCGGTCTCCACGAGCCCGTCCTTGGCCGCGTCCAGCTCGTCGGCGCAGGAGCGCAGGAAGGCCGCGCGGACGGTGCGGTCGGCGAGGGCGCCCCGGGCGGCGTGCGCGTCCCGGACCGCGGCGTCCACCTCCTGGGCCGTGGCCTCCACCGCGACCTGTTCACGCTGCTTCCCGGTACGGGGGTCGACACTCCAGACTGGTGCTGCTGCCACCGCGGGTTCCTCCACATTGATTGCCGCATGCGTTGCCGCAGATGTAGGTCGTCCACCAGGCGTGTTCGATATACTGAACACTGTTTCTGATGATGAACGTGCTGCTGGAGACTATATCTCCAGCTTCTCGTCGAACGAAGGGGTCGAGGGCGATGTCGGCAGGCGAGACAGGCGGCGGAGCGCAGGTCAAGTCCGCGGTGCGGACCGTCGAATTGCTGGAGTTCTTCGCCGGCAAGCCCGGGATGCACTCCCTCGCGGCGGTCCAGGAGGCCGTCGGCTACCCCAAGTCCAGCCTCTACATGCTGCTGCGCACCCTCGTCGAGCTCGGCTGGGTGGAGACCGACGCGACGGGCACCCGGTACGGCATCGGGGTGCGGGCGCTGCTGGTGGGCACCTCGTACATCGACGGCGACGAGGTGGTCGCGGCGGCCCGCCCGACGCTGGACCGGCTCTCGGACGACACGACGGAGACCATCCACCTCGCCCGCCTGGACGGCACCAACGTCGTCTACCTCGCCACCCGCCAGTCCCAGCACTACCTGCGCCCCTTCACCCGGGTCGGCCGCCGGCTGCCCGCGCACTCGACCTCCCTCGGCAAGGCGCTGCTGAGCACCTACACGGACGAGCAGGTGCGCAAGATGCTGCCGGAGACGCTGCCCGCGCTCACCGAGAACACCATCACCGACCGGGAGAAGCTCATCGAGGAGCTGCACCAGGTGCGCGAGCAGGGCTTCGCCGTGGACCGCGAGGAGAACACGCTGGGGCTGCGCTGCTTCGGCGTGGCGATCCCCTACCGCACCCCGGCGCGGGACGCGATCAGCTGCTCGGTGCCGGTGGCGCGGCTGACGCCGGCCCACGAACAGATGGTGAAGGACGCCCTGTTCGACGCCCGCGACCGGCTGACGCTCGCCACCCGGAGGCTCTGACCCGCCAAGGCCCGCGCACAGCGGTCCCCACCCCGCTCGTCCGGCCGGCCCGCCCCCGGCGGGCGGCCGGACCCGGGCGACGCGGTCACGACGATCGACCCGGACGTGCAGCAGGCGGCGTACGAGGCGGGCGCCGTGGCGGGCGTCGTCGAGCAGCCCGACGCGGCCCGCTCGGAGGTCGGCGGCAACGGCCCGGCGGCGCCGGTGGCCGGGGCCGCGGTGAAAGCCGCGCCGGAGGACTGAACCTCCGCGGCCGCGGAGCCGTCCTACTCCACGGGCCGCCCCCAACCCCCCGGGGGCGGCCCTTCCCGTCGGCCCGCGCCGGGCAGCCGCTCGGCCGGGCCGGTCGCGCGGTACGCCGGGAGCGGGGCGCGGGCGGACGGGCCGCCGGTCACCGGGGCGGGGAAACCGGCGCACGCGGAACGGCCGGATCCCTCCCCCGCTGAAGCCGTTTCAGGTCCTGTCGGGAGTGCGGAACCGGGGCCGGGCGGCCCCTCGTTGTTCGAAGCCCTGTGCGAACCAAGCGGTCGGCCACTGCTACGCTTCCGCATCTCGCCGGGGGTCTCCCCGGAACATCCCCCTGTCATTCACGTGACACGCACAGGTGCCCGTCCGCCGGGTGCCGCACCTGTCGTTGCAAGGAGAGGTCGCCCGTGGGCACAGTCGTCGACGACGCCGCCTCCGTGGAGTTCCATGCCTTCTTCGAGCGCCACTACGCCGAACTGTCCCGGCTCGCCCACCTGCTGACGGGTGAGCCGGACACCGCCGACGACCTGGCGGCGGACGCGCTGCTGGCGCTCTGGCACCGCTGGGACCGGGTCCGCGCGGCCGACCATCCGGCGGCGTACGCGCGCGGAGTCGTCGCCAACCTGGCCCGGACCCGTATCCGCAGCGCGGTGCGCGAGCGCCGGCGGATCACCCTGTTCTGGTCGCAGCGCGAGGAGAAGGCCGAGAACCCGGACGTGGCGGGCGTGGTCGACGTCCGGGAGGCGCTGCGCAGGCTGCCGTTCCGCAAGCGGGCCTGCGTGGTGCTGCGGCACGCGTTCGACCTGTCGGAGAAGGACACCGCGCTCGCCCTGGGCATCTCGGTGGGTACCGTGAAGAGTCAGACGTCGAAGGGAATGGCCGAACTGCAGCGGCTGCTCGGCACGCAGAAAGCTACGCAGAAGGTGCATGCCGTCATGGCCCGTACCGATGAGACCCGGGGAAGGAACCGATGATGCAGCGGGACGTGCACGAGGAGCTGCGCGCCCGGCTGCACGAGGCGGCAGCGGCGCACGAGCCGGACCGGGCGCGCATCCTGGCCCGGGTGGAGCGGGGCATGGCGGGTCGGGCCCGCCCGGACCACCGGGCGACGCGTCCGCCGGTGTTCGGCTGGGTGCGGGTGGTGAGCGCGACGGCCGCGGTGGCGGGCGTGTTCGCGGTCGGCGGCTACGCGGTCGCCTCGGCGGTGAAGGACGAGGCTCCCCCGCAGCGGCAGGTGGCCGTCTCCCCGACGCCCACGCCGTCGCCGGACGCGACGAGCCGCGCCCCCGTGCCGCCGGTGGACCCGGCGCCGTCCGCCACGCCGGAGTCCGGCCCGGGCAGCACGGCCCCCTCCCGGTCCGAGACGCCCACCGCGCCCGCCACCACCGCGCCGCCGGCCGCCGCCGGCGTGACGGACGGCCCGCTGTGGTCGGACGGCTCGGTGGACCCGCACAGCAACGAGTTCTGGGCGCAGAGCAACGTCACGCTGAAGACCAGCGAGCGACTGACCGCGCTCACCGTCGAGTTGAAGGTGGCGCAGACCGGCGGGGTGTCCTCGACGGGCGCCTGGCGGTCGCTGCCCGAGGACGACTTCACGCTCACGGTCGCCGAGGAGGACGGCTTCCTCGTCTACACCTGGGTGCTCGAGGAGGGCCGTACGGTCCCGGCGGGCGAGTGGGTGTTCGCGGGGCAGTACGACCACGAGCGCGGCGGCCGGGACGCGAAGGACGACAGGTACACCGCGACGGCCGTCGCGGAGTCCGGACAGCTCTCCGTGGGCGGCGACTTCGCGCCCCGGGACGGCGACGGCGCGGACGACGGGGACGACGGGGACGGCGGGGACGGCGGGGACGGCGGGGACTCGTAGAAGATTTTTTCCGCGGACGCGGCAACCCTTTCCTCGCGGGCGGCGACCAGGAGACGCAAGTATCCGCTCACCACGCAAGGAATGGGCATGACTGCACGAGCTGAACAGCGGGTCCGCCATCGCCGCCGGGTCACCGGACGACGGGCGGTGATCGCCGGGGCCGCTGCTTTCGGCATCACGGGTGCGGCCATCGTCACCACGACGATGCTCTCCACCGCCGGCGCCGCGACGGCCTGGCCGACCGCCAACGGCAGCAAGGCCGTCAAGTCGACGATCCCGGTGTCCGGCACCTACGACGGCAAGATGCAGAAGTTCTACGGCTCCGGGGCCCTGGGCGGCGACAGCCAGGACGAGGGCCAGGACCCGATCTTCGAGCTGGCCGACGGCGCCGTGCTGAAGAACGTCGTCATCGGCACCCCGGCCGCGGACGGCGTCCACTGCAAGGGCAGCTGCACGCTGCAGAACGTGTGGTGGCTGGACGTCGGCGAGGACGCCGCGAGCTTCAAGGGCAAGTCGTCCTCGGCGACGTACAAGGTGATCGGCGGCGGCGCGAAGAACGCCGACGACAAGGTGCTGCAGTTCAACGGCGCCGGCACGCTGACCGTGACCGACTTCCGGGTGGAGAACGCCGGCAAGCTGGTCCGCTCCTGCGGCAACTGCTCCACGCAGTACAAGCGCACGATCGTGCTCAGCGACATCGACGTGACCGCGCCGATGAAGTCGATCGTCGGCGTCAACGCCAACTACGGCGACACCGCCACGCTGTCGAAGATCCGCATCCACGGCGACAGCAAGAAGAAGATCAAGACGTGCGTCCGCTACCAGGGCAACAACACCGGCAAGGAGCCCACCGAGCTCGGAACCGGCGCGGACGGCAAGACCTGCAAGTTCTCCGGTTCCGACATCAGCTACGAGTGACGCCGGCCGCCAGCCGGCCACGCGTGGCCGAATGAGCGCCACCCCTGGTCGTCCGGCCTGAGAAACCCCCCATCAGGTCGGCGCGCGCCGGTCCGAGCCCCCCCCTCGGGCCGGCCACCGCCGGTCGGGCCCCCACCCGGCCGGCATCCCGGTGCCGGGCCGAGCCCCCTCGGCCCGGCGACCACGACGCCCCCCGCCGGTCGGTGACCGGCGGGGGGCGTTCGTCCGTGCGGGCCGGGCCACGATCGCGCCGACGTGGCCGGACCGGTGACCGGGAGCGTGGGGACCGCGCGGATCGCCGCGGCGGACGAAAGCCGCCGAAAACTTTCGTCCGGCCGTCCCCGGCGCCACCTGTTGACGCCCTGTCCCCCGCCGATGACACTCCGAAGGCCTACATCGAACAGAAACCCCCATACTCCGACAGGAAGTGTCATGCGCTCCCGCACCGCTCGCACCCTCCTGCTTCCGCTCCTCGCCCTGCCCGCCCTCCTGCTGGGCCTGCTCGCCGCACCGCCCGGCACCGCCCACCCGGGAGCACCCCCCGTGAGACACCCGCAGTACGCCGGCTACCTCTTCGCCTACTTCACCGGCGAGGGCACCGCCGACGGCGAGCAGATCCGCTACGCCCTCAGCCGCGGCAACGACCCGCTGCACTGGCGCGAGCTGAACGCCGGCCGGCCGGTGCTGACCTCCACCGTCGGCGAGAAGGGCCTGCGCGACCCGTTCGTGATCCGCTCCCCCGAGGGCGACCGGTTCTACCTGATCGCCACCGACCTGAGGATGTACCGCAACAGCAGCGGCAGCTGGGACGAGGTCCAGCGCCACGGCAGCAGGTCGATCATGGTCTGGGAGTCCGCCGACCTGGTCCACTGGACCGACCAGCGCCTGGTGGAGGTGGCCCCGGACAACGCGGGCAACGCCTGGGCGCCGGAGGCCTACTGGGACGAGAGCCTGGGCTCGTACGTCGTCTTCTGGGCGTCGAAGCTGTACGCCGACGACGATCCCGGCCACACCGGGTCGACGTACAACAGGATGCTGTACGCGACCACGAAGGACTTCCGCACCTTCAGCGAGCCCAGGGTCTGGCACGACCCCGGCTACTCGGTGATCGACTCGACGGTGGTCGAGCACCGGGGCACCTACCACCGCTACACCAAGGACGAGCGGGACCCCGGCTCCGCCGGCCCCTGCTCGAAGTTCATCACCGCGGAGAAGTCCACGTCCCTGACCTCCACGGCGTACGACTTCGTCGCCGACTGCATCGGCAGCGGCACCCTGGACCGCGGCGAGGGCCCGACGGTGTTCAAGTCCAACACCGAGGAGAAGTGGTACCTGTTCATCGACGAGTACGGCGGCCGCGGGTACGTCCCGTTCGAGACCACCGACCTCGACTCGGGCCGGTGGACCCCGTCCACGGACCACCAGCTCCCGGCGAGCCCCCGGCACGGCACGGTGCTCCCGGTGACGCAGCAGGAGTACGACCGGCTGCTGGCCGCCTACCCCGCCACGCCGGCGTCCGTGGTGGACGTGACGGCGAAGGGCCAGAAGGGGTACGCGATCGTCACGGAGTCCGCGTCGAAGGTCGTGCTGCCGATGCGGCCGGACGCGGACCTGGGCGGCCTCGCCCCGAAGCTGTGGGCCGGTGAGGGCGCCACGATCAGTCCCCGCTCCGGGACCCGCCGCGACTTCCGCACGCCGCGGACCTACACCGTGACGGCCGCGGACGGCACGCGGCGCACCTGGACGGTGGAGGCGGTGCGCACCCGCAGCCCCGTCCTGCCCGGCCTCACCGCCGACCCCGACGTGCACCATTTCGACGGCCGGTACTGGATCCACCCGACGACGGACGGCTTCCGGGGCTGGAGCGGGACGCGGTTCACCGCGTACTCGTCCAAGGACCTGGTGCACTGGGAGGACCACGGCGTCGCCCTCGACCTGGGGCCGGACGTGAGCTGGGCCGACCGGTACGCCTGGGCCCCGGCGGTCGCCGAGCGCGACGGCCGGTACTACCTGTACTTCTGCGCCGAGCAGCAGATCGGCGTGGCGGTGGCCGACTCCCCCGCCGGGCCCTTCCGGGACGCGCTCGGCAAGCCCCTGGTCGCCAAGGGCGGGTCCTTCGCCGGCCAGATGATCGACCCGGCGGTCTTCACGGACGACGACGGGCAGGCGTACCTGTACTGGGGCAACGGGCACGCCTACGTGGTCCCGCTGAACGACGACATGGTGTCGTTCGACGCGGCGAAGGTGCGGGACATCACCCCCGGGAACTTCCGCGAGGGCTCCTTCGTGATCAAGCGGAACGGCACGTACTACTTCATGTGGTCCGAGGACGACACCCGCAGCGAGGACTACCACGTGGCGTACGCGACGGGACCGTCCCCGCTGGGCCCGTGGACCGAGCGGGGCACCATCCTGTCCAAGCGCCCCGAGTACGGCATCCTCGGCACCGGCCACCACTCCGTGGTGAACGCCCCCGGCACCGACGACTGGTACGTCGTCTACCACCGGTTCGCCCTGAACGGCCCCGGCCGGCCCGGCGGCGACGGCACGCACCGGGAGACCACCGTCGACCGCCTGGAGTTCGCGGCCGACGGCACGATCGAGCCGGTGGTGCCGACGCTGGAGTCGATCCGCCCGGTGCGGCGGTAGGGCTCACAGGACGTCGTCGAGCCAGGCGAAGACCTCGTCCTGCATACGGCCGGTGAAGGCGTGGCCGAGGTCCGGCCACGTCTTCAGCCGCAGCCGCTCCTCGGCGCGGCGCGAGCGCCACACGGCCCGCAGCTTGTCGTACGCGACGCGCACGCCGTCGGCGGGGAACAGCGTGTCCTGCCCGCCGTGGAAGAACAGCATCGGCTTGGGGGCCGCGATGCTCGCCACGTCGGGGATGTCCAGGTACCGGGCGAGCCCGGGGTGGAGCATGTGGTACGCCGACTGCCCGCGCAGCGTGTTGTTGCCGGGCACCATCATCTCCTTCAGGCCGGTCATCCAGCACACGCTCGCGGCGGCGGCGACGTCGTCGCTGAGCGCGGCGGCCTGCCAGGCGCGGTAGGCGCCCATGGAGAACCCGACGGCCGCGACCCGGCGGGCGTCCACCCGGTCCAGGCCCGCCAGGAAGCCCGCGGCGCGGGCGTCCTCGCGGGCCATGAGCCCGGCGGGCGAGGAGCCGAGGTGGTAGAGGTTGGAGGCCAGGGCCTGCTGCTGGTCGTAGACGAGCGGCCCGCGGTCGCTCCAGCCGAGGGCGTCCAGGCACAGCACCACATGGCCGCGCCGGGCCAGCTCGTCGCCGACGAACCGGCCGTCGAAGTGCCGGTCCGCCCAGGCCTGCGCGGAGGCCAGGCGCGTGTCGTCGTACCAGGGCCGGACGAGCTTCTCCTTCCCGATGTCGAACTTCGCGCCGTGGTCGTGCAGCAGCAGGACCGCGGGGAAGGGCCCGGGGCCGTGCGGGGTGAGCAGGACCCCGCGGACGCGTTCGTAGCGGGTGAGGGAGACGGTGACCAGCTCCCGCCGGTAGCCGTCGCCCTCGGGTCCCTCGGTGTACTCGGGCGCGTACGGCGTCCCGTCCTGCCGGCCGACGAGGAGGTGCTCCTCGACGGTGGCCCGGGCGGCCCGCCGCCACGCCCGGAAGTCGCGGACGGGCGAGGTGCCCCAGGCGAGCGGGAAGGTCAGCTCGTCCTTCAGGGCCTGGTGGAAGTCCGGCAGGTTGCCGCCGATCAGCCCGGCGGCCCCGGCGGCCCCGGCGGGCTGCGCCCCCGTCCCGAGGAGGGCCATCGCCGCCGCTCCCGTCACGAAGGTCCGCCGTCCCAGCGCGTCAGCCCTGGACACGGGGCCTCCAGTCGCCGAGGTACGCCTGCCTGGTGTGCGCCGCGGCCTCCTCCTCGGTGAGCTGGGGCCGGTTCTCCGGGACGGTGATCGCGGCGCCCGGGCCGGTGTTGCGGTACTCCCGGAACCGCATGGACTGCCAGGGGTACGCGTCCCGCATGTTCGTGTAGGGCGCGGCCGCGTCGATGCCGGGGCCGAGCCGGGTCTCCCGGACGGTGAGCATCGGGCGGGCGGCCGGGTCGGAGCTGGGCACCCAGGGGCGGGCCAGCTTGTAGAAGCCGTCGGGGGCCTCGCTGCTGACCCGGCTGCGGATCACCAGGTAGCCGCGCGGGTTGGCGCCGGCCGTGGACGGCGCGAAGACGAAGCCGTACGGGGCGGACGCCAGGTCGGTGCGGTCCAGGGTGCGGAAGTGGCAGTGTTCGAAGACGGCGGTGGCCCGGCCGAAGACGAAGTCGACGTCGCCCTCGACGTAGCAGTGCGCGAAGAACTGGCGGGCGAAGACGCCGAGGTCCCGGGAGTCGGCGTACAGCGTGTCCTGGTGGCCGAGGAACCGGCAGTGGGTGAAGGCGCTGCGGTCGCCCTGCGCCTTGAGGGCGACGGCCTGGGTGCCGGTGATGCCGGGGTGGTCGGCGCGCAGCCAGTCGTTGGCGAAGGTGATCCAGCGGGCGGTGAAGCCGTCGGCCTGCGTCGTGACGGTGGCGGAGCCGGACGTGCCGTACGTGCCGCCGCCGGGCTTGGGGGTGCCGGCCGCGTTGTCGTGGACGATCACGACGTCGCGGGGGTCCTCCGAGGCGCCGATCCAGGTGGTGTCCGTGCGGGTGGCGTCGACGGTGACCGTCTCCCGGTAGGTGCCCGGTGCGACGACCAGGGTCCAGCCGCTGCCGGCGGCCGCGGCGACGGCGGCCCCGACGGTGGTGAAGTCGCCGCGGCCGTGCGGGTCGACGTACAGGGTCCTCGGGTCGCGGCGGGCGGCCGGTGAGCCGTACCGGCCGAACGGGCGCCGCCCGCCGCCGGCCCGCGCGGGGCCGGACGCCGCGCCGAGCGCCACGGCCGCGCCGGCGCCGGCCAGGAGCAGGTTCCGTCGGGACAGGGGGAGAGGGGGATGCGAGGGCATGGGGCTGTTCCTTCGCGGTGCGGGTCGGAGGGCGCGGGCCGGGACGCGGTGGCCCCGGTCCGTCCGTCGGAGCAGGTGCGGACGGGACGCGGCGGGCCGGGTCCGTCCGGGTGCGGGGGCGGGCCGGGCGGTCCGGGTGAGGGGGCGGGCCGGGTGCGGCCCCGCCCAGGTGAGGGGCGCGGGACGGGTGCGGCCCCGCCCGTCTCTTCGAGGCGGCGCGGCGGGGCGCGGTGGCCCCGCCCGCGCCGCCGGGAGGAGGTCAGCGCAGGCGGCCGGCGCCCGCGCCCCGGTCGACGATCGCGGGGACCGCCCTGGCCGGGTGGACCTGGGCGCGCAGGGCCGGCGTCCAGCCCGCGCCCGACCGGAGGGTCTCGCCGGGGATCTCCGCGTTGTGCACGGCGATCAGGTCGACGGGCCGGCCGTTGACGACGTTGTGGGCGGCGGTGACCGGGGCCTCGTTCCACTTCTTCAGCACCTTCGCCGGGCTGATCCCGGCCGGCAGCGTGAAGGCGTTGTGCTCGGCGACGAGCTGGGACTCCTTGCCGATGCCGAAGCTGTAGGAGTAGGTCCCGTCGGCCACGACGTGGTTGTTGTACGCGTCGACCTGCCCGAAGCGGACCCGGGGCGTGCGCTCGACCAGCCTGGCGAACAGGTTGTGGTGGAGGGTGACCTTCAGGTGCCCCCGGTCGCCCGCGGCGGTGGACTCGCTGTCGCTGTTGCCGATCAGGATCGTCTTGTCGTGCTCGGTGAAGACGTTCCAGGAGGCGGTGACGTAGTCGGAGCCCCGCACGACGTCCAGCTGGCCGTCGTGCTGCTGGTAGAGCATGCCGAAGTAGGCGGGCGCCGCGCTGTCGGGGTGGCTGCCGTCGGTGAAGGTGTTGTGGTCCAGCCACACGTGGGTGGAGCCGTGGACGACGGCGGTGTCGTACTCGGAGTTCCAGTTGCCCTGCGAGCCGTCGGTGGGATCCCACTGCGGGAAGCAGTCGACGGGGCTCTCCAGGGTCAGGTTGCGGACGATGACGTTGTCCACGCCCCTGATCTGCAGGCTGGCGCCCTTGAACCCGGCGTTGCGGCCCACCCCGATGATGGTGGTGTTGGACGGGACGGTGGCCTTGATGGCCTTGTCCTGGTTGGCGGCGGAGGCGCGGCGCAGCCCTTCGGGGCTGTCGGCGGGCTCGGCGGCCAGGTCCTGCTCCAGGCCCCACTTCTCGGGCGCGTACTTGTCCAGGTAGGCGGCGAAGTCGTACCCGGGCGCGGCGAAGGCCTCGCAGCCCTCGGCGACCGCGTCGATGGTGCCCTTCACCTTGATGATCTTCGGGGCGTCGCCGCCCGCGGCGAGCGCGGCCTTGAACTGGGCCCAGGTGGTGACGGTGTACACGTGCTCGGCGTCGGCCGCGGCGCCGCCCGTGGTGCCGGTGCCGTGGGCGGCCCAGCCGTCGTTCGCGCCCAGGGTCTGGCGGGCCGGGTCGCGGTGCCCGGCCTGCGCGGCGGGACCGGCCAGCGACAGCACGAGCGCCGTGCAGCCGGCCAGCACGGCACCTCTTCTTATGGCATGCCCATGCCGCTTCTGTGTGGTCATCGTGCGGCTCTCTCCTCGGTGGGGACGGGGTGGGTCACGCGCCGGCCTCCGGCCAGGTGATCCAGGACTCGGGGATCTCCTCGTCCAGCCGGCGCACGTCGCGCGGGGCGAGCACCCGGGTGCGCAGCAGCTCCCGCGCGACCAGTCGCGCCACGGCGATCGCGCCCGGCGGGTTGAAGTGCGTGTTGTCCTGTTCGGCGGCGGTCCAGTTGAAGTACGCCTTGGTCTCCTCCGGCCCCAGCTCCTGCCAGAGCGCGAGCGACAGCGCCTGGACGTCGAGCAGGGCCACCCGCTCCTCCTCGGCGAGCGCCCGCATGGCCGCCGGGTACTCGCCGTGGCTGGGCAGCGCGGTGCCGTCCGCGTCGAACCTGCGGCGCTCGACGGGGGTGGCCAGCACGGGGCGGGCCCCGCGGGCCCGGGCACCGTCGACGTACTGCCGCAGGTACTGCTGGTACGTCGTCCAGGGCTCGGTGTACCGGGCCGGATCGGTCGCCTTCTCGTCGTTGTGCGCGAACTGGATCAGCAGGAAGTCACCGGGCCGGATCACCGACAGGACGGCGTCCAGCCGCCCCTCGTCGACGAAGCTCTTCGAACTGCGCCCGTTGACCGCGTGGTTGGCGACCGGCCGGTCGCGGTGCAGGAAGAAGGGCAGGGCCATGCCCCACCCGGTCTCGGGGGCGGCGTCGGCGTACTTCTGCGCGGCGGTGGAGTCACCGGCGATGTGGAGGGTCCGCCGGCCGGGGGCGGCCTGCGCGGCGCCGGTGGCGGCCAGGGTCAGGGGAACGGCGGCGAGTGCCGCCGAGGTGACCTGCCTGCGGCTGAGCGACACGGGTTGTTCACCTTTCCGCTGAGGGAACCCCCGCGCCCCGGGAGGGCGCGGGGCTGTCTCGACGTCCGTCAGCCGTTCTGCTGCTTCCACTCGGCCTGGGCCTCGTTCAGCTGCTCGGCCAGCGTGTCCAGGAACTCCTTCGCGCTCAGCTTCCCGAGCAGCACCTTCTGGAAGTTCGGCTCGTTGTCGGCCTTGGAGATGGTGTTCCAGTCCGGCAGGTAGTACGGCAGCTGCACGATCGTCGTGGACCCGTCCGACAGGGCCTCGGCGGCCAGCTTCGTCGGCTCCGCCTCGGAGACCCACGCGTCCTGCGCGGCCCGGGTGTTGGCCGGCACCTGCCCCGCCGACTTGTTGAACTTCGAGTTCTCCTCGTGCGAGAGGGCGAACTCGATGAACTTCCAGGCGGCTTCCTTGTTCTTGGAGCTCTTGAACAGCCCCAGGCCGTCCACGGGGTTGGACACCTGCACGCGCTTCCCGGAGGGGCCGGTCGGCTGCGGGATGCCCCGGAACTTCTGCGGCCCCAGCGCCTTCACATGGTCCTGGTAGGAGCCCAGGTTGTGGTTGAGCATCCCGATCGTGCCGGAGTCCCACTGGGCGACCATCTTGGTGAAGTCGTTGTTGAGGTCGGCGGCCGGCGTGTACTTCTTGTACAGCCCGGCGTACTTCTCCAGCGCCTCGACGTTCTTCGGGTCGTTGACGGTGGTCTTCTCGCCGCTCTCGTCCCAGAAGGACGTGATGCCGGACTGCCCGTACATGGCGTCGAACGCCTGGGCGATCGAGCCCGCGCCGCCGCGGATGGTGTACCCGAACTGGTTCCTGCCCTTGTCGGTGAGCTTCTCGGCGGCCTCGAAGAACGCGTCCCAGCTCGCCGGCGCCTCCAGGCCCGCCTTGTCGAACAGGTCGGTGCGGTAGTACAGCACGCCGTTGTTGGCGGAGGTCGGGACCGAGTACAGCGTGCCGTCGCCGCCGCCGGCGGCCTTCATCGACTCGACCATGTCCTTGTTGAGCTCGCCGCTCAGCGGCGACTTGGCGAGCCGGTCGTCCAGCGGCTCCAGCGCGTTCTGCGCGGCGAACCCGGCGAGCATCGCCGCGCCGACGCCGCCGACGTCCGGCAGGCCGCCGCCCTGGATGGCGGTGTCGACCTTGGACTGGTACTCGGTGGCGGCGATCCCGACGTACTCGACGTCGATGTCCGGGTTGGCCTTCTCGAAGTCGGCGATGATCTCCTTCCAGATGTCGGTGCGCACACCGCCGTTGTTGTCCCAGAAGACGATCTCGCCCTTGCCGCTGCCCTCGGCACCCTCGTCGCCGCCCGCCCCGCTGCCGTCGTCGCCGCAGGCGGTGACGGTCAGCGCGAGCACGGCCCCCAGGGCGACGGCGGCCGGCATCCGGCGCCTTCCTGTGCTGCTGGTGCGAATGCTGATCTTCATTGGTCGGCTCTCTCTTCCAAATCCAGCAAAGGTGTGAGGTGGGGGGATCAGGGGCGGGTGTGGGGCGCCCAGCCGTCCGTGCCCTCGAGGTAGGCGGCGACGGTGTACGCCCGTGCCGCGTCCTCGCCCAGTTGCGGCCGGTCCGCGGTGACGGCCGCGCCCGGTCCGTGGTTGCGGTACTCGGCGAACCGCGCGTCCCGCCACGAGAAGCCGCTCATGTCGGTCCACGGCGAGGACTTGACCGCGGCCGGCAGCCCGGTGTCCCGGATCAGCACCTGGGCGACCGCGTCGGGTTCGCCGCCCGGGTGCCAGGGCCGCCCGAGGTGGACGGTCCCGGCGGGGGCGTCGCTGACGATCCTCGACCCGGTGATCAGGAACCCGTACGGGTTGCCCGTCCAGGTCGAGGCGGCGGTGACGTAGCCGTTGTTCGTGGCCGAACCCCGGCTGAGCGCGCGGACGACCGAGTGCTCGATCACCGTCGTCGCCCGTCCGTGGACGAAGTCGACGTCGCCCTCGATGTACGAGTCGCGGAGGTAGACCCTGCTGACGGTGGTCAGCTTCGGGCTGTCGGTCATCAGGGTGTCCTGGTTGCCCAGGAAGGCGGTGTCCTCGAAGACGATCCGGTCGCCGGTCGTCTTCATCGCCGGCGCCTGCTCGCCGTCGAGGTCGTGCGCGGCCTCGTCGAAGTCGTTGCTGAAGGTCAGGCGGCGCGCGGTGACGTCGTCCGCGGCGATCCGCACGGTCGCGCTCCCGGTGGAGCCGCCGTACGCGGCGGGCGTGTCGTAGACGATGACGGTGTCGGACCGGTCCTGTCCAGTCCCCTGCAGCACGATCTTCGGCTTGGCGGCGGGGACGACCACCTTCTCGCGGTACGTGCCCGGCGCGATCGCGATCGTCACCGGCACGTCGTTGCCGTCGGGCACGGCGGCCACGGCGGCCTGCACGGTCGGGTGGTCGGCCGGGACGCGCAGCGTCACCGAGTCGCCGATGCGCCGCTGCGGACCCGAGAACCGCTTCACCAGCGCCGGCACGGCGGCCGCCGGGTCCAGCCGGTAGGCGTAGAACTCCCGCGGGTCGAAGGCCTCGCCCCACTCGTCGTGCCGTCCGGTGGTGTCGCGCAGGATCGAACCGCGCTGCACCAGCTCGGCGGTGGCGTCGGCCTGGTAGGGGTGCTGCACATGGTCGTAGAAGCTGTTCTCGATGACCATCCGGGTCCGGCCGCGCGACCAGTTCCCGTAGGTCCACACGGGGTCGCCGGGATCCGCCTGCGCGCTCAGGTAGTTGTTGTACAGGTGCGCGTAGGCGGCGTTGTCGACCGAGGGGTTGCGCTGCTTGGTGTCGCGGAACCAGTTGTGGTCGACGGTGATCTGCGTCCTGACGTTCGTCGTCCAGCCCAGCCCGAACGTCTTGTTGTTGTTCTCGAACCGGTTGTAGGAGACGGTCACGTACTCGCTGTCCTTGCGGATGTCGAGCTGCCCGTCGCAGATGTGCGAGAAGCGGTTGTGGTCGATCCAGACGTGGTGGACGGTGTCCATCTGGATGCCGTCGAAGTCGGTCTCCTTGCAGTCCCAGTCGCCCTCGACCGCCGAGTCGCGGATCGTCATGTTGCGGATGATCACGTTGTGCGTGCCGGGGGCGAGACGGAACTCGCCCCGCACCAGCTCACCGCTGGTGCCGACCCCGACGATCGTCTTGTCCGAGGCGACCTCGATGCCCGCGCCGAACGGCTCGGCGGTGATCGCGCCCCGCACCCGGATGACGTACGGTTCGGGCGCCGCCGCGTACTCGGCCAGCGCGGCCTGGTCGGTGACGGTGACGACCCGGCCGCCCGCGCCGCCGGTGGTGCCGCCGGCGAGGGAGGCGAAGCCGTGCGGCCGGTCGCTCCAGCGGGACGCGTCCGGCGCGGGCCGCTCGGCGGGGGCGGCCCGCGCCTGGCCGACCGCGCCCAGGCCCAGCGCGGCGACGAGGCCGATCACGGCGGCCACGACCGTGCCGGGTCTGCCGTGCCCCGGTCTCGGCAAGCGCTTGCCACGGAAGTGCGTCATTGCGGCTCCCCACAGGCGTACGGATGGATCAAGAAGGCGTCACTCGGAACTGCGTGAAGGTCGCCGCGCCGGCGTGTCCCCGGCCGGCGGGCGCGAGGGCGAACAGGCCGAGCAGGGCGCCGACCCAGCGCCAGGGAGCGGCGGCGAAGACCTGGCCGGAGGGGCGGAACCCGTCCCCCGTGTCGGCGAGGAAGCGGCAGCGCGCGCCGGGGCCGATCTCGACGCGCAGCCGGGCCCGCCCCCCGGGCGCGAGCCGCGGATGACCGGCGTCCCGTTCCCGGTCCGCGACCGCCTCCGCGAACCGGTGCACCAGGTGCACCGTCCCGTCCGCGCCCCGCTGGAGCCCGATCCAGCTGTAGGCGTCCCCGAGCACCGCCAGCCCGGCCCGCGCGCCCGGCTCCTCGCTGTCCAGGCGCAGCTCCACCTCGGCGGCGGACGGGGTGCCGGGCAGCCGCTGGGTGAGCACGTTCGGCAGCCGGCGCAGGTCGTGCGCGTCCGGCGAGCGGACGCAGGCCAGCTTCAGCCCGTCCCCGGAGTGCTGGGTGGCCCAGCCGTCCCGGGGGTTGGCCGTCCACTGCCACTGGCGGCCGAACCGTCCGCCAGGGAAGTCGTCGTCGGTGGCGGGCGCGGCGGGCGGCTGCGGCGGCAGGCCGGGCCGCCGGTGCACGGTGACGGGGGCGCCGTCGTCCCCCATCACCGGCCAGCCGTCGTCGCCCCAGCGCATCGGCTGGAGGTGGACGACCCGGCCGTAGGCGCCGCGCTGCTGGAAGTGCAGGAACCAGTCCTCACCGGACGGCGTGCGCACCCAGCCGCCCTGGTGCGGCCCGTTGACGTCGGTGTCCTTCTGCTCCAGGACGACCCTCTCCTCGTACGGCCCGAAGAAGCCGCGCGAGCGGAAGGCGCCCTGCCAGCCGGTCTCCACTCCCCCGGCGGGCGCGAGGATCCAGAACCAGCCGTCGTGCCGGTAGAGCTTCGGGCCCTCCAGGGTGAACCAGCCGGGGATGCGGTCCGCGTCGACGATCACCTTGCCCTCGTCGAGCAGCGCGGTGCCGTCGGGGCGCATCCGGTGGCCGGTGAGGCGGTTCTTGATGCCGGAGCGGGACCTGGCCCAGGCGTGCACGAGGTAGGCCTCGCCGGTCTCCTCGTCCCACAGGGGGCACGGGTCGATCAGGCCCTTGCCCTCCTTCACCAGGTGCGGGCGGGTCCACGGGCCCCTGATCCCGGGGGCGTTGACCTGGAAGACGCCCTGGTCGGGGTCGCCCCAGAAGATCCAGAAGCGGTCGTCGTGGTACCTGAGCGACGGCGCCCACACCCCGCAGTCGTGGCGGGGCACGGCGAACCGGTCCTCCGGTTCCAGGCGTTCGAGGGCGTGGCCGACCAGCGTCCAGTTGACCAGGTCCCGGGAGTGCAGCAGCGGCAGGCCGGGGACGCGGCCGAAGCTGGAGGCGGTCAGGTAGAAGTCGTCGCCGACGCGGACGACGTCCGGGTCGGACCAGTCGGCGTCGAGGACCGGGTTGGTGTAGGTCGCGCCGGTCACGGGCTCACCGCCTTGCGCACCAGCACCGCGGCCGCGTCCCGGTCCAGGCGGCCGTCGGCGACGACGGTGACGACGCGGCGGACCACCGTGTCGCCGGGCGCGACCGTCAGCCGCTCCTCGGAGGCCAGCGAGGAACCCACGCCCGGGTACTCCTCGGCGCGCACGAACCACGGGTCCCGGCGGGTCCGTTCGGTGGCGCCGGCGAAGACCAGCGTCCAGGTGCGGCCGGCCAGGGCGAGCCAGTCGGCGCGGCGGCCGTGCACCCGCTCCTCGCCCTCGGCGTCGGCGGTGAAGACCGCCGGCGCCGCGTCCTCCTTGCGGGCCCGCCAGAAGAAACCGCCGTAGGCGGCGCCGGGGCGCCCGTTGGTGGCGGGGCTGCCGATCGACAGCGGCTCCGGCGTGACGTTGGTGAGGGAGAAGGTGAAGTCCAGCGCCCAGGCGGTGCCGGTGAGTTCGCCGGCCGCGACCGTGCGGCGCTCGCGCAGCAGCTCGGCTCCGGCCGCGACCCAGCGCAGCTCCTCCACGAAGCCGTCCGGGTCGCGCAGCTGGAAGGCGACGTGCCGCTGGGCGCCGTGGTTGTCCAGCTCGGTCGGGCCCCGGCCGCGGACGAAGGTGCGCCCGCCCCAGAAGTTGTGCCCCTCGACGTCGGGAACGGCGACACCGACGCCGAGGTGGTGCAGGTGGTCGGCGGGGCCGAGCTCGGTGACCGCCGTGCCGGCCAGGGTGGTGACGGGGTGCAGATACGGGCGCGGGGAGAGCCGGTCGGGCAGCTCGGGCCGGGTGACGTAGCGGCCGACCGGGCGGCCCGCCACCCGCAGGACCGGGGAGTCGCTGCCGGTCATCGGGCGCTCGCCTCCTTCGGCAGGTGCTCCGCGGCCGGCGCCCAGGGGGCGCCCAGCTCGGAGTAGAGGGACAGGGTGTCGGCGGCGGCCGCGACGAGCCCGTCGACGCCGGGCACGGCCCGGCGGTTCTCGGCGGGGATCCGGCGCCAGGCGGCGGGCGGCAGCGGGGCCGGGTCGGGGGCCCGCCGGATCGCCTCCACGACCTTCATGAAGGCGCCGGTCTCCTCCGGGGCTACGAGGAGGCCGGCTCCCCGGGTGAGGTGCGCGACGAGGTTCTCCAGCAGGTCGGTGCGGCCGTACTCGTACTCCTGCGGGCCGTGGCCGGCGCGCTGGAGCAGCACCCGGTCCTGCTTGTACCAGAAGGTGATCCGGCCGCGGCTGCCGTGCACCAGGACGTACGGCTCGCCGGCCCGCTCGGCGCACAGGGTCGCGGCGACGGTGACCCGGTGGCCCCGCCCCGTGGTGATCCGCACGCAGGAGGTGTCGTCGGACTCGATGTCGTTGGCGCGCAGCAGCTCGGTCTCGATGCCGGTGACGTCCTCGGCGCGGGGGGTGCCGCCGAGGGCGAGGGCGGTGGCGACGGCGTGCGCGAGCGGGTTGGTCAGCACGCCGTCGACCACGTCGGCGCCGTTCAGCCGCCGCCGGCCCGCCCAGGGCGCGCGCCGGAAGTACGCCTCGTCGCGCACCCAGGCGCCGGCCCCGCCGAGCCCGACGAGTTCGCCGATCGCGCCCTGGCCGATCAGCTCCCGGATCGCCGGCACGGCGTGCGAGCCCAGCGACTGGAAGCCGATCTGGCAGGCGACCCCCGCCTCGGCCACCCCGTCGGCCATGCGGCGGAACTCCGCGTAGGAGGGGGCGGGCGGCTTCTCCAGCAGGATGTGCACGCCCCGGCGGGCGGCGGCCAGTGCCAGGTCGGTGTGGGTGGGGATCGGCGTGCAGATCACGGCGATCTGCGCGCCGGTGGAGTCCAGGAGGGCGCCGAAGTCGGCGGACTGCTCGGGGAGGCGGCCGCCGAACTCCTCCTCGGTCAGCGGGGTCAGCTCGCAGATGCCCGCCAGCCGCACCAGGCCCTCGTCCTGGAGCCGGCGGATGTTGGCGACGTGCCAGCGGCCGTGGCCGCGGGCGCCCGCGAGGACGACGGACAGTGGTTCGTTCATGGCGTCCTCCCCGCGCCGTCCGGGTGGCAGGCGTGGTGGAACCGGCACGGTGTCATCCCTTCACCGCCCCCGCGCTGAACCCGGTGATCAGCCACTTCTGGATGAAGGCGAACACGATCACCACCGGCACGGCCGCGATGATGCCGCCCGCGGCGAGGGCGCCGAGGTCGACGCTGTCCGCGCTCATCAGGGTGTTGAGGCCGACCGGGATGGTCTGCATCTCCTGGTTGTTGAGGAACATCAGGGCGAACAGGAAGTGGTTCCAGGAGTGCACGAAGGCGAAGGAGCCGACGGCGATCAGACCGGGCCGCAGCAGCGGCAGCACGATCGTCCGGAAGGCGCGGAACCGGCCGCAGCCGTCGACCCAGGCGGCCTCCTCCAGCGAGTACGGCACGTTCTTGATGAAGTTGCTGATCAGGATCATCGACAGCGGCAGCTGGAAGACCGTCTCGGCGATGATGACGCTGCCCAGGGAGTTGATCATCCGCAGCTCGGCGAAGATCTCGAACAGCGGGACCAGCAGCAGCGCGCCCGGCACGAACTGGGAGCACAGCAGGGCGAGCATGAAGCCCCGCTTGATCCGGAAGTCGAACCGGGCCAGGGCGTAGCCGCCGGCCAGCGCGACGATCGTCGTCATCACCAGGGTGGCGACGCCGACGAGCACGCTGTTCTGGAAGTAGGTCCCGAACTGCCGCTCCGTCCACACCTTCTCGAAGTGCTCGAAGGTGACCGGCCAGGGCACCAGCGAGGTGGAGCCGGCCGGGCGCAGCGCGAACAGCAGGATCCAGTAGAAGGGGATGAGGGTGAAGACCAGGTAGACGCCCAGCGGCAGGTAGATCTGCCAGCGGGGGACCTCGTCCCAGGCGGGGCTCCGCTTCGCCGGCCGGGGCGGTTCGGGGGCGGTGCGCACGGGGGCGGGCGCGGCCTGGGTGGCTTCCTTGACGCTCACTTCTCGCCTCCGAACTTGCTCAGCCGCAGGTAGACGATCGAGCAGAAGAGCAGGATCACGAACGCGACCGTGGTCAGGGCCGACGCGTAGCCGAAGTCGTGGGACTCCACGGACGTGTTGGCGATGTACAGGGGCAGCGTCGTGGTCTCGCCCGCGGGCCCGCCGCCGGTCAGGGTGTAGAGCAGGTCGACGTTGTTGAACTCCCACACCGCGCGCAGCAGCGTGGACAGGATGATCGCGTCCTTCAGGTGCGGCAGCGTGATGTGCCAGAACTGCTTCAGCCGGCTCGCCCCGTCGACCTCGGCGGCCTCGTACAGGTCCTTCGAGACGGACTGGAGGTCGGCGAGGATGAGGATGGCGAAGAAGGGCACGCCGCGCCACAGGTCGGCGACGATCGCCGCGGGGAACACGGTCGAGGTGTCCGACAGCCAGCTGGTGCCGTAGTCGCCGATGCCCAGGTCCGCGAGGTAGCGGGTGATGCCGGTCTGGGAGTTGTAGAGCAGCACCCAGATCGCGGAGGTCAGCACGCCGGAGACGGCCCACGGGGAGAACACCAGGGCGCGTCCCAGCGCCCGGCCCACGAAGGTCTGGTTGACGATGAGGGCCAGGGCGAGTCCGAACAGCAGCTGCAGCCCGACCTCGACGAAGACCCACTTGGCGCTGAAGACGAGGGTGTCCCAGAACTGCGGGTCCTCGGTGAAGATGCGGACGAAGTTGTCGAAGCCCGCGTAGCCGTTCCGCCACGGCTTGGTGGGGTTGTACTCCTGCAGGCTGTAGTAGAAGACGCTGACGACCGGGTAGGCGATGAAGCCCAGCATCAGCAGGGCCGCCGGGGCGATCAGCAGGTACGGCAGCCTGCGCGGCGTGGCGGAGGCACGGCGCCGCCGGGGTGGCGCGGGCGGTTTCGCCACGGCTGCGGCTTGGGCCATGACTGTTCTCCGTTCTGGTACGTCGTGCGGTCTCGTGCGCGTGCTTCTCGGTCCGGCGTTTCCCGGGCCGGTGCCTCGTGCACTGGGGAAGCGCTTTCTATATGGGCGGCGTGCATCCGGGTGCGGTGCGGGAGATCAGCCCGCGTACGGGTCCTGCACCGCGCCCGGCCGGGCCAGGAACTCGAAGTCGCAGCCGGTGTCGGCCTGGGTGATCTGGTCGTTGTAGAGCGCGCCGTAGCCCCGCTCGTACCGGACGGGCGGCGGCGTCCACTCGGCCCTGCGCCGCCGCAGCTCCTCGTCGTCCACGTTGAGCCGGAGGGTGCGGGCCTCGACGTCGAGGGTGATGCTGTCGCCGGTGCGGACCAGGGCGAGCGGTCCGCCGACGTACGACTCGGGGGCCACGTGCAGCACGCACGCGCCGTAGCTGGTGCCGCTCATCCGGGCGTCGGAGATCCGCACCATGTCCCGCACGCCCTGCTTGAGCAGGTGGTCGGGGATGGGCAGCATCCCGTACTCGGGCATGCCCGGTCCGCCCTTGGGCCCGGCGTTGCGCAGCACCAGCACGCTGTCGGCGGTGATGCCCAGCGACGGGTCGTTGATGGTCCGCTGCATCGTCCTGTAGTCGTCGAAGACGACCGCGGGGCCGGTGTGCTTGAGCAGGTGCGGCTCGGCGGCGATGTGCTTGATGACGGCGCCGTCCGGGCAGAGGTTGCCGCGCAGCACGGCGACCCCGCCCTCGCTCGCGACCGGGTTGTCCCGGGGCCGGATCACGTCGTCGTCGTACACCTGGGCGCCGGCGATCTGCTCGCGCAGGGTGTCGTGGGCGACGGTGGGCCGCTCCAGGTGCAGCAGGTCCGGGATCCGGGAGAGGAACCCGGGCAGGCCGCCCGCGAAGTGGAAGTCCTCCATCAGGTACGTCCGCCCGCCCGGCCGCACGTTGGCCAGCACCGGGACCGTGCGGGCGATCCGGTCGAAGTCGTCGAGCGTGAGCTTCACGCCCGCGCGGCCCGCCATGGCGATCAGGTGGATCACGGCGTTGGTGGAGCCGCCGAGGCCGAGCACGGTGGTGACCGCGTCCTCGAACGCCTCCCGGGTGAGGAGCCGGGAGAGCCGGCGGTCCTTGTGCACCAGCTCGACGGCGATCATGCCGGCCTTCGCGGCCATCCGGTCGTGCCCCGAGTCCACGGCCGGGATGCTGGAGGCGCCGGGGACCGTGACGCCGAGCGCCTCGGCGGCGGCGGTGAGCGTGGAGGCCGTGCCCATCGTCATGCAGTGCCCGGGCGAGCGGGCCAGGCCGCTCTCCAGCTCCTGCATCTCGCAGTCGCCGATCAGGCCGGCCCGGTGGTCGTCCCAGTACTTCCACATGTCGGTGCCGGAGCCGAGGACCTCGTTGCGCCAGTGGCCCGGCAGCATGGGCCCGGCGGGCACGAACACGGCCGGCAGGTCGGCGGAGGCGGCGCCCATCAGCAGGGCCGGGGTGGACTTGTCGCAGCCGCCCATCAGCACGGCCCCGTCGACGGGGTAGGACCGCAGCAGCTCCTCGGTCTCCATCGCGAGCAGGTTGCGGTAGAGCATCGGGGTCGGCTTCTGGAAGGTCTCGCTGAGGGTGGAGACCGGGAACTCCAGCGGGAAGCCGCCCGCCTGCCACACCCCGCGCTTGACGGCCTGCGCGCGGTCGCGCAGGTGGACGTGGCAGGGGTTGATGTCGGACCAGGTGTTGAGGATCGCGATGACGGGCTTGCCGAGGTGCTCCTCGGGCAGGTAGCCGAGCTGGCGGGTGCGGGCGCGGTGGCTGAAGGAGCGCAGGCCCGACGAGACGCCGCTGCCGTACCACTGGTGGCTGCGCAGTTCCTCGGGGTTCTTCCTCGGCGTGTTCATATGGACCATCCGGCGGCGATGGCGGCGACCTCGGCGCGCTCGGGCTCGGGCAGCGGCTTGCTCGGCGGGCGGACCTCGCGGCGGCACAGCCCGAGCGAGGCCAGGGCCTCCTTGACGACGGTGACGTTGTTGGCGGAGCCGTCGGCGGCGCGCAGCTCCTCGAAGCGGCGGATCTGCTCCCAGACCTTCATGGCGGCCGGGTAGTCGCCCGACCGCAGCGCCTCGATCATGTTCCGCGAGACGGCCGGGGCGACGTTCACCAGTCCCGAGGTGAAGCCGGTGGCGCCCGCGGAGAAGTAGGAGGGGGCGTACGGCTCGGCGAGCCCGGCCACCCACACGAAGCGGTCCAGCCCGGCGTCGCGGGCGAAGGCGGCGAACCTGGCGGCGTCCGGCACGGCGTACTTCACGCCGATGACGTTGGGGCAGGCGTCGGCCAGTTCGGCCAGGAGGGCGCCGGTGAGCCGGTCGTTGCGGATGTACGGGACGACTCCCAGCTCGGGCACCGCCTCGGCGACGGCGCGGTGGTAGTCGACCCAGCCGGCCGGGGAGACGTACGGGTGGACGGGCTGGTGCACCATCACCATCTGCGCGCCGAGCTCACGGGCGTGCCGGGCGGAGGCGACGGCGGTGGGCACGTCGTGTCCCACGCCGACCAGGACGGCGGCCCGGTCGCCCGCCTCGTCGATCGTCAGTTCGGTGACCAGGCGGCGCTCCTCGGGGGTGAGGGCGTAGAACTCGCCGGTGTTGCCGTTGGGGGTGAGGGTGGTGATGCCGCCGTCGAGCAGCCGGCGCAGCAGGGCCCGGTAGGTGTCCCGGTCGACGGAGCCGTCCTCGGCGAACGGGGTCACCGGGATCGCCACCACGTCGGCCAGGGCCGCCCGCTGGGTCTCGAACGTCGTTGTCATGCCTGACCGTCCTCTCCCTGGGCCTCGGTCTCCGCTTCCGGGAAGGCCCGCTCGACGAACGACGCGATGTGCGCGTGGAGGGCGCCGGCCGCGCCGTCCGCGTCCCCGGCGAGGGCCAGCCGCAGGATCTCCCGGTGCTCGCTGGCCTCCCGCTCCCAGGAGGGTTCGGCGGCCCAGGCGACCGCGGAGACGAGGGCCGCCTGGTCGCGGACCTGGTCGAGCATCCGGCCGAGCAGCGGGTTGCCGCACGGCAGGTACAGGGCGCGGTGGAACTCGCGGTTGGCCAGGGACCGTTCGGCGGTGTCGGCGGCCTGGTCGGCGCGGGTCAGCGCGTCCCGGGCGGCCTCCAGGGAGGCCCCGCGGCGCACGGCGCGCCTGAGCGCCTCGGGCTCCAGCAGCAGCCGCACGTCGTAGACCTCGCGCGCCATGTCCGCGTCCACCATGCGCACCGTGACGCCCTTGTACTGGCTCATCATGACCAGTCCGGTGCCGGCCAGCGTCTTGAGCGCCTCGCGCACCGGGGTCTTGGAGACTCCGAACTGCGCGGCGAGCTCGGTCTCGACCAGAGCCTGGCCCGGCGTCAACTGCCCGGTGAGGATGCGGCGTTTGATCTCCTCCAGCACGAACTGCGTGCGGGAGGGGATCGGCGTGGGCACAGAGGTCATGCGCGCCTCTCGGATCTCGCGTATCGCGTCTCATATATGACGTACGAAGTACGACGCGTTGAAGGTAGGAGCGCCCCTGTGTTTCGTCAATGCTTCTGACAGAGGAAGTTGAGGTTGCCGAGAGGGCGAGGGGGGCCGGGCCGGGCCGGCGGAAACGGGCCCGAGGACCGGGACCGTGGGGGAAAGCGCAGGCCGGACGCCCGGACGCGCCGTACGCGGGGTCCGCGGCCCGCGGGCGGCGCGCCGAGCGGATCACGGCCGCCGGGAGCCGCCGCCCGGGCCGGGAGAGGGCGCCGGGCGGCGGGACGAATCCCCCGCGAGCAGACCGGGACCGGCACTCGGCCCGGAACGCGCGAAACAGGCCGGAGCGGGGTGTGTCCGGCGCCCCGCCCGGCGCCGGGACCCGGGCCGGGCGCACCGGTACGGCCCCCGGCCGGCCCCCGGTCCGCGCCGAGCGCGTCCGGCCCGGGTCACGCCGCCGGGAGCCGCCGCCCGGACCGGGGGGAGTGCCGGGCGGGACGGGGCGCCGGGGGCCGCGGACGCCGCCGCCCCGGCGCGGGCCCCGCGGCGGGTCAGAGCCCCGCGAGCGCCGAGCGCACCGCCGCCAGGTCGGCGTCCGAGGCCAGTCCGGCGTGGTACAGCCGCAGTTCGGTGGCGCCGAGGTCCCGGGCGGCCGCGGCGTCGGCCGCGAGCGTGCCGGGGCTGCCGCCCATGCCGGAGACGACGGTGAGGTTGGCGGCGAGGACGGCGCCCGCGCGGCCCTGCTCCGCGAACGGGGCGAGCAGGCCGGGGCCGCCCGTGCAGGGCACCACCACCCCGTCCGCCACGGACAGGATGTGCGCGGGGTCGACGCCGGCGTTGGCGCCGCAGTGGTACGACACCGGGTCGGCGTGCAGCAGCACCTGGAAGCCGTCCGGCGCGGCGGCGCGGACCGCCGCGACCGCCGCCTCCTGGAGCGTGCGGGCGGTTTCGTCCCGCCACGCGCGGGTGGCGTCCGCCGTCGTCTCGCCGAGCAGCTTCGCCACGCCCGCCCAGCCCCCGTCCGAGGGCGCCCCCCGCCACACCGGCTCCAGCGCGGTCCGTACCGCGTCCGCCAGTTCGTCGGCGTCCAGGCCCTTGGCGCCGTAGCCCGCCCGGCAGTCCGGGCAGAAGCACAGCGACATCAGGTACTGGCCGGCGTCCCCGAGGCCGACCCCGCCGGTCTTGTCGTGGGCGTGCAGGTGGGCGAGCCCGTACCAGCCGAGGGACTCCAGTTCCGTGCCGCGCGCCCCGGGCCGCACCGCGGCCTCGGCGGCCAGGTCGGTGAGGTACGCGCGGGTGGCGGGCCGGGCGATGCACGGCGCCCACGGGTAGCGGTCCCCGTAGGCGTTGACGACCGAGGTCTCGGGGTGTTCGGCGCCCAGCCGGGAGTTGTGCGCGAGCACCACCCAGGTGTGCACCTCCAGGCCCGCGTCCGCGAGCGCGGCGGCGGCCTCGCCGTAGGCGTCGCCGGGCGCCCAGTCGCCCGCCCGGTACGGGCGCAGCTCCCGGCCCTCCCAGCGGCCGTCCGGCGGGTAGAGCACGGCGGCGTGCTC
The DNA here is from genome assembly GCF_039533365.1 of Streptomyces glaucus. Classification (NCBI taxonomy): domain Bacteria; kingdom Bacillati; phylum Actinomycetota; class Actinomycetes; order Kitasatosporales; family Streptomycetaceae; genus Streptomyces; species Streptomyces glaucus. Next base: position 44,205 of record NZ_BAAATK010000047.1, read on the forward strand.
GGCGGTGACCACGCGGTGGCGCGGGTGGCGCGGGGTGAGGGCGCGGGTGGAGTGGTAGGCGGCGGCGAGGGTCACCTGCCGCACACCGGTTCCCGCGATGAACTCCGCGGCCCGCGGGTCCCCGTTGACGTCCCAGGGGTAGACGAATGCCGACGCCTTCACATGTCCTCCTCGAGCAGCGCGTCACCGCGTTCGATCAGCCGGGCGAGCTGCTCGACATGATCCCCGGTCGGTTCGTGCAGCGGCGGCCGCACCTCCCCCACGTCGAGCCCGCGCAGCCGGACCCCGGCCTTGACCAGGGCGACGGCGTATCCGCGGCCCTGGGCGCGCAGTTCGGCGAAGGGCCGGTAGAAGCCGTCCAGCAGGCGGTGCGCGGTGGCCTCGTCGCCGGTGTGCAGGGCGCGGTGGAAGGCCAGGGCGAGGTCGGGGGCGAAGCAGAAGACGGCGGAGGAGTAGAGCGTGATGCCGATGCCGCGGTAGGCGAGCTGGGTCTGCTCGGCGGTCGGCAGCCCGTTGAAGTACAGGAAGTCGCCCGGGGCCTCGGTGCGCACGGCGCTCACGACGCGCTGCATGAGGTCCAGGTCGCCCAGTCCGTCCTTGAGCCCGATGATCCCGTCCGTGCGGGCCAGGCCGACGACGGTCCGGGGGGTGAACACGGCGTTGTCGCGCTGGTAGACGATCACCGGCAGCGAGGTCGCGGCGGCCACCTCCCGGTAGTGCCGCAGCAGCCCCTCCTGCCCGGCGAGCACGAGGTAGGGCGGCAGGGCGAGCAGCCCGTCCGCGCCGGCCGCCTCGGCGAGCCGCGCGTAGCGCACCGCGAGCGCGGTCCCGTACCCGGCGCCCGCGACCACCGGCACCCGGCCCTCGGCGGCCTCCACGGCCGCCCGGACGCACCGCTCGAACTCCTCGGGGGTCAGCGCGTGGAACTCCCCGGTGCCGCAGCACGCGAAGACCGCGGCGGCTCCCGCCTCGACCCCGCGGCGCACATGGGTGCGGTAGGTGTCGAGGTCGAGCGCGCCGTCGGGACCGTACGCCGTGACGGGGAAGAACAGCGGCCCGCTGGGGACGGTGAGTCGAGCGGCGAGAGGGGCTGTCGTCACGGGCTCTCCCATTTCTACATGTATGATCATTGTCTACATTTCTGAACGGTGTCACGCTAGAGGGCCCCCCGGAGGGCGGTCAAGCGCACCCACCCGCGACGTACTTGCGGATTCCCCGCCCGGCGGACCCTTGACGGGCGACGCCCTCGCTCCTTAGCGTGTCCACGCATGTGAATGTCGTACGCACATATGTACGGCTGCTGAATTCGAGGAGACCCGAGGATGCCCGCTCCCCGCACCGTCCTGCTCACCGGCGCCGCCGGCGGCCTCGGCACCCTGATGCGGGACCTGCTGCCCGCGTACGGCTACCGGCTGCGCCTGCTGGACCTGCGCCCGGTCGAGGGCGAGCCGGACGCGATCACCGCCGACCTCGCCGACCGGGAGGCCGTCCGCGAGGCCGTGCGCGGCGTCGACGCGATCATCCACCTCGCGGGCATCTCCCTGGAAGCCCCCTTCGAGAAGATCCTCAAATCGAACATCGAGGGCACCTACCACGTCTACGAGGCCGCCCGCGAGGAAGGGGTCAAGCGCATCGTCTTCGCCTCCTCCAACCACGCCGTCGGCTACACCCCGCGCCCCCGGGGCGACGACCCCCTCGTCCCGATCGACACCCCGCGCCGCCCGGACACCTTCTACGGCCTGTCCAAGTCCTTCGGCGAGGACCTCGCCCAGCTCTACTGGGACAAGCACGGCCTGGAGACCGTCTCGGTGCGCATCGGCTCCTGCTTCCCCGAGCCGACCAGCGTGCGCATGCTCTCGGTGTGGATGAGCCCCGCCGACGGCGCCCGCCTCTTCCACGCCGCGCTGACCGCCGAGAACGTCGGGCACACCGTCGTCTACGGCTCCTCCGCCAACACCCGGCTGTGGTGGGACCTGTCCACCGCGCGGGCGCTCGGTTACGAACCGCAGGACGACTCCGAGCCGTACGCCGAGAAGCTCATCGCCGAACAGGGCGAGCTGGACCCGGAGAACGAGGCGCACGCCCGCATCGGCGGCCACTTCGTCACCGACCCGCCGATCTGGCCGTACTGACGCCGGTCCGCACGGCGGAAAACCGACCCCCGCGGCGGGGGGGGGGGGCCCGGCCCCCCCCCCCGCCGCATTCGGGCACCGCCGCTGCCCGGTCCCACGTCCCGGTCGGCGGCGACGCAGGTACGCGCCGGGCGCACGCCGCGCCGAACGGGCACAAACGGGCATCATCGAACCCGCAACAGACCTGGTCAGCGCCGCCTCCCCGCTGTAGAACTTCCCCCGAGGGCCCCACCGGGCCCGAACGGGCAGGCCGGCGACGAGGCAGGTGGAGGCCATGGGCACGAGAACGGCGGAAGAGCGCCAGCGGGAGATCGTGCGGGTGGCGCGCGCCACCGGCTCGGTCGACGTCACCGCGCTCGCCGCCCGGCTGGGCGTGGCCAAGGAGACCGTCCGGCGGGATCTGCGCGCCCTGGAGGACCACGGCCTGGTCCGCCGCACCCACGGCGGGGCCTATCCCGTGGAGAGCGCCGGGTTCGAGACGACGCTCGCCTTCCGCGCCACCAGCCACGTCCCCGAGAAGCGCCGGATCGCCGCCGCCGCGGCCGAACTGCTCGGGGACGCCGAGACGGTCTTCGTCGACGAGGGCTTCACCCCGCAGCTCATCGCCGAGGCGCTGCCCCGGGACCGGCCGCTGACCGTGGTCACCGCGTCCCTGCCGGTCGCGGGCACCCTGGCCGGGGCGGAACACGCCACCGTGCTGCTGCTCGGCGGCCGGGTCCGCGCCGGCACCCTCGCCACCGTCGACCACTGGACGACGCGGATGCTGGCCGGCTTCGTCCTCGACCTGGCCTACATCGGCGCCAACGGCGTCTCCCGCGAACACGGCCTGACCACCCCCGACCCGGCGGTCGGCGAGGTCAAGGCCCAGGCGATCCGGGCCGCGCGCCGCACGGTGTTCGCGGGCGTGCACACCAAGTTCGGGGCGGTCAGCTTCTGCCGGTTCGCCGAGGTCGGCGCCCTGGAGGCGATCGTCACCAGCACCCTGCTCCCGGCGTCCGAGGCCCACCGCTACTCCCTGCTGGGGCCCCAGGTCATCCGGGTCTGACCGCCCGGCGCGCCGCCGGGCGCCCCCCCGCGCCCGCCCCCTGCCTTCCGGGCGCGGCACCCGAAACCCCCCGCACGTCCTCCCCGGGGCACCGCACGCCCCGCGGCGCCCCTTATCACCCCATACATCCAGTTCTCCCTACGTCCAGGAGCGATCCATGCGAACCCAGAGCCGACGGCGGCCAGCGCGAGCCACGCTCGCCATGGCCGCCGCAGGGACGCTGCTCGCCCCGCTGCTCTCCGGCTGCTGGGTCGGGGCGGGCGGGGCCGGATCGGGCGGCGACGCCATCAACGTCCTGATGGTCAACAACCCCCAGATGGTGACGCTGCAGAAGCTCACCGCCGCCCACTTCACCGAAGAGACCGGCATCCAGGTCAACTTCACGGTCCTGCCCGAGAACGACGTCCGCGACAAGATCAGCCAGGACTTCGCCAACCAGGCCGGCCAGTACGACGTCGCCACCCTGTCCAACTACGAGATACCGATCTACGCCCGCAACGGCTGGCTGCACGAGATGGACTCCTACGTCGCGCGGGACCCGGCGTACGACGAGCAGGACGTGCTGAAGCCGATGCGCCAGTCGCTCACCGGCGACGACGGCAGGCTCTACGGCCAGCCCTTCTACGGCGAGTCGTCCTTCCTGATGTACCGCAAGGACGTGTTCGCGCAGAAGGGGCTCACCATGCCCGCGCGCCCCACCTGGCGGCAGGTGGCCGACCTCGCCGCGAAGGCCGACGGCGCCGAGCCCGGCATGAAGGGCATCTGCCTGCGCGGGCTGCCCGGCTGGGGCGAGGTGATGGCGCCGCTGACGACGGTGGTGAACACCTTCGGCGGCACCTGGTTCGACCAGGACTGGAAGGCGCGGCTGGACTCCCCGGAGTTCGAGAAGGCGACGAAGTTCTACGTCGACCTGGTCCGGGAGCACGGCGAGTCGGGAGCGGCCCAGTCCGGTTTCGCCGAGTGCCTGAACAACATGACCCAGGGCAAGGTCGCCATGTGGTACGACGCCACCTCCGCCGCCGGCTCCCTGGAGTCGGCCGGCTCCCCCGTCAAGGGGAAGATCGGCTACGCCCCCGCCCCCGTGGAGAGGACCGAGTCCTCCGGCTGGCTCTACACCTGGGCCTGGGGCATCCAGAAGGCGTCCCGCAACGCGGACAAGGCGTGGAAGTTCGTCTCCTGGGCGTCCGGCAAGGAGTACGAGCAGCTCGTCGGCGACCGGATCGGCTGGTCCGACGTCCCGGCCGGCAAGCGCGCCTCGACGTACGCGAACCCCGCCTACCGCGCGGAGGCCGCCGCCTTCCAGGAGATGACGAAACGGGCCATCGAGGACGCCCGCCCGAACGACCCGGGGGTGCAGCCGCGGCCCGCGCCCGGCATCCAGTTCGTCGGCATCCCCGAGTTCACCGACCTCGGCACCAAGGTCTCCCGGGAGATCAGCGCGGCCATCGCCGGACGCCAGTCCGTCGAGTCGGCCCTGAGGAAGTCCCAGCAGCTCGCCGAGAAGATCTCCGAGGAGTACGAGGGACGATGACCGCCACGACCACGGCCCCCGTGGCCGCACCCGAGATCCGCGCCGTGGGACACCGGCCCTCCGCCCGGCTGCGCGCCTGGGCCACCCGGGCCCCGCTGCTCCCCGCCCTGATCTTCATGATCGTCGTCACCCAGCTGCCGTTCGTGGCCACGCTGGTGATCTCCTTCTTCGACTGGAACGCCCTCTACCCCGAGGCCCGGCGCTTCGCCGGCCTCGACAACTACCGCCAGGTGCTGACCGATCCGGACCTGCGCCACTCGGTGGGGACGACCGTGCTGCTGACCGCGGCGGTGGTCCTGGCCAGCCTGGTGCTCGGCCTGCTCCTCGCCCTGCTCCTGGACCGCAGGTTCCGCGGCCGGGGCGTCGTCCGCACGCTGCTGATCGCCCCGTTCCTCGTCGTCCCCGTGGCGGCGGCGCTGCTGTGGAAGCACGTCCTGTACAACCCCGAGTACGGCCTGCTCAACGGCCTGCTGCACTACGTCGGCGGCCCGCAGCCCGACTGGGTCTCCAGCACCCCGCTGCTCGCCGTCGAGGCCGCGCTGGTGTGGCAGTGGACGCCGTTCATGATGCTGATCCTGCTGGCCGGGCTGCAGAGCCGGGACCAGCAGCAGATCGAGGCCGCCCGGGTCGACGGGGCGAGCGACTGGCAGATCTTCCGCCATCTGACGCTGCCGCACCTGCGCCGCTACCTCGAACTCGGCGCCCTGCTGGGCTCGATCTACATCGTCCAGAACTTCGACGCGGTCTTCACGATCACGTCCGGCGGCCTGGGCACCGCCAACCTCCCCTACACCGTGTACCAGACCTTCTACCAGGCCCACGAGAACGGCCTCGCCTCGGCCGCGGGCGTCCTGGTGGTCATCGGCTCGATCGTCATCGCCACCTTCGCGCTGCGCGTGGTGTCGTCCCTGTTCCGCGAGGAGGTCTCCCGCGCATGAGCACCATCGCCGTACGGCGCGCCCGCCGCAAGGGTGCCGGGCTGGGGCTGGTGGCCTGGCTGGCCGGCGTCGTCTTCTTCCTGCCCGTCGCGTGGATGGCGCTGACCTCCTTCCACTCGGAGGAGGACGCCGCCACCAACCCGCCGTCCTTCACCGCCGCGCTGACCCTGGACGGCTACCGCGAGTTCTTCGGCGCCGACGGCGGCGCGAGCCCCTGGCCGGCGCTGGTCAACTCGGCGGTGGCGTCGGTGGCGTCGACGCTGCTCGTCCTGCTCCTCGCGCTGCCCGCGGCGTACGCGCTGTCGATCCGCCCGGTGCGGAAGTGGACGGACGTCCTGTTCTTCTTCCTGTCGACGAAGATGCTGCCGGCCGTCGCCGGCCTGCTGCCGATCTACCTGTTCGCCAAGAACGCCGGTCTGCTGGACAACATCTGGCTGCTGGTCGTGCTGTACACCTCCATGAACCTGCCGATCGCGGTGTGGATGATGCAGTCGTTCCTCGCCGAGGTGCCGGTGGCGGTGATCGAGGCGGCCCGGGTGGACGGCGCGCGCCTGCCGACGGTCCTGGCCCGGGTGGTCGCCCCGATCGCCCTGCCCGGCATCGCCGCGACGGCGCTGATCTGCTTCATCTTCAGCTGGAACGAACTGCTCTTCGCACGGGTGCTGACCGGCGTGGTCGCCGAGACCGCCCCCGTGTTCCTGACCGGCTTCATCACCAGCCAGGGCCTGTTCCTGGCGAAGGTGTGCGCCGCGTCGCTCGTCATCTCCCTGCCGGTGCTCGCCGCGGGGTTCGCCGCCCAGGACAAACTGGTCCAGGGCCTGTCGTTGGGAGCCGTGAAATGAAGGCCGCCGTCATCGAGTCCGTGGGCCGGGCCGTCGTCACCGAGGTCCCGGACCCGACGCCCGGGCCGCGGGACGTCGTCGTCGAGGTCGCGGCCTGCGGGCTGTGCGGTACGGACCTGCACATCCTGCAGGGGGAGTTCGCGCCGAAGCTGCCGATCGTGCCGGGCCACGAGTTCGCGGGCGAGGTGGTCGGGACCGGCAGCCAGGTCACCGAACTCGCGGTCGGCGACCGGGTGGCGGTGGACCCGTCCCTGTACTGCCACGAGTGCCGCTACTGCCGCACCGGCCACAACAACCTGTGCGAGCGCTGGGCGGCGATCGGGGTGACGACGGCGGGCGGCGCGGCCCGGTACGCGGTGGCGCCGGTGGCGAACTGCGTGAAGCTGCCCGAGCACGTCCGCACCGAGGACGCGGCGCTGGTGGAGCCCCTGTCGTGCGCGGTGCGGGGGTACGACATCCTGTCCTCCCGGCTCGGGGCGCACGTCCTGATCTACGGCTCGGGCACGATGGGCCTGATGATGCTGGAGCTGGCCAAGCGGACGGGCGCGGCGAGCGTGGACGTGGTCGACGTGAACCCGGCGCGGCTGGAGACGGCCCGGCGGCTCGGGGTGTCGGCCGGCGCCACCAGCGCCGACGAACTGGACCGGCCGCAGGGCTGGGACGTCGTCGTCGACGCGACGGGCAACGCGGCGGCGATCCAGGACGGCCTGGACCGGGTGGCCAAGGCGGGCACGTTCCTGCAGTTCGGGGTCGCCGACTACGCGACGCGGGTGACGATCGACCCGTACCGGATCTACAACCAGGAGATCACCATCACGGGTTCGATGGCCGTGCTGCACAGTTTCGAGCGCGCCGCCGAGCTGTTCGCGAACGGGGTGCTGGACCCGGAGGTCTTCATCAGCGACCGCATCCCGCTGGACCGCTACCCCGAGGCGCTGGACCAGTTCGCGGCGGGCGTGGGCCGCAAGATCGTGGTGGTCCCGCGGGGCTGACCGCCTCCGCCGCCGGGCGGGGGCGGGACGGGCCGTACGCTCCCGGCCCGCCTCCGCCCCCGCCCGGCGGCACCGCCCCGCGGTCCCACCGCCAGGAGCGCGCGAGCACCACCGCGCGCACCGCCCGCGTCCGCCCGCTCGCCCGGCGCCGAGCCGGCCGGGCGCCGAGCCGGTCGGACACCTGGTAAGGGAACGGTAAAACAGCCCCGCTCGTTCACCGGTCATGACAGCTATGACCCCCGGCTCGAACATCCCTCTCTCCGCCGCGCGCGTGACGGTGGACGTCGCCGCTCCGGTGCGGCTCGACGTATCGGGCCTGCTGCTCACCGCCGACGGCAAGGTGCGCTCCGACGACGACTTCATCTTCTACAACCAGCCCGCCGGCCCGGGTGTGACCTACCGCCCCGGCGGCGGCGCCGCCCCCGACGCGATCACCGTGGACACCGCGGCCGTCCCCCCGGGCATCGAGAAGATCGTCGTCACCGCCAGTCCCGACGCCCCGGGCCAGACCTTCCAGGGCATCGAACCGACGGCCACGATCCGGAACGCGGACGACGGCTCGGTGCTGGCCACCTTCACGCCCCCGCGGCTCGGCAGCGAGACGGCCCTGGTGGTCGTGGAGATCTACCTGCGGGGCGGCCAGTGGAAGGCCCGCGCGGTCGGCCAGGGGTACGCCGACGGCCTCGCCGGCATCGCCACCGACTTCGGCGTCACGGTCGAGGAGCCGGCCGCCGCGCCCCAGCCGGCCGCCGCGCCCCAGCCGGCCGCCGCGCCCCAGCCGGCCGCCGCGCCGCCGGCCGGGGC
>NZ_BAAATK010000048.1:0-52449 GCF_039533365.1 Streptomyces glaucus
CGGCCGGCCGGAACAGGCTCTCCGGCAGTCCCGCGCGCGCGGCGGCGCGCGCCAGCCGGTCCTGGGCGTGGGGCATCTGGTCCTCCACGGTGGTGAGGACCGGCAGCGGGACCGGCCGTTCGCGCGCCGCTCCGCGGCCACGGCGGGGCCGCAGGTCCTCCAGGTGGACCGCGCGAGGACGGCCGCCGGCCGGGGCGGGGGACGCTTCCTCCGGCGCGCCGGCGGGCGGCGCGGACGCCAGGCCGAGCGGCACGCGCAGCGCGGCGTTCTCCGGGGGGACCCGCAGCAGCGCGTACGCCAGGGAGCCGTCGGCCAGGCCCGCCTCCCGCTGGTCCGGCGGCAGTTCGCGCACGCCGAGCGTGGTGCCGCGCTCGGCGCCGGCGCGGATGATCCGGGCCAGCGCGGCGGGTCCGCAGTCCGCGGGCACCGCGACGGTCCGGACCGCCGACCGGCGGGCCGACTCGGCGACGTGCCGCAGCCGCTGCGCCCGGTCCAGCACGTCCTGGGCGTACGGCAGGAGGAGCACGCCGAACTCGGTGGTCGTGACCTGGCGCCGCGAGCGGTCGAACAGCAGGGCCCCGTAGTGCTCCTCCAGGGTCTTGATGCGCCGGCTCAGCAGCGGCTGGGCGATGCCGAGCCGGTCGGCCGCGCGGGAGAAGCTCGCCTCGTCGACGGCGGCGACGTACGCCTCGAGGTGCGCGAGGAGATCCATCCTGCAGTCATATCAATACGTTATGGCGCGTTCAAAGTTCACTCTTGGACATGGGTGGGGTCCGGCTGTTTCGCTGTCCTCGTCGAAGGCCCCCGGCCGGTGCCGGGAGCGGCACCGGTATCGGCATCGGCGTCGATACGGCATCGACATTTCCCCATCGGACGACGGATCACCTGGGAGACCTGTGCGCATGACCAGTGCCACCCCACTGCCACGACGCGGCCTGTTCAAGGCCGGCCTCGCCCTCTCCGCCGCCACGCTCGCCCCCGCCGTCGCGGCCCCGGGCGCCTCGGCCGACGCCGGTGCCGCGGCGCGCGGCGCGGAAGCCGGGCTGCGCGAGCTGGAGCGCCGCTACGACGCCCGCCTCGGCGTGTACGCCCGCAACGTCCGCACCGGTTCGGTCGTGGCCCACCGGGCGCAGGAGCGGTTCGCGATGTGCTCGACGTTCAAGGCGTTCGCCGCGGCGGCTGTCCTGCGGGACCACGGCCACTGCGCGCCGCTGGACAAGGTGATCCACTACCCGGACCGGGACATCCTGCCCAACTCGACGGTCACCGAGCGGCACGTCGCCACCGGTATGACGGTGGGCGATCTGTGCGCGGCCGCGATCCAGCACAGCGACAACACGGCGGGGAACCTGCTGCTGCGCCAGATCGGCGGGCCGAGCGGTCTCACCCGGTTCTTCCGGTCGATCGGCGACCAGGTGAGCCGGCTCGACCGCTGGGAGACCGACCTGAACGCCGCCGTCCCCGGCGACCTGCGCGACACCACCACGCCGCACGCCGTCGCGGGGGGCCTCGAGCAGCTGACGCTGGGCCGGGCGCTGGACGACACCGCCCGCGGGCACCTCGTGACCTGGCTCGAGGGCAACACCACCAGCAGCAGGCGGTTCCGTGCCGGGCTGCCGCAGGACTGGACCGTCGCGGACAAGACGGGCACCGGTGAGTACGCGACCGCCAACGACATCGGCGTCGCCTGGACGACCGAGCGGACGCCGATCGTGCTGGCCGTGCTGTCGTCCCGGGCCGACCGGGACGCGGCCGTGGACGACGCGCTGATCGCCGACGCCGCCCGCATCGTCGCGCGGACCCTCGCTCCGGGCGAGTGAGGTCCCGCCGTGTCGCCGCCCGCCGGCCCTCGGCGTGGCGGCGTCCGGCGGCCGAGGGGGGCGAGCGGGACCCGTCCCGTGTCCGGGGAACGGTCCGGCCCCTCCCGCCTCCCGCCGCCGACGGCGGGAGGCGCCGGGGACGGGCCGTCCCGGGCCGGCGGCCTCTTCGGGGAGGGTGGGGGGCCGCCGGCCCGGGAGCGTGTCCGCACCGCGCGGGGTCAGGTCGCGGTGCAGGAGACCGTCGGCCACGTCCAGGTGCCGTTGGCCTGGATGGTGACGCCCCAGGTGTTGCCGCTGCCGTTGGGCCGGGCGACGAGCACCTGGCTGCTGGGGTAGGTGGCGCTGACGTTCCAGGTGGCGATGGCCTTCGCCGGGGACGGGACGGTCATGGTGACCGTCCAGTTCCCGGACCCGGCGACCGAGACGTCGAGGTTGTACCGGTCGCTCCACCGCTGGCCCGCGGACAGGGTCGCGGTGCAGCCGCCCTCGCCACCGCCGCCTCCGCCGGTGCCGCCGCCGTCGGGGGCCACGGCACGGCCGGTCTGCGGGGAGATCATGCCCGCGCACAGTCCCTTGGCCGCGAGGGTCTGCGCGATGCGCGGGATGGCGGCGAGCGTGTTGGCGGGCCACTCGTGCATGAGGATGATCTGGCCGTTGCCGAGCCGGTTGACGGCCTGGACGATCGCGTCGGTGCTGGCTCCGTTCCAGTCCTGCGAGTCGACGTCCCAGAGGACCTCGGTCAGGCCGTACTTGGCCTCGACCTGCCTCAGCGTCGCGTTGGTCTCGCCGTAGGGAGGGCGGAACAGTTTCGGCGTGCCGCCGCCCGCGCCGGCGATGGCCTGCTGGGTCCGGGAGATCTCCGAGTCGATCTGCGCCTGGCTCTGCTGGACGAGGTGCGGATGGGTGTAGCTGTGGTTGCCGACCCACATGCCGGCGGCGACCTGGGCCCGCACCTGCGCCGGGTGGGCGGCGGCGTACTGGCCCTGGTTGAACATCGTGGCCCGCAGCCCGTTCTGCCTGAGCGCGTTGAGCAGGGCGGGCGTGCGGTCGCTGGACGGGCCGTCGTCGAAGGTGAGCCCGACGTACCCGTTGCAGGGGGCGGCGTAGGACGGGGTCGCGGTGACGGTGAGGGCGCTCGCCACGGTCAGCGCGGCGACGGCCAGGGCGGTGATCAGGGAACGCAGGGACGGAAGTGGTCTGGTGCGCATACGGGACAAGTCCTCCTCGCGCCGGCTGGGGTGACGGAGAGGTCCGTCGACCAACCGCAGTGTTGGCGTGCCCTCATCAACTGTCAATGATTTCGGCAGGGATTTCGAAACCTTCTGTTTCGAACGGGCCGCGTTTTCCCTGATCACTTGAGGGCTCATAGGAACAGACCTCGGAATTGACGACCCGTCATCCGATGAACGGATCGCGGAGAATCCGAAACTTTCGATCCGTCTTCCGGTAAGCGCGCCGCCCGGCCGTCCCGGCCGGCTCCCCCGCGCCGCCGGTCCGCCGGCGCCGCGGCCGACCACGCCCCCGGGCGGTGACGGCCGGCCGTCACCGCCCGGCGTCAGCCCGGGGAGACGAAGCCGGACTCGTACGCCGCGATGACCGCCTGCGTACGGTCCCGCGCGCCGAGCTTGGCGAGCACGGAACTGACGTGGGTCTTGACGGTCTCGATCCCCACCACCAGGCGTGCGGCGATCTCCGCGTTCGACAGGCCGCGCGCCATGAGCCGCAGCACCTCCGCCTCCCGCTCGGTCAGCGCGGCGCGCCTCATGGCCGCCCGGGCGGCGGTGTCGCCGCGGTCCGCGCCGAACGAGGCGGCCAGTCGCCGCACCGCCGCCGGGAAGAGCAGCGAGTCCCCCGCGGCCACCAGCCGTACGGCGTGCACGATCTCCGCCGGCCGGGCCCGCTTGAGCAGGAAGCCGTCGGCCCCCGCGCGCAGCGCCCCGTACACGTACTCGTCGTTCTCGAAGGTCGTCACCACGACGATCTTCGGCGGGTCCGGCACCGTGCGCAGCACGGCCCGCGTGGCCTCGATGCCGTCCATCAGCGGCATCCGTACGTCCATGGCCACGACGTCCGGGCGCAGCCGCCGTACCAGGGGGACCACCGCGGCCCCGTCGGCGGCCTCGCCCGCCACCTCGATGTCCGGCTGGGCCTCCAGCACGGCGCGCAGGCCCGCCCGTACCAGCGGCTCGTCGTCGACCAGGAGAACGGTGAGCGGCATCCCGCCAGTCTGGATCACCGCAGCGGCAGGTCGACGCGCAGCAGCCACTGGCCGCCGTCCCGGCCCGCCCGGGCCTCGCCTCCCAGCAGCGCGGCACGCTCCCGGATCCCGCGCAGCCCGCCGCCGCCCGCGCCGGTCACCGGTGCCGTCGGGGCCAGCGGATTGCGCACCTCCAGCCGCAGCCGCGCCTCCTCCACGGCGATGCGCACGCCGACCGGAACCGGGCCCGCGTGCCGCAGCACGTTGGTGAGGGCCTCCTGGAGCATCCGGTAGCCCTCGCGGGAGACCGGTCCCGGTACGAGCTCCAGCGGCCCGGTCACCTCGGCGTCGACCCGCGCGCCCGAGGACCGCGCGGACTCCAGCAGCCGGTCCGCCTCGTCGAGGGCCGGCCGGGCGGCGGCCGGCCGCGCCGGTTCGCGCAGCACCACCAGGACCCGTTCCAGGTCCTCCAGCGCGGCCCGTCCCGCCTCCTCGATGGTCTCCAGCGCCCGGCCGGTGAACTCGGGGTCGGCGGCCGCCCGGGCGGCCCCCGCCTGCACCACGGCCAGGGTCAGGGCGTGGCCGAGGGAGTCGTGCAGCTCCCGGGCGATCCGGTTGCGTTCCAGCAGCCGCTCGGTGCGCTCCTCCAGCTCGGCCAGCCGCTCCTTGGCCGACGGTCCGAGCAGCCGGCGGGCGGCCCGGGCCATGAGCGCGCCCGCCCCGGCGGCCACCCCGAGCAGCACCAGCACGGGCACCGGCGCCGGCAGGGCGTACGCCCACCCGGTACCGGAGACGTCCAGGAGCAGGTCGCCGACACCGGGATCGCCGGCGGCGGCCCCGGCGAGCGACAGCGAGAGCGCCATCAGCTGCCCCGTCAGCAGCGCGACGGCGAGTCCCGCCTCCAGGCGCAGCACCAGCCAGGCACCGGTCCTGGCCCGATCGCTCCACGAGGCGGACGGAGCGACGGAGACGCCCGGGTCCTCCTCGCTCCGCACGCGTGCGTGCGGCCCGGAGAACAGCATCAGCCGCGCCTGCAGCCCCTCCGCCCGGCGCACCGAGGGCGCCATGGCCGCGCCCAGGCCCAAGGGGACCGGGACGGCCGCGATCAGCAGCCAGTCGGCCGGCGACGGGCTGCTCAGCCCCGGATAGATCATGGCGCAGACGAACGGCACGATCGCCCCCACCAGCAGGTGGAGCCAACGGGTGTACGTGACCGCACGAGTGAACGGCAGCAGGAGGCCCGGCATGGCGTCATCGTGGCAGAGCGGCCGGGGCCGGCGCCTCCCCCGCGCGGGGGAGGCGCTCCGCTCCGGCGGGGGAGGCCGGCCCGCCGCGCACCCGGCCACGCTGAGGCCATGACCAGCATCGACCTGAAGGACCTCACGAAGGAGTACGGCGGCACCCGGGCCGTCGACCGCCTGACGTGCACCGTCGAACCGGGCCGGGTCACCGGGTTCCTCGGCCCCGACGGCGCCGGCAAGTCCACCACCATGCGCCTCGTCCTCGGCCTGGACCGTCCCGCCTCCGGCGCCGCCACGGTCGGCGGCCGCCCCTACGCGACACTGCGCGAGCCCCTGCGCACGGTCGGCGCCCTGCTGGACGCGCAGGCGGCCCACGGTTCCCGCACCGCGCGCGACCATCTGCGCTTCCTCGCCGTCAGCAACCGCCTCCCCGCCCGCCGGGTGGCCGAGGTCCTCGAGGAGACCGGTCTCGCCTCCGTGGCGCGCCGCCGCCTGGCTTCCGGACCGCGCCGGACAGCAGGTCCTGTACCAGGATCCGGCGGGACCCCTCGGCCCCTGGGCGGGCCTGGCGGTGGCGGCGCTGTGGGCGGCGGCCGCGCTCCTGGCCGGCCTGCGCGCGGTGCACCGGCGCGACGCCTGACGCTCCGGCCCCGCACGCCCGCGGACGTGCCGCGGCGCCGCCCCGGAGGCGGACGGGGCCGGCCCGGCCGGGGCTCCGTGCCGCCGGCGCGTCCGGCCGGCGGCGCGGAATCGGATGGACACCGCTCGGCACGGTGGCTCATGATCCCTCACATGATCCGAGCCGCCACCGTGGACGACGTCGCCGAGATCGGCGCGATGATCCGCGAACTCGCCGAGTACGAACGGGCCGTCGAACAGGCCCTGGCCACCGAGGAGCAGCTGCGCGAGGCGTTGTTCGGTGAGCATCCCGCGGCCTTCGCGCTGATCGCCGAGGACGACAGCACGGGCGACACCGTGGGCTACGCCCTGTGGTTCCCGCGTTTCTCGACCTGGACCGGCACCCGCGGCATGCACCTGGAGGATCTGTACGTACGGCCGCACGCCCGGGGAGGGGGCCACGGCAGGGACCTGCTCGCCTCCCTGGCCGCGCTCTGCGTGGAGAAGGGCTACGAGCGCTTCGAGTGGTGGGTGCTGGCCTGGAACGAGCCGGCGATCGGCTTCTACAAGTCGCTCGGCGCGGAACTCCTGGACGAGTGGACGGTGTGCCGGCTGTCCGGCGCCCCCCTCGGGGAACTCGCCGCCCGGGCCCCGGGGACGGCCGGTCCGGGCCCTGCCGCGTAGGGCCGGCGCGTCACACGGCGTCGCCCACGGCAGCGGGCGGGCCCGTCGGGTCCGGGACGGGCCGCCGCCCGGACGGCCGGCGCGCGGAAGGGTCGCGCCGCCTGCGGACACCCGCGGTCAGCGGCCCGGCTCCCCGGCCCGGCCGCGTTCCAGCACCAGGAGCGCGGCGTCGTCGTCGAGGTCGCCGTCCGCGTGTTTCAGCAGGTCGGCGCGCAGGCCCGTGACCAGGGCGGCGAGGGGCTGGGTGGCGCGGATCCGGGCGCGGGCGGCCAGATCGTGGAAGCGGCCGTCGCGGTCCCGGGTCTCGATGAAGCCGTCCGTGTAGAGCACGAGGCGGTCGCCCGGGGCGAAGGGGACGGTCTGCTCGACCTGCGGGGTGCCGATCAGGTCGCCGAGGCCCAGCGGCGCGCCGGGCGGCTCGGCGACGTGGCCGTGGACACGCCCCGCGCGGATGGTCAGCGGCTCGGGATGGCCGCAGTGGACGAACCGCGCCACCGGCTCGTCCCGCGGGACCTCCACCAGCAGGGCGGTCGCGAAGCGCTCGGTGAACAGGGCGCGGGGCTCCGCCGCCCCCGCCCCCTCCTCCATGGTGGCGATCTGCCGCCCGGCGCTCTCGTCGAGCCCGCGGGCCAGTCCCGCCAGCGACGCCTCCCGGTACGCCAGTTCGCGGAACGCGCCGAGCAGCGCGGCCGACGCCCCCACGGCGGGCAGTCCCTTGCCGCGTACGTCGCCGATCAGCACCCGGATGCCGTGGGGCGTGGGCAGGGCCTCGTAGAAGTCGCCGCCGATCCTGGCCTCCGCCTCGGCGGGCAGGTACACCCCGCACAGCTCCAGCGACTCCAGCCGGCGGGGCAGGGGATGCAGCAGCGCGCGCTGGGCGGCCTCCGCCACCGAGCGCACCTGGCGCAGCTCCCGCTCCCGGCTCCGGCGCAGCGCGCAGGCGCCGAGGCCGACGAGGGCCACCAGGGACACGCTCATCAGGGTCATGTCGGAGGCGGGCCGCCCCCACAGCCCGTCGGACCACTGCAGCAGACCGGTGGCGGCGAGGGCCGTGCAGGCCAGGACGGCCGTGGCCCACACGGGCAGGGTCATGGCCGCCAGCACGGGGACGGCGGCCATGACCGGTGCGGCGTGCAGCCGGCCGGGGATGAGCAGGTCGGCGAGGACGACGGCGAGCAGCAGCAGGACGGGGGCGAGCCCGCGCAGCGCTCGAAGCCCTGTCAGGCGGATCGCGGCACGCGCGGGTGCGGATGCGGCCCGGGGATGCTGGGTGTCGAGAGGGGCGTCGTGCATGGTGCTGGTGGGTGCTCCTCGGGGCCGCAGGGGCGGGCACGGCGGTGGTGAGGCGGGGCGGCGTCCGGGTGGTGCGGGCGAGCCGCGCGGGGCCCGGGGCCGGAGCCCGGGGCGTCGGCGGGCCCCCGGAGGCCCCGGCGGGTGGCGCCCGGGGCGGGGTGCGGCCGTCCGCTCCGGCAGCCGTGCCCGGGTCCGGCGGTCCGGCGCGCGCCCCCGTCCGTCTTCCGCACGGCGGTACGCCCTCCGGCCGCCCGTGGCCCGTGGCCGGCGGTCCGCGCGGCAGGACAGGGGCGGGGTGCGCGGCTCGCTCTCGCTCGGCGCGCGCATGCCGCACATCCTCCCGGTCGTCCTGGCCCGCGCGGCGATCGCCGAGTCACCGGGCAACGACGACCAGTTTAGTCAGACAAATAGGACATAAGGCAAGTAAATTCTTTTTCGCCGGGCCGCGCCCCGACGTCGCCGGGTCCCGAGGGACCCGCTCTCCGGCGGCGCCCACCAGCACGGACCCGGCCCGCCGGGCAAGGTGCCGGGGCGGCGCCGCCCCGGCCGTCAGGGCACGTCGCCCCGCCAGTCGAACCGGCTCCCCCGCGCGGCCCGGGGCGTGTAGACGGCGCGGCCGCCCGGACCGTAGCGGCCTATCTCGGTGCGCAGCGCGACACCGTCGCGCAGCTCGTGCTCGGAGCGGTCGGTGATGTCCAGCAGCAGGCCGTCCAGGGGGCCGCCGACCAGTTGCGCGTACACCCGCCCGGGCCGGGGCCCGGGGTCGTCGTGGTCGGCGCCGTAGACGCGGCCGCGCATGAACTCCAGCTCATCCATACCGGGCAGCTTCGCAGCCGCCACTGACAACCGTGCCCGCCGCGGGAGGCGGCGCCCGTCCGGGGACGGAGGGGCGCCGGCGTACGCGGCCGGACCGCGGGCGTACCGGTCCGCTCGGGCGCCCCGCGGCACCCGCCCGCGCGGGCCGGGGGCCGGAACACCTCGCACCGGGCGCGTGACGGGCCGGCCGGCGGCGGCCGGTCACCCCTCGGGAAGCGCGTCGGCCGTCCGGTCCGACGCCGGCCAGACGTACGGCAGGTCGTCCGGCACGCCGGGGAACAGCGGCGCGTACGTGGCCGGGTCCTTGCGCACCAGCGCCGACCGGTGGCTGTGGTGGAAGGCGTCGTCACCGAGCCAGGGGGGCAGTTCCCCGGCGTCCGCCAGCTGCGGCTGCGCCCGGATCGGCCCGGGACGGAACGCGGCGAGACCGGCGACCAGCGAGGCCGCGCAGCTGTCCTGGTGGCCGTGCTCCCGCCACACCTTGCAGATCTCCAGGCCGTACCGGACGAGGGCCTCCTCGTACCCGGCCCACATCCGCACGGCCGGATGCCGGCGCCACCCGTAACCCGGCACGGTCAGACCGCGGAGGACCTGCAACGACTCGACCCGCTGCTTGCCGAGCCGGCGGCGGTCCAGGACCAGCGCCGAGGCCCTGAAGTCGGGATAGGGCAGGAAAGTCTGCATGCCGTCGTCCCTCCGGGGAGCAGAAGGGGTCCGGGGCGGCCCGCGGGCGACCGTCGACGGGCGCCCGTGTCACGAAACGCGTCACCTGCTCGCCCGGTACGGCGTGCGGCGGCGGGCGACCGCCCGACGCCGACGCGTCCCGGAACCGGTTCCCGGCGAGTACCACGCCCGGGGCGGACGTCACCTCGCCCGGCCGCGGCGGCCTCCCCGCCGCGTCACCCGCCCGCCGCGCGGTCGGCCTGCCCGCCGGCGCCCAGGAGGCCCGTGGGGCGGAGCAGTCCCCGGGCCTCCAGCTCCGGCAGCTCGTGGCGGGACACCCGCAGCACGACGGGAGGCAGCGCCGCCCGCGTCAGCTGCGCCAGGCGCAGCCACGCGGGTACGTAGACGGTGCCGCGGCGGCGCGCCACCGCGCGCACCACCCGGGCGGCGACGACGTCGGCCGGATACACCCGGCGGGCCGGTCCCGGCAGGTGCGCCCGCAGTTGGCGCATCACCGGGTGGTGGTCGGCGTCCCGGATCATGTCGGTGTCGGTCCAGCTCGGGTAGGCGATGCCCACGGCCACCCGCTGGTGGGCCATTTCGGCCCGCAGCGCCTGGGCGAACGCCTCCACCCCGGCCTTGGAGGCGCAGTAGGCGCTCAGCATGGGCACCGCGCCCACCGACGCCAGGGAGGCCATCTGCAGGAAGTAGCCCCTCGTCGCTCTCAGGTCCGGCAGGAAGGCGCGGGCCGTCAGCGCGCTTCCGACGAGGTTGACGTCGATGACGCGGCGCCAGGACACCGGGTCCACCGCGGCGAACGGGCCGCCCTCCGCGATGCCCGCGTTGGCGACGACGACCGACGGCGGCCCGAGGCGCTGCCGCACCGTCCGGGCCGCGTCGTCCAGGGCCGCGTCGTCCGTGACGTCGGTCTCCAGGGCCAGTGCCGCGGTCGGCAGCCCGGCGGCCACCGCTTCCAGCACCGGTCCCTCATGTCCCAGCAGTGCCAGCCGCGCCCCGTGCCGGGCGAACTCGCGGGCCAGCGCGGCTCCCAGGCCTCGGGCGGCTCCCGTCACCACGACGGTGCGGCCGGTGAGCGGATCGTCTGCCACGGGCTTCCCTCTCTCGCGGGTGCGGCCTCGGCCGGGTTCCCGGCCGCTGTCGCGGACGCGGCCTCGGCGGGGTCCCGGCCGCCTCCCCGCCGGCCGGCCGGGGATTCACGCGCCGGGACGCGCGGTGTGGTCGGGGTGGCCGGCGGTGCGGCGGGCCTCCTTCATCTCCGCCTCGTACAGGTGGGTCCTGCCCCCGGCCAGGTCGTCCACGGCGGCACGTTCCAGGTCCTTGAAGGGCTGGTAGTAGGAGTCGTCGTAGGCCTCGACGATCTGGAAGGTCCAGTGGCCGGGGATGACGTTGCGTCCCAGGACCTCCGTCTCCACCCGGTCGGCCCACTCGTGGTGGCCCGCCTCCCGCAGCAGTTTCACCGCCCGGTCCAGTTCGAGGTCCGCGGTGCCGGTCAGCTGGTGGAAGCCGTACAGGTGGCCCCTGGCCCGCTCGGTCGTCTCCAGGGCCTTCGACAGCGACCCGAGGGCCTCCACCGTCCGGTCGCTGACGCCCGCCGGGCGCCGGTGGGCCCGGTCCGGGCCGTCGTCGTGGGCGTTCACGATCCTGTGTCTCCTTTCCTTCCCGGGGCTTTCCCCGGGGTGTTCTCCTCGGCCTTCTCCCCGGGCCTTTCGCCCCGGGCCCTTCTTCCCGGGCCGCCGGGCCCGGGAGCCTCGCTCCTGCCCTCCCACCCTGCTGCGCGTCGCCCGGACGCGCCTGCGGGGACGCCGCCCGGTCAGTGCGGCGCTCGTGCCCTCTCCCCCGTGCGGTCACGGCGTGCCAGAAGGCGCTGGGCGGCGCTCAGGCCGGGAGGCCGGTGGCGGCGCAGGGCGGCGCGCGCGGCGTTGGCGCCGGGCGCCCCGTGCACCCCACCGCCCGGGTGGGCCCCCGCCGAGGCGAGGAAGAGGCCGGGCACCGGCGTCTCGGGGCGTCCGGTGCCCGGGAGCGGGCGGAAGACGAGCTGCTGGTGCATCGCCGTCGTGCCGCCGTTGATGGCGCCGCCGTACAGGTTGCTGTTCAGCGCCTGCAGGGTGGGCGGGGCCAGGATCCTGCGGGCGCGGATCAGGGACCGGAAGCCCGGCGCGAAGCGCTCGACCTGGCGCTCGACGCGGTCGGCCATCAGCTCCTGCTCCCGGGCGTCCCAGGTTCCGGTCAGGCCCTCGTCGGCGGCGTCGGCCCGGATGTCGTGGGGGACGTGGGTGTAGGCCCACGCGGACTCGGTGCCGGCCGGGGAGCGGGAGGCGTCCGCGGTGGTCATCTGGCCGAACAGGCAGAAGGGCCGGTCGGGCACCTGGCCCATGGCGATCTGGGCGGCGAACCGGCTGAGCTCGTCGACGCCGTCGGCCAGGTGGACGGTGCCCGCCTTCGCCGCCGCCTCGGCCCGCCAGGGGACGGGGCCGTCGAGCGCCCAGTCCACCTTGAAGGTGGCGAAGTCCCACTGGAAGCGCTTCAGGTCGGTCAGGAGCTGGGCCGGAAGATGTTCCGGGTCGATCAGCTCGCCGTACAGGGCGGGGACGGACACGTCCGCCAGCACGGCCCGTCGCGCGGTGACCGTCTCCCCGTCGGAGGTGCGCACGCCCCGGGCCCGTCCGCCGCGGACGACGATCCGGCTCACGCGCTGCCCGCAGCGCAGGGTTCCGCCCCGGCTCCGCAGCCGCTGGACCAGGGCCGCGGTGAGGGCGCCGGAACCGCCGGCCGGCGCGGGGAAGCCGTAGGTCTGCCCGAGCATCGACATCAGCCAGCCGAACCCCCCGCTGCCCGCGGCCTCCGGCGCGAGGTCGGCGTGGAGCGCGTTGCCGGCCAGCAGGAGCTTGCCGCCCTCGCCGCGGAACTCCTCGTCCCCCATGCGGCGCACCGGCAGGACGAGGGTCCGGGCCAGCCGCAGGCCGCCCGCGCCCCGGAGGCGGACGGCCAGCCGGCCCGCGGCCCGCAGGGGCGGGAAGGGGGTGAACAACGCCTGCACGATGTCGGTGCGGAGCCGGTCCCACACCTCGTGCAGAGCGCGCCAGGCGGCTCCGTCGCCCGGGTGGAAGGCGTCCAGGGACGCCGCGGTGGCGGCGATGTCCCGGTCGAGGACCGCGCACCTGCCGTCGGTCAGCGGGTGGGCGAGGACGTGGGGGGCGTGGCTCCAGTGCAGCCCGTGGTCCTCCAGGCGCAGTCCGGCCACGACCGGGGACGCGGCGGCCAGGGGGTAGAAGGAGCTGAAGACGTCGCTGACGAAGTCGGGGTCGACGCCCCGGTCGTGCCGGACGGCGCCACCGGGTTCGGGCTGTTCCTCCAGCACCTCCACGCTCCAGCCCGCGTCCGCCAGCAGGTTCGCGGCCACCAGGCCGTTCGGCCCGGCGCCGATCACCACCGCGTCAGGCACGGTCACCTCCGCCGGGTCCCGCCGCCGCAGTGGTCGGCCGGCCGTTCGGCTCCGCGCGTTCGCACGTCTCGGCCAGGCGTCTGAGCATGGCGCGGTGCCGCAGCTGGAGCAGCACGTCGACGGCGGCGTTGTGGAGCGTGCCCCCCGCCCCCTGCAGCGGATGCTCGTCCACGATGACCAGCGTGTGCTCGCCCCACGGGCGCAGCTCCATGGCGACCCGCGCCGTGCCGAGGGCGCCCGCTTGCGCCTCCAGTTCCAGAACGGATCCCTCCTCGCAGCGCCGGACGACCGTCTCGTTGGTGAGGTGAACGGGGCCGATGGCCACCTCGTAGGCGATCGAGGCGCCCACCTGCGGCCACTGTCCGCGCAGCGGGCGCGACGCCGAGGTGCCCACCACCCACTCCGCGTACCGGCTGCCGTCCGCGAGAACGGCCCACACCGTCTGCGGCGGGACCTTGATCAGACGATGACGAACGGCCACATGTGCCTCCCACGATCCTTCCGCGCACTCACTGTCACACCTGAGTGCCCCGTCGTCCGCCGTCCAACCGGGACGGCCGCACGACGCCGGACGCCGGTCGGGGCGGGAGGGGCCGCAGCGGCAGCGGGGCGGGGAAACCGATGCGGTACGGTGCGCGGTGACCAGCGTGAAGACAAGTCCGGTCGCCGACGTGCAAGGATGGTCAAGTGACAATTCTCCGCAGGAACAACGTCCGTGTCGTCGGACCGGCGACGGGCCGGGCGGTGGTCCTGGCACACGGCTTCGGCTGCGACCAGAACATGTGGCGCCTCGTGACGCCCGCGCTCGCGGACCGCTTCCGCGTCGTGCTGTTCGACTACGTCGGCTCCGGCCGCTCGGACCTGTCGGCCTGGCGGGAGGAGCGCTACGCCACCCTGGACGGCTACGCCCAGGACGCGGTGGACGTGTGCGAGGAGCTGGACCTGCGGGACGCCGTGTTCGTCGGCCACTCCGTCAGCGCCATGGTCGGCGTCCTGGCCGCCGCCGCGGCGCCGGACCGGATCGGCTCCCTGGTCATGGTGTGCCCCTCGCCCTGCTACATCGACGAGGACGACTACCGCGGCGGTTTCAGCGCGGCCGACATCGAGGAACTGCTGGAGTCGCTGGAGGCCAACTACCTCGGCTGGTCGGCGACCATGGCCCCGGTCATCATGGGCAACCCGGACCGGCCGGAACTGGGCGCGGAGCTGACCAACAGCTTCTGCGCCACCGACCCGGACATCGCACGCGTCTTCGCCCGCACCACGTTCCTGTCCGACACCCGCCGGGAACTGGCGGCCGTGACCGTGCCCACCCTGGTCCTCGAGTGCGAGCAGGACGTCATCGCCCCCCGGGAGGTCGGGGCCTACGTCCACGCGACCGTCCCCGACAGCCGCCTGGTCACCCTCGCCGCCACCGGCCACTGCCCCCAGCTGAGCGCTCCGGAGGCCACCGCCGAGGCCGTCCTCGCGTTCCTGGAGGACATCGCGTGATGTGCCGCGCGGGGCCCGGTCCCGAGTCGAACGGCGGGGGGCAGCCGCACCTCGACGCGGAGTTCACCGCGCTGCTGGAGGACAGCGCCGAGGAGCTGTACGAGTCCGCCCCGTGCGGTTACCTGTCCACCCTGATGGACGGCACCATAGCCAAGATCAACCAGACGCTGCTGGACTGGCTCGGCCTCTCCCGGGAGACCGTGGTGGGCCGCATGCGCTTCAGCGACCTGCTGACGGTGGGGGGCAAGCTCTACCACGAGACCCACTACGCGCCGCTGCTGCGTCATGCAGGGCCGGGCGGGCGGGATCGCCTTCGACATGAAGAGCGCGGACGGCTCCCGGCTGCCCGTGCTGATCACGTCGACCGTGAAGACGGGCGAGACCGGCCGGCCCCTGCTGATCCGCACCACCGTCTTCGACGCCACCGACCGGCGTTCCTACGAGACCGAGCTGCTGCGCGCCCGCCACGCGGCCGACGAGGCCCGCCGCCAGGCGGAGGCCGACCGTGAACAGCTGCGCGAGGCGCTGACCGTACTGCAGCGGAGCCTGATCCCGTCCAGCCTGCCGGCCGTCCCCGGCATGGCAGCCGCCGGCTACTACCACATGGCTTCCCCGGTACAGCTCGGCGGCGACTTCTACGACCTGTTCCCCCTGGGCGACGGGCGCTTCGCCTTCTTCCTCGGCGACGTCTGCGGGAAGGGCCCGCAGGCCGCGGCCGTGACCTCGCTCGTGCGCTACACCCTGCGCACGGCGGCTCTGCACACCCCCGATCCGGTGGCCGTCCTGACCATGCTCAACACCGCGCTGCTGGACCGGTACGCCGCCGGGGACCCGCGGTACTGCACCGCCGTCTTCGGCGTCCTGGAACCCGAGGGCGAGACCGTCGGCGTCCACCTGGGCTCCGGGGGGCACCCGCCGGCCCTGCTGCTGCGGGCGGACGGCCGGGCCGACTATCTGCCGACGCCCGGCGGACTGCTGGTCGGAGCCCTGCCCGAGGCGTCCTTCGCCACCACCCGCACCACCCTCCACCCCGGGGACACCCTGCTGCTCTACACCGACGGCCTCACCGAGGCGCGCACGGGTGAGGGGAACGACCTGTACGGCTACGACGCGCTGCGCGCCTTCGCCGCCGGCCTCGCCCCCGCTCCCCCGCGCACGGTGATCGAGGCCTTCACCGGTCTGCTGACCAGCTTCGGTGAGGGGCTGAACGACGACACGGCCCTGCTCGCCCTGGGGCGCCCGCTCCCCTCCCACGCCGCCGGTCCCGCTCACCCCGCCCCGTGACCGGCCGTCCCCGCCGGCCCTTCGGACGGCGGCGTCCCGGCGCGGCCGGCCAGGAAGACCTCCGGCCACCGGGCGGGTCCGCGGCGGCCGGGCGGTGGGCGCGGCGGGCGGCCGGCACGGCTCAGCAGCCGCCGCAGTTGTAGTACAGGACGTCCCAGTGGTTGCCCTCCTCGGCGTAGACGTTGCCGGAGCCGGACCGCCACTGCGGGGCTCCGTCGCCGCGCAGCCCGATGTAGGTGAAGGTGTTCTTGATGTAGTTCCCGATGCAGGTGTACTTGCTGTAGTCGAGCTTGTAGCCGTTCCAGTGCGAGTACGTGCCGGAGGCGTGGCCGGTCTCGGTCCCGCCGGTGACGTTCAGCGCGCACCCGCTGGCCCGCCGCAGGGTCTGCGCGCCCTGGGCGGTGGCGAGGTTGAGCTGCTCGAAGGACGTGCAGGTGGGGTCATTGCGGTCGGAGCAGTTGCCGGAGGACGACCAGGTGATCCCGGCCTCGCGGAACATCGAGGTCGCGGTGGCGTGACTGATCTTGGTGACGGCGAACGCCTCGCCGGCGCCGCCGACCACGACGATCCCGGGGGCGACGACAAGAGCGAGCGCGGTCAGGACCGACCGGATCCTCATGCCCGTCAGGGCGGTGAAGGCCTTCATGCTGAACCCTTCCTGCGGTGAGTCGTGCGTCCTGGGGCGATCATGCGGGTGGTGCAGGGAGATGGTGCCCGAGGTCTACGCGCGTCGGCCAGAGGGCGGCGGGAAACGCCCCCGGCGGACCGGTCGGGACCGATGCGAGCCGCACCACGGCGGGACCGGTCCGAAACCCGCCCGGGGCGGCCCTCCACGGCGTGCCCGCGGTTGCGTGCCCCGAGCGGAATGCGCCTGGCGGCTCTCCTCACCCGGCGGTCCGGGCCGTCCTCCCCCTCCCGGCCGTCCCGGTCGCCGGACCACGCAGGTCGAAAGGTTTCCGCCCCCCGTTCGCCTCCCCACGCCACCCCCTTGCCGGCGCCGCGGGAGCGGGCGACGAGCGGACGCGGCACCCCTCGCAGGCCCTGTCCGTAGGTTCATACGACTTGCGGTGCTCCTCTTGCCCACCCCGCCCGGCGCACAGCTAGCTGGTGACACGGCCGCCGACCGCGAGGAAGGACGGCGGCGCCGCCTGACCCAGAGGAGAAGCCATGAAGAAGGCGTACGAGGCCCCGACGCTCGTCCGGCTGGGGTCGTTCCGCGAGAAGACCGGGCTGCTGCAGTTCCGCGGCAACGACCGTCTGATCCTCAGCAAGAACTGACGGCGGCCGGCGGACGGCCCGACCCCATGCCGACCATGCACGAGAGTGCGGTAACGGGCCCCGGCGACGCGCACTTCGCGGTCTTCCCGGACCGCGGGGAGGCCGCCGCCGTGGCCCGCTTCCTCAACCGCCCCGGAACACGCGTCCTCACCCATGCCTCGGGCCGTCCGTGGCTGGTCGGCCACTGGGCCGACACGGAGATCACCACCGCCCGGGCCGGACGGGCCGCCCTCGCCGTCGTCGGGTCGTGCCCCGTCGGCCGGGAGGAACTGGAGCGCCGCGCCGCCCGGTTGCGCGACCTCGCCGAACTCGACGCCCTCGGCCGGTCGCTGCCGGGCAGCTTCCACCTGGTGGCCGCCCTCGACGGGCAGCTCAGGATCCAGGGCACCGCCTCCGGGCTCCGGCTGGTCTTCCACGCGCCGGTGGACGGCGTCCAGGTGGCCGCGACCAGCGCCGACCTGCTCGCCGCGACCCTGGGCAGCGAACCGGACACCGCGCAACTGGCGGTCCGGCTGCTGTGGCCGGTGCCGCATCCGCTGTACGAGACCCCCGTCTGGCGGGGAGTCGAGGCCGTCTCCCCCGAGGACGCCCTGGTGATCTCCGCGGACGGACGCCGCGCGCGGCGGTCACGCTGGTGGTGGCCCCCGGAGCCGGTCCGCTCGCTCGCCCGGGGCGCGCCCCTGGTCCGGGAGGCGCTGGCCACCGCCGTGGACCTGCGCACCCGGCAGGGCGGCGTGGTCAGCTGCGACCTGTCCGGCGGCCTGGACTCCACGTCCGTCTGCTTCCTGGCCGCCCGCTCACCCGCCTCCGTGGTGGCGGCGACCTGGCCCGGACGGGATCCCGCCGACGCCGACCTGTCCTGGGCCCGGCAGGCGGCGGACCACCTCCCGGACGTCGCCCACGTCGTGTGGGACGCGGACGCGTCGGCGCTGGTCTACTCGGACCTGCTGCGCGTCGACGACCTGCTCGACGAACCGACCATCGGGGTGATGGACCGCTCCCGCGTCCTGCAGCAGCTGCCGTGGCTGGCCGGACGCGGCAGCCGCCTGCACCTCACCGGAATCGGCGGCGACCACGTCGCCTGGTGCTCGGAGGCGTACTATCACCGGCTGCTGCGCACCCGGCCGCTGTTCGCGCTGCGTCAGCTGCGCGGCTTCCGCGCCCTGTGGAACTGGCCGCTCGGCGCGACGGTCCGCGCGCTGGCCGACGTCCGGCCGTACCCGGTGTGGCTGGCGCACTCCGCGCGCGGCCTGCGCACCCCTCTGCCGGAGTCCTCGGTGGCCGGCGCCCTCGGCTGGGGGCCGGCGCCCCGCCTGTTCCCGTGGACGACCCGGGAGACGGAGCGGCTGGCCCGCCGCGCGCTCCTGGAGGCGGCCGCGCGGGCCCGGCCGCTGCACCCGGACCGGGGCCTGCACACCGACCTGGAGGCGATCCGCACCTGCACCCGCGTCATCCGCCAGTGGGAGCGGGCGGCGGCCCGCACGGGGCTCCCGATGGCCTCGCCGTTCCTGGACGACCGGGTGATCGAGGCGTGCCTGGCGGTCCGCCCCGACCAGCGCGTCACGCCGTGGCGGTACAAGCCGCTGCTCACCGAGGCGATGCGCGGTGTCGTCCCGGACGTGTGCCTGCGGCGCGCCAACAAGGCGGAGGCCGCGATGGACGCGTCGGACGGGCTGCGGCGCCACCGGGGCGACCTGCTGGCCCTGTGGACCGGCTCCCGGCTGGAACGCCTCGGCCTGGTCGACGGCGAGGCGCTGCGCCGGCTCGCGCAGCGGCCGTCCGCGCCGGGTCTGCGCGACGCGATCCTCTACTCGACCATCGCCTGCGAGGTGTGGCTGCGTGTCCGGGACCGCGCGCCGCACCCGAAGTCCGCCGTCGGCTGACGGCCGACGGCGTCACGGCAGAAAGGCATCGACCGTATGACTCTCCGATTCGGCACCGACGTCTCCACCGCTCAGACCGAGTACGGAACGGTGCTCCTCGACCAGCGCAGCGGCGACTACTGGGAGCTCAACCCCACGGGCGCGCTGGTGGTGCGGACGCTGATGGACGGCGGTGACGAGGCGGCCGCCGTCGCGGCGCTCGTCGCGCGGTTCGACGTCGACCGCGACCAGGCGGCGCGGGACGTGGACGCCCTGGTCCGCGACCTGCGGGCGGCGGGGCTGGTGTCATGACGACACCCAGCGCGCTGGACCGGCCCACCGGCCTCCCCCTCGCCCGGCGGCTGGCCGCCCGCCTCGTCCTGGTGCCGGCCCTGGCCCTGTCGTTCCTGCCCCCGCGGCACCTCCGCGCCGTGCTGGAACGGGTGCGCCGCGGGGCCCGGCCCGCCTCGCCCGCCCAGGCCGCGGCGGCGCGCGAGGCCCTGTGCGCGGTGAGCCTGCGCTGCGCCGGCCCCCAGGGCTGCCTGCCGCGGTCGCTGGGCGCCGCGCTGCTGTGCCGGCTGCACGGCACCTGGCCCACGTGGTGCACGGGGGTGCGCAGGCTGCCGCCGTTCTCGGCCCACGCGTGGATCGAGGCCGGGGGCCGTCCCGTCGGGGAGGGCGTCCCGGACGACTACTTCGCCCGGCTGCTGGTGGTGGCCCCGGTGCGGCGGGCGGGGACATGAGCGGGACCGTCGTCGTGAGGGGCGCCGCCGCCCCCGCCTCCCGGTCCCCGGTCCGTTGCGGGCATCGCGGCGGCGCCGAGCGGCACCTTCCGGGCCTGGGGCGAGGGCGGGAGCGGGACGTCACCGTCGCGCCGTCCTTCCACCGTCCGGAGCCCGGCGGCGGGCCGACGGGCGGGGCGGATGCGACGGCGGTGGGATCCACCGTGCGGAACCGGCGCGGGCCGACGTCCGGGACGGTGGCGGTGGCAGCCGGTTGACGAACCCGCCCCCGTCGACGGTCACTTGGGGGAGACACGTCGCCGGAACACGAGACGGAGGGCCACCGATGACCGCTCTTCACGTGACGGTGTGGGACGAGACCGGAGGCACGGGCGTGCCCGCGGTCTTCGTGCACAACATCTTCACCTGGGGCAGCGACGAGACGTACGGCTTCGCCGCCCAGCGGCCGCTGGCCGACCGTTACCGCCTGCTGCTGGTGGACCGCCGGGGCTATGGCCGCAGTCCCGACACCGACCGCAGCGACTTCGACACCGACGCCGACGACCTGGTGGAACTGCTGGAGCGGCAGGACGGCGGCGCGCATCTGACCGGTCACGGCAACGGCGGCCTGGTGGCCATGCTCGCCGCGGGGCGCCGCCCCGGCCTCGTGCGCTCCCTCACCCTGATCCAGCCTGCCGCGTTCTCCGCGGCCGCCGGTCACCCGGTGGTCGAGACCATGCTGCGCCGGGTGCGGGACAGCGCCGGTGTGCCGGAGTCGGTCACGCCGGAGCAGTATCTGCGCGCCTCCACCGAGGGTCTCGGGATGGCCATGCCCGCCCCCACCGCGGACCGTCTCCGCGCCGTGGCCACCTCCCTGCGCGAACGCCCGGTGTGGGAGGCGCAGGTGCCCCTGCGGCCGTTGCGGGACGCCCGGTGGCCGACGCTGGTGATCTGCGGAACCTGGCAGGACGCCCCGGAGCTGTACCGCACGTACGTGGGCGAGCCGCTGATCGCCTGTGCCGAGGCCGTGGCCGACGCGGTCGGCGCCCGGCTGCTCCGCGTGCCCGGCTACTACCCGCACACCCAGCAACCCGCCGCCGTCAACGCCGCCCTGCGGGAGCTGTGGGGGTAGCCGCCCGGCGTCCGCGCGGGGCGCGGACACCGGGACGGGCACGCCGGCCGTGCCGGACGTACGGCCGGTGGTACCGGGCGTGCCGGGTGTCCGCTCAGGGACGCCAGCCGTACTGCGGGGGGATGCGCACGTCGCCGCCCAGTTCGCGGGCGGCCCGCCGGGCCCAGGTGGGCTCGCGCAGCAGCTGACGGCCGATCAGCACCGCGTCGGCGTCACCGGCGGCGAGGATCTTCTCCGCCTGCTCGGGCTCGGTGATCTCGCCGACCGCCGCCACCGGCATGTCCGTTTCGCGCCTGACGCGGCCGGCGAAGGGCACCTGGTAGTTCGGGCCGACCGGGATGGTCACTCCGGCCGCGTTGCCGCCGGTGGAGACGTCCATCAGGTCCACGCCGTGCTCGGTCAGGACGCGGGCGAGGGCGACGGTGTCGTCGGGGGTCCAGCCGTTCTCCTCCAGCCAGTCGGTGGCCGAGACGCGGAAGAACAGCGGGAGGTCGTCGGGCCAGACTTCGCGTACGGCGTCGACGACCTCGACGGCGAACCGGATGCGGTTGTCGAAGCTGCCGCCGTAGGCGTCGGTGCGCCGGTTGCTGTGCGGGGAGAGGAAGTTGCTGATCAGGTAGCCGTGCGCGCCGTGGATCTCGATCACCTGGAATCCGGCGGCGAGGGCGAGCCGGGCCGAGGCGCGCCACTGGTCGACGAGCCCGCGGATCTCCTCGACGGTCAGCTCGTGCGGAACCTTCAGGCCCGGGTACGGTTCGGCGCTCGGGCCGACCGGCTGCCAGCCGTGCTCGTCCGGCCCGACCGGACGGTCGCCCTCCCAGGGCTGGCTGGTGGAGGCCTTGCGGCCGGCGTGCGCCAGCTGGATGCCCGCGACGGTGCCCTGGCTCTTGAGGAAGTCGGTGATCCGGCGCAGGCCCCCGGCCTGCGTCTCGTTCCACAGTCCGAGGTCGTGGGGGGAGATCCGGCCCTCGGGCGAGATGCCGGTGGCCTCCAGGATGATCAGTCCGGTGCCGCCCGCCGCGCGCGCCGCGTAGTGCTGGAAGTGCCAGTCCGTGGCCACCCCTTCCGCCAGGCCGTCGGGGGCGGCGGAGTACATGCACATCGGGGGCATCCACACCCGGTTGGGAATCGTCACGGAACGCAAGGTGTACGGCTCGAACAGGGAACTCACAGAAAACTCCTGACGATCGGAGGGGGTGGCGCCGCGTGACGCCGGGAGAGGACTCCGCTTAATACGATAAACACCGTATTACGCCATATGTCAAACTACGACGCTTCTCGTACAAAGGTGTGCGCGGGCACGGCGGGACGGCCTCCGGCTCCGTCGAGCCGGAGGCACTGCGACGTTCCGGCGAGCCCCCGGGCGCCCACCCCTGCGCCCGGGCCGCGCCGACCGGGCCGGGCGTCCCGGCGGTCGTCCGTCAGCCGACCCGGAGAACGATCTTCCCGCGGGTGTGACCGCTCCGGCTGAGCCGCCAGGCCTGCGCGGCCTCGGCGAGGGGAAGCACCCGGTCGACCGGCACCGTCAGCTTCCCCTCGTCGGCCATCGACGCGAGGAAGGCCAGGTCGGCGCTGTCGGGGCGCACCCACACGTAGCGGCCGCCCTTCGACGGCACCTCGGGGTCGACGATGGAGGCCAGCCGCCGCGGATCGTCGAGCAGGGCGAGCGAGAGGCCGACGGCCTCGCCGCCGACGAAGTCGAGAGCGGCGTCGACACCTTCCGGCGCCAGCTCCCGCACCCGGTCGGCGAGCCCCGGCCCGTAGGCCACGGGTTCGGCGCCCAGTTCCCTGAGGAAGGAGTGGTTGCGCTCGCTCGCCGTTCCGATGACCCTGGCGCCGAGCGCCGCGGCGATCTGCACGCCGAGGGACCCGACCCCGCCGGCCGCGGCGTGCACCAGTACGGTGTCGCCCGCCGTCACGCCGACGCGCCGGGCGGCCTGGTAGGCGGTCAGGCCGGCCAGCGGCAGGCCGGCGGCCTGCTCCCAGCTCAGGGAGGCGGGCTTGCGGGCGAGCATCCGCACGTGAGCGGAGACGAACTCGGCGTACGCGCCCAGCTGGACCTGGT
Organism: Streptomyces glaucus; assembly: GCF_039533365.1. Classification (NCBI taxonomy): domain Bacteria; kingdom Bacillati; phylum Actinomycetota; class Actinomycetes; order Kitasatosporales; family Streptomycetaceae; genus Streptomyces; species Streptomyces glaucus. Next base: position 22,630 of record NZ_BAAATK010000048.1, read on the forward strand.
CCTTGCGGATGTAGCCGAACACCTCGTCGCCGACGGCGAACTCCTCCACGTCGAACCCGACGCGTTCGACGACTCCGGCCACGTCCCAGCCGGGGATCAGCGGGAAGCGCACCTCCATGAGCGGGTCGAGGCCACCCTCCGCCAGCTTCCAGTCCACGGGGTTCACCCCGGCGGCCATCACCCGCACCAGGACCTCGCCCGGGGCGACCTTCGGTTCGGGATGCTCGGCGAGCCGCAGGGCGTCCGCCGAGCCGTACTGACTCATCATCACAGCTTGCACACGGAGACAATAACAAATCGTCCATACCCGCGCACACAAAAGCCAGCGTATGCAATTAATTGGTTCCGCGAGGGACTGCTCCTCCGGGGCGCCGGCCGTCCGCCCCCGCCGGGACGCGACGCGCGGCCGATCGCCCCCGCGATGTTCGCGGAACTCCCCGGGCTCCGCGAAGACGGACGCGTGGTGCCCGGCCGCTCAGTGCGGTCCGGCCGCCTTCCGCGCCTCCCGCTCGTCGGCGATCCGGTCCAACTCGCGCATCGCTTCGGCGTGGGCGCTCATCCGCCTGCTCAGACTGCCGCTCGTGAAGAGGGCCACGCCCACGACCGAGACCGGCACGGACAGTCCGAGCACGGCCAGGGCCTCGGGCCAGTCACGTTCGTTCTGGCAGTGATCCCCCGCCTGCAGGCCCTCGTTGGCCGTCCCGCGCTCCGTCAGCAGCCGCGACTCGCACTGCTCGGGGTAGGGGTCGTCGGGCTCCTCCTCGACTTCGTACGGCGTGAGGAGCAGCACCGCACACCACGCCCACAGCACCCCGGCCAGCCCCAGCAGTCCCATGCCCCAGGCTCGTGTCCGGCCGGCCCGGTCACGGAATCGGAGGTCGTACTCACGTGATCGCATGGCGGGTGAATCTAGCAGGGCCCGTCGCCCCTCATGGCCCGCGCTGCGGGGGTGACCTGCGGATTCCGGCCGCGTGGACCGCTCGCCCCGGCCCGTCCGGTCCGGTCCGGGGCGCCTCCCGTACCGGGCTCAGGGCCCGGCCCGCCGGGAGCACGCGCCCGGCGCCGCCGGGTCCCGCGGCGCGGGGCCGGTGCCCGGACCGGCGGCGCCTCAGTGGCGCACCGCGCCGCTCATGGCCGCTCGCAGCCGCTGGTGGCGGTCGAGGTCCTGCCAGGTGTCGCGGTCGGGCGGGCCGGGGTTGCGGCGGCCCGCGCTCCAGGCCCAGACGCTGGTGGCGATGCCGGTGGACAGCGGGACGAGCAGCCACAGCAGGGCGCTCACGATCGGACCTCCTTCGTCGTCGCTGACGTGCTCGTGCCGGCAGGGGACCGCCCTCGGACCGCGGGCCGCTCGTACCCGGCCGCGGGGCCGGTCCGCGTGCCGGGCGGGCCGAACCGGCCGCGGGGTGCGCGGCCGTCGCACCGGGCATCCGCCGGGAGGAGGGCGACGGCGTGCGTGAGGTGATGCGCGGGGCCGCCGGGATCACCTCCGCCGCGCCGGTCCGCGCAGACGTGCCTCTCCCCTCCCGCGCTCCGTGGACGGCCGGGTGCGGCCCGTCGGCCGGGGTCCCCGCTCTTTCCTATAACGGACCGCAGGACTCTTGACAAGTTCAGGCTGGGTGAAATTGACACCCAGCCGCTCAATTTAGCTGCGGACATCCCTTCCGCGCGGGTGGTGGGCTCACCGCCGGGTGCGGGCGGGGCTGTCCGCCCCGTCGGCGTGTCCGTCGGCGCCCGGACGCCTCGCCGGGCGCGCCCGGTCCCCGGCGGCGGAGACGGGCGTGCCCGGCCGGGCGGAGGCGGAGACGGGCGTGCCCGGCCGGGTGGGGGCGGGGAACCTCACGACGCCGCCCGCACCTCGCGCACGGCGTCCGGGTGGGCGAGTCCGAGGTGGTCGCGCAGGGTCGGGCCCTGGTACTCCGTGCGGAAGACGCCCCGTTCCTGCAGGAGCGGGACGACCGTGTCGGCGAACACGTCGAGGCCGCCGGGGGTGATGTGCGGGACGAGGATGAAGCCGTCGGCGGCGTCGGCCTGGACGAAGTCGTCGATGGTCCGGGCCACGGTGGCCGGGGAGCCGACGAAGGTCTGGCGGTTGCCGGTGTGGATGACCAGGTCGCGGATCGACCAGTTGCGGGCGGCGGCCAGTTCGCGCCACTCGCGGGCGGTGGCCAGCGGGTCGCGGTACATGCGCACCTGGGCGCGGCCGCGCGCGATGTGGTGCTCGCCGACGTCCGGGTCGATGTCGGGCAGCGGCCCGTCCGGGTCGTAGGCCGACAGGTCGCGGTTCCAGACGAACTCCAGGTGCCGGATCGCGGTGGCGCCGCTGACCTGCTGCCGGCGCACCTCGCGGGCCAGTTCCTCGGCCTCGGCGTCGGTGTCGGCGAGCACGAAGGTGGCGGCGGGCAGGATCAGCAGGTCCTCGCGGCGGCGGCCGTACCTGGCCAGGCGGTTCTTGACGTCCTCGTAGAAGGCTCGGCCCTCCTCGAGCGTGGCGTACCGGCTGAAGATCGCGTCGGCGTCGGCGGCGGCGAACTCGCGGCCCTCGTCGGAGTCGCCCGCCTGGAAGATCACGGGGCGGCCCTGGGGGCTGCGGGGGACGTTGAACCGGCCGTGGATGTCGAAGTGCTTCCCCCGGTGCACGAAGGCCCCGGCCCGCGCGTCCCGCAGGAAGGTGCCGGTGGCCTGGTCGGCGACGATCTCGTCACCGCGCCAGGAGTCGAACAGCTCGTTCGCGGTGGCCAGGAACTCCTTCGCCCGGGAGTAGCGCTCCTCCTGCGGCAGGAAGCCGCCGCGGCGGAAGTTCTCGCCGGTGAAGGCGTCCCAGGAGGTGACGACGTTCCACGCGGACCGGCCGCCGGAGAGGTGGTCGAGGCTGGCGAACTGGCGGGCCACCTCGTACGGCTCGTTGAAGGTGGAGTTGATGGTGCCGGTCAGGCCGAGGTGTTCGGTGACGGCGGCGAGCGCGGCGAGCACGGTGAAGGTGTCGGGGCGGCCGACGACGTCCAGGTCGTAGATCTTCCCGGCGTGCTCGCGCAGGCGCAGGCCCTCGGCGAGGAACAGGAAGTCGAACCTGGCGCGTTCGGCGGTCCGCGCGAAGTGGGCGAAGGAGCTGAACTCGATGTGGCTGCCGGCGGCCGGGTCGCTCCAGACGGTGGTGTTGTTGACGCCGGGGAAGTGGGCGGCCAGGTGGATCTGCTTCAGCGGCTTGCTCATGGTCGGGGTGTCCCCTCCTGGTCAGGCGGCGGCGTAGCGGTTGGCGGGGCGGGGCAGGCCCAGCAGGCCGCGCAGGGTGCCGGCCTCGTAGGCGCGGCGGAAGACGCCGCGGCGCTGGAGTTCGGGGACCAGGCCCCGGGTGACGGCCGGCAGGTCGTGGCCGAGGACGGCGGGGCGCAGCCGGAACCCGGTCAGGCCGGCCGCCTGGAACTCCTGGAGGAGATCGGCCAGTTGGGCGGGGGTACCGGTGAAGACGCGGGCGTCGCCGGTGTACGGGGCGCCCGCGAGGTCGTCGAGGCGGTCCCGGCGGGCGGCGGCCTCGGCGGGGTCGTCGTCGAGGAAGACGACCAGGTCGGCGAAGACGTGCAGCGGCCGGCCGGCGCGGCCGGCGGCCTCCTGCTCCGCCCGGATCTCCGCGACGATCGCGCGGGCCTGGCCGGGGTCGTGCGGGGTGACGTAGCCGACGTCGGCCGCGCGGGCCACCAGGCGGTACGGGATCGTGTCGTGGGCGAGGGCGGTGACGAGCGGCTGGCCCTGCGGCGGGCGGGGCGTGATCGAGGGTCCCTTGACGCTGAAGAACCTGCCCTCGAAGTCGATGTAGTGCAGCTTGTCCCGGTCGATGAAGCGGCCGGTGGCCACGTCCCGGATCTCCGCGTCGTCCTCCCAGCTGTCCCAGAGCCGGCGGACGACCTCCACGTAGTCGGCGGCCTCGTCGAACAGGTCGCTCACCACCTCCCGGGCCGCCGGGCTGTCGTACGCCTCGATGCGGGGGACGGTGCGGCGGCCGAAGTGCGCGGCCTCGCCGGGGCGGGCGGTGATCTGCACCCGCAGACCGGCGCGGCCGGTGCTGACGTAATCGAGGGTGGCGATCGCCTTGGAGAGGTGGAACGGCTCGGTGTGCGTGGCGATCACGGTGGGCACCAGGCCGATGTGCCGGGTCAGGGGCGCGACACGGGAGGCGGTCAGGACGGCGTCCAGGCGGCCGCGGACCTGGTCGGTGCGGTCGTCCGGGTCGAGGAAGTGCGAGGACTGCGGGCCGAGGGCGTCCTCGAAGGTCACGAAGTCGATCAGGCCGCGCTCGGCCTCGGCGACCAGGTCGGCCCAGTACCCGGCGGTGAACAGGTCCGCGGGCCGGGCCACCGGTTCGCGCCAGGAGGCGGGATGCCAGCCGGTGCCGTCCAGGGCGACGGCGAGGTGCAGGGGGGATGCGGGAGTCGAGGACACGAGGGTGCCTTCCTGGAGGTCCGTACGGGATCGCCGGCCCGGGCACGGCACGGGCGCACGGCGCGGGAGCGGCGGATCAGGAGCGACGTCCGGGCGGCGCCGGGGACGGGCGTCGGGGACGGTGGCGAAGCGGCGTCAGGAGCAACAGAGCGCGCCGGCCGTGCGCAGCAGGTCGATGTGCGGCCGGGAGTGGAGGCGGACGACGTGCGGCACACGGGTCACGTCCCTCGACCTCCTGGGCTCGGCGGGCGGCGCCTCGCGGATCTCGTCATGAGTCACAACGCCCGTGCCCCGGCGGATGTTCCCGGGCCGCGGAGTCCGCGGACGGCGGAGCGGCGGCGCGGGAGGGAACCGATCGGCTCGTGCCGGCGGATGGCCGCCGGGGCGGCGGGGGCGTGGCCGTCCGCCGGGCGCCGGGCGGCCACGCCGACGCGTTCGGCGAGGAGGGCGCGGGGCCCCGCCGCCCGGGCGGCGCCGGCGAAGGGGTGCGGTGCGGGCGCGGGCGGGGGTCCGCCGCCTCGGACGCCGGTCGGACGGGCCACGGAAGCGGAGTCCTTTCTTCTGCGGTGTGCGGGAAGGGGGGACGTTTCGAGGTGACGGATCGTCAGGAGTTGGTCAGCGGCAGTCCGGGCGGGTTCACCCGGGACTCGTCGACGGCTTCCGCGGAGAGGTTCCAGGCGGCGAGCCACTTGGCGTACTGGCCGTTCTCGATCAGGTGGTTGATGGCGTCGGCGAGGGGTCCGGCGAGGCCGCTGTCCTTCCTGGCGGTCGCGGCGATCAGGCCCTGGAGCGTCTCCCCGGCGCCGGAGAACCGCCCGGCGACACGGGTCGCCTGAGGGGTGCCGGCGGTCTTCGCGGCGTGGTAGGCGATGCTCGGGTTGGGGCCGAAGTAGGCGTCGATCTTGCCGCTGTTCAGCGCCAGGTACGTGCTGTTGCTGTCCTGGAAGTACTTGACGGTGAGCGTCTTGCCCTCCTCGGCCAGCTTCTCCTTCCACTCCAGCAGGATCTTCTCCTGGTTGGTGCCGCTGCCGACGGAGACCGTCCTGCCGGCGAGGTTGCGGTGGTCGCCGCCGAACTCCCAGGAGTCGTCCTTCTTCACCTCGAAGGCGAGGTCGTCCTTGCGGTAGGAGGCGAACTCGTACTTCCTCTTGCGCTCCTCGGTGACGGTGATGTTGGAGAAGCCGACGTCGGTCTTTCCGCTGTCGATGCCGAGGAACAGGTTCTCCCAGGTCGACCGGCGCACCTCGGGCTTCAGGCCGAGGACGGCGGCCACCAGCCGGCCGAGGTCGACCTCGGCCCCCGTGAGCGTCTTCTGGTCGCTTCCCACGAAGCCGAGCGGCGGGTTGTCGGACGGCAGCGTGCCGGATCCGATCACCAGCTTGCCGCTCCTCCTGACGGCGTCGGGCAGCCGGTCGCTGATGGACTTCACCTCCTGGACCTTCAGGGTGGTCTGCCGGGCCGCGCCGTTGGACAGCCGGCCCACGGTGACCGTGCCGGCGGCGTCGGTCGTCGTGGTGGCGGCGTCGCTGTCGCCGCCGCAGGCGGCGAGGCCGGTGGTGAGGACGGCGGCGGCTGTCGCCGCGGTGATGCCGCGCAGCAGGGCGCGTCGGGGAATCCGGGTGGGCATGGCTGTCCTTGTCGTTCGCGGCGGGTGTCGGAGGTGGCGTGGGGGGCGGTGGGGCCCGGCGCCGGGCGGGGTCAGAGCACCTTGCTCAGGAAGGCCCTGGTCCGCTCGTGCCGGGGGGCGTCGAGGACGTCGGCGGGCGGTCCCTGCTCGACGATGCGGCCGCCGTCGAGGAAGACGACGCGGTCGGCGACCCTGCGGGCGAAGCCGATCTCGTGGGTGACGACGACGAGCGTGGTGCCGCTGGTCGCCAGGTCCTCGATGACGGCGAGGACCTCGCCGACGAGTTCGGGGTCGAGGGCGGAGGTGGGTTCGTCGAAGAGGATGACGCCGGGGCGCAGGGCGAGGGCGCGGGCGATGGCGACGCGCTGCTGCTGGCCGCCGGACAGCTGCCGTGGGTAGGCGCCGGCCTTGTCGGTGAGGCCGACCCGGGCCAGCAGTTCGCGGGCCAGTTCCTGCGCGTCGGTCCGGCGCAGCCTGCCGGTCGCCACGGGGGCGGCGGCCACGTTGTCCAGCACGGTCAGGTGCGGGAAGAGGTGGAAGTTCTGGAAGACGAACCCGATGCGGCTGCGCTGGGCCAGGATGGCCCGCTCGCTCAGCTCCTTCAGCCGGCCGCCGTCGCGGCGTACGCCGATCGGCTCGCCGTTGACGCTGACGTAGCCGATCTCGGGTTTCTCCAGGTGGTTGACGACCCGCAGCAGGGTGGACTTGCCGGAGCCGGACGGGCCGAGGACCGCGGTGACCTCGCCGGGCCGCACGGTCAGGTCCACGCCGTTGAGCACCCGGTGGGCGCCGTACCACTTGTGCACGCCGTGCACCTCGACGGCGGCGGGACGTACGCCGGGGGACGCGGTGCTCATACGGCGGCCTCCTCGCGCATGCGGTCCCGCAGATCGCGCAGACCGGCGCGGAACTTCTGCAGCGGGGTCGGCGGCAGGGTGCGGGTGGCGCCCCGGGCGTAGTACCGCTCGACGTAGAACTGGACGACGGAGACGAGGCTCGTGAGGATCAGGTACCAGACGGTGACGACCAGCAGCAGGGGCACGATGTCACCGGGGTGGGTGGAGCCCATGCTCTGCGCGGTGCCGAACAGGTCGAGCAGCGACACGTAGAACACCAGGGACGTGCTCTTGACCAGGCCGATGAGCTGGTTGACGTAGTTCGGGGTGATGGAGCGCAGCGCCTGCGGGAAGACGATCCTGCGGAACTGGTAGCCCTTCGGCAGGCCGAGGGCCGCCGCCGCCTCGTGCTGGCCCTGGTCGACGGAGAGGATGCCGCCGCGGACGACCTCGGCCGCGTACGCCGCCTCGTTGAGGCTGAGGCCGACGACGGCGACGACCATGTCGGTGGCCAGGCGGGACTCGTCGAAGGTGAAGAAGGCCGGCCCGAAGGGGACGCCCACGCTCAGCGTCTTGTACAGGGCGCTGAAGTTGTAGAGGAAGAGCAGGACCACGATGAGCGGGACCGAGCGCAGCGCCCAGACGTAGGTCCAGCTGACCGCGCGCAGCACCGGGCTCCCGGAGAGCCGGGCGAGCGCGAGCAGGATGCCGCCGAGCAGGCCCAGTACGGCGCTGTAGGCGGCCACTTCGAGGGTGACGAGCAGTCCGTCGAGGATGACCGGCCGCAGGAACCAGTAGCCGAAGCGGTCCCACTGGTAGAACGGGTTGGTGACCAGGCCGTGGACGAACTGGGCGACCAGGACCAGTACCACGGCGGTGACGATCCAGCGGCCGGGCCGGCGCAGCGGCTGGACCCGCTGCGCGGTGGGTTTTTCCGGCGGGGTGGGGGCGGGCGACGCCTCGGCGAACGGGACGACGCCGCCTGGGAGTTCACTCATGAGGGCTCCGGCGGGGTCGGACACCCCGGCGGGCCGCGGCGGGCCGGTGCGGCTACGACGGCTGGGGAACGGCGCGACGCGGCGCACCGGGACGCACGGTCACCGGGGGCTGGACGGGCGGCGCGCACCGGTCGGACGGTGTGCGCCGGGGACGCGGGGGGTGAAGGGAGTCAGCCCCGACAACGGGCACGGCCCGGTGCGGTACACAGCGCGCTGTTGACGCGGAGCAGATCGACGGCGCGGTCGGCGACGAGGATGCCGGCGTGCGGCAGCGCGCGGCTCTGCGGGCGGCGCACGGCCGTCCGGGGAGTCGCGTCCATGTCGTCACTCGCTTTTCCGGCCCTCGGGGCCCTCGCGCTCGCCGCAACGTCAGCGGCCCGGCCGTCACCTGGGGCGCCCCACCGCGGCGCGGGGGCCGCCGGCCGGCAAGCCAGGGTCTGTCGCTGACGCCCATGACCGTTCTGGCCCGTAATTAAGGCAGTCGCCCGGCCGGATGTCAACGGCTGCTCAGGGGCTGGAACGGCCGGACGTGCTCCGGGCCGTGCCGGCCGTCCGGCGGCGCCGCCGGACGGAATACCCGGCCCGCCGCCGTGGCGATATACCGAAAGGAAAAACTCATGGCCTTTGGGGTGGTTGGCTTCGCAGGTCCGCCTTGGGGCGAATCGATTTCACCGCCCCCCGGCCGAAGTTCTGTGAATTTTCTGTGATCGTCCGGCGTGCGAAAGCCATTGTTGCGGCGTCCGGTACGGCCCGGAAGGATTCGGCTCCCGGCGAGGACTTGCGGCACTATCTTCTGTGCAGTACCTAGATGAATCATGAACTTGTTCAACCGCGGTGCGTCACTCCGCCGCCAGGCACCGCCCGCCGCCCCGCCGTTCGCCGAGGGTCCGCCCGCGTCCGCCCCGGCCGTCGTGCCGGATCCCGCCCTGGCGGCGCTGACCGGGGAGTGGGTCGTCGACCCCGCGCACAGCCGGATCGGCTTCTCCGTCCGGCACGCCATGGTCACCACGGTGCGCGGCGCCTTCACCGAGTACCAAAGCCGCCTGTACTTCGACGGCCGGGACCCGGCCCGCTCCGAGGCGGAGATCGTGGTGTCCACCGCCAGCGTGGACACCGGTGTGCAGCAGCGCGACGCCCATCTGGTCGGCCGTGACTTCCTGGATTCCAGGACCTACCCGCACATGCGTTTCGCCAGCACCGCCGTGCAGATCGCGGGTCCCGACGTCTATCGCATGACCGGCGACCTCACCATCAAGAACACGACCCGCCCCGTCGTTCTCGAACTCACCTACATAGGGCATGTCACCGACCCGTTCGGCTATGAGCGGGTCGGTTTCGACGGCACCACCACCATCAACCGCTCCGAGTGGGGGCTGGTCTACAACTCCCGGCTCGCCGAGGGAGGCGCCATGGTGAGTGAGAAGGTGCGGCTCCAGCTCGACATCGCCGCGATCCGCACCGCTCCCGCCGTCTGAGCGGTCAGGCGGCGGGTTTCTCCCAGACCGAGACGTGCCGGCCGCTGTCGCCGGTGAACGGCGCCCGGGTCCAGCTCTCCCAGCGGTCCCGCAGCCGCAGTCCGGCGAGCCGGGCCATCAGGTCCAGCTCGGAGGGCCACACGTACCGGAACGGAATCGACCGGTACTCGGCGCGCCCGTCGACGATCGTGACGTAGTGCGAGCTCATCGCCTGAGTGGCGGTGTCGTACGTGTCGAACGCCCAGCGCGTGGGGCTGATGTGGAACGGCACCGCGTTCTGTCCCGGCGGCAGGCGGCGCAGGTCCGGCACCCCCGCCTCGACCACGAAGCAGCCGCCGGGCCGGAGGTGGTCCGCCGCGTTGCGGAAGCAGGCCACCTGGGCGTCCTGGGTCGTCAGGTTGTTGATCGTGTTGAAGACGAGGCAGACCACCGCGAACGCGCCGTCCACCCGTGTGGTCGCGAAGTCGCCGATCGTCGTGCCGACGGCTTCGCCGCCTGGCTTGGCGCGCAGCCGGGCCACCATCGCCCGGGACAGGTCGATGCCGTGCACGGGAACGCCGCGGGCGGCCAGCGGCAGCGCGATCCTGCCGGTGCCGACGCCGAATTCGAGCGCGCGGCCGTCGCCGGCGAGACCGGCCAGCATGTCGACCGCCGGATCCACCACGTCCGGGCGGAACATGTCCGCCGCCGACTCGTCGTAGGCGGCCGCGACGTTCTCTCCGAAGTGACCGTCGTCATGGGGCATTCCGGGACGGTACCGCCCGCGGTCCCGCGGGAGCACGCGGATTTTCCCGGCCCGGCGCTCCCGTCACCTGCGGCCGCGGACCGGCCGGCCGCTGCCGATGCCCGCGACGTGCAGGGCCAGCAGGGTCAGGCCGACGAGCATGAAGTTGGTCGAGGTGAAGGTGTCGTTGGTGGCGATGTCGGCGGCGTTGATCAGGAAGGCGATGAAGAACAGGACCGCCGAGACGATGGCAAGCATGGTGTCCGCCCCCTTGGATCGGGTGAGTTCGGTGTCGTGCTGTGCGGATGCCCCGGTCCGCCGGCCGAACACCGGGGGCGGGTACGGCGGTGGGCCGCCGCACCCCGGGAAGCGGCCGGACCGGCGCGGCCGGCCGGGTGTGCCGGGATCGCGCGGGCTCCTTCCGGCCCCGGTCCGCGGCGCGCGCGGCGCGGAGGAGCGGATCCCGCCGCACGAGGCCCCGGCGAAAGGGCTGCCCGGGCCGATCGGCGATCCGGGTCCGGCCCCTTTCGGGAGCGGACCTCACCGCACCGGCCGGCCCCCTTCCGGCCGGGCCGGTCCGGTGCTCCTGGAGTTCTTCGCGTCCTCCACCGCCCGGCGCCCCGGCCCGGCCCGGGTGACGGTGGACCGGAACCGGGCCCGGTAGGCGGACGGGGCGACACCGAGACGCTGCTGGAAGACCCGGCGCAGGGTCTCGGAGGAGCCGAATCCGGCCAGCCGGGCCACCTCCTCCAAGGTGCGGGCGCCGCTCTCCAGCAGGGCCTGGGCGGCCTCCGTGCGAACGGCCTCGACGTACTGGCCGGGCGTCATCCCGGTCTCCGCGCGGAACAGGCGGCCCAGGTGGCGGGGGCTCACCCCGGCGCGCCGGGCGAGGGAGGGCAGGTCGTGGCCGGCGGCCGGGTCCGTCACCACCGCGTCCATCACCCGGCGCACCACCGCGCTGTCGGAGCGGTGGGTGACCAGACGCGCGCTGAACTGCGACTGCCCTCCGGGGCGGGCCATGAAGACGACGAGCCGGCGGGCGGTGTCGCGGGCCGTTTCCGGGCCGTGGTCCTCCTCGACCAGGGACAGGGCCAGGTCCACGCCCGCGGTCACGCCGGCCGAGGTGGTGATCGACCCGTCGCGTACGAACAGCGGATCCGCCTCCACCCGCACGCCGGGAAAGGCCCGGGCCAGGTCCGCGGCCAGTTCCCAGTGCGTGGCGGCACGGCGGCCGTCCAGCAGCCCGGCCGCGGCCAGGACGAACGCGCCGGCGCACACGGAGGCCGTGCGCCGGGCGCGCCCGGACAGCTCCGCGGTCAGCGCGGCCAGGCCGGTGTCGGCGACCGCGTGCCGCCAGTCACGGCGTCCCGGGACGATCAGGGTGTCCAGGCATTCGGGCAGGGCCGCGGGGGTGCCCTCGACGCCCAGGCGGACGCCCGACGAGGTACGGACGTCCCGCCCCGTGGGCGACACCAGGCGCACGTCGTAGCGGGCGCCGAAGGAGTTGGCCGTGGTGAGGACCTCGGCCGGGCCGGTGACGTCGAGGAGCTGCACGTCGTCGAAGGCGACGACGGCGACGACGCGGCGGCCCGGCCGCGCGGCGGGCGTCACTCCTTCCACGGGGAGCCCAGGACGGTGTCCACGAAGTCGCCCCGTTCGAAGCCGGGCACGAACCGTGCCAGGACGTCCGCCTTGACGTTGCCGAACGTGGTCTCCGGCTTGGGACGGACGCCTTCGGTGAAGGCGGCGAGGATCCGGCGCTTGAAGTCGGGGCGGGGGTGCAGGGCGACGATCGCGGCCCGGTCGGCCTCCGGGATGTCGTCGTAGCCGATGCCGAGGACGTCGTACTCCACGCCCGCGGTCACCAGGGCGACCTCCGGTTCCATGAACGCGGGGATGCCGGGGGTGGTGTGCAGGGCGATGGCGGTCCAGACGCGGCGGATCCCGTCGGCGGGCACGTCGTGGGCCTGCAGGAAACGCCTGGCCTCCTCGGCGCCGTCCACCTCGAACCTGCGCCCGCTGGCGTGGAACTCCTCGTTCAGCCCGACGTCGTGGAACATCGCGCCGATGTAGAGCAGTTCCGGGTCGAACGCGAGGCCGCGGTTGCGTCCCTGCAGGCTGCCGAAGAAGTACACGCGGCGTGAGTGGTGGTAGATCAGCTCGCTGGTGGTGTCCCGGATGAGTTCCGTGGCCTCACGCGCGAGCGCGGTGTCGGGGATCTGCACCTCTGCGGCACGGGAGCTGGTCATGGCGTCCGCCTTCGGATCGGTGGGAGGGGGCCCGCGGCCCCCGGTGCCTTCCAGCATCGTCGCGCCGGCCGGGAACGGCCATGTCCCTCGCGACAGGTGTCCCACAGATGAGGACATGCCGTCCGCCCGGCAGGCCGCCTCGTCCGGCCTGCCGGGCGGACGGCGTGGGCACGGGGCGCCGCGCGGCCGCCGGTCCGCGGACGCCGGCGACCTGCGTCACCCGTCCGCCGTGTCCCCGGGCTCCCAGCGCAGGAGGTCTCCCGGCTGGCACTCCAGCACCTCGCACAGGGCGGCGAGCGTCGTGAAGCGCACCGCCTTGGCGCGGCCGTTCTTGAGCACGGCCAGGTTGGCCGGCGTGATCCCGACGCGGTCCGCCAGCTCCCCCACGGACATCTTCCGCTTGGCCAGCATCACGTCGATGTCGACCGCGATCGGCATCAGATCACCGCCTCCAGCTCGGTCTCCATCCGGGCCGCCTCGACGTCGCGCGCGACGGCCTGGGCGAGCAGCATCCGCAGCACCAGCACGATGAGCGCGACTCCCAGGAGCGCCACGACCACCCCGCAGACCAGCAGGACGACGCCCGGGGCGACGGCCTCGCCCGGCGCCAGCAGGACCGCGAGCGCGAACACCAGCAGGGCGGCCGCCGTGAACGCGCCGATCACGGTGTGCACGTACCGGAAGGCGGCGTGGGAGAAGACGGTTCCGCGGCGGACCATCGTCACCAGCCGCCACACGCAGACCAGGACGACCTGGGCCGTCACGACGCCCAGGAGGACGACCACGACGTAGGCGGCGGGCGGGTGGGCGAGGTCCTCGGCCCCCTCCAGGTCGGCGGCCAGCAACGGCACCATCACCGTCTGGAGGAACAGCGAGCCGGCGAGCAGCACCGCGAGCACGGCGCGCAGGGCAAGCACGGTCAGTTTTCCCATCGCCTCTCCTTCGATCGAACAGCGATAGGAATCTATCGAAATTCGATAGGAGCGGCAAGGGTGACGCACCCCCGGGGACGCCCCCGGCGGAGTGAGCGCCGTGTGCGGTCCGGCGAGGGAGACACCCCCCGGCGCCGCCGGTGCCGAGGATGGCCGAGGTTCTCCCCCTCGCCGGTGACTGATCTCCCCGTCACGGGGGACCTGCGTACTCACCCTTGACCACCCGGGAGGCACGAAGGTGACATTCAATCCCCTGGAACAACGCGGTATCCCGCTGGACCGTCAGCTCAGGAACTGGCGCGAGCTGAACGTCACCCCCATCGACCCCGACCACTGCGACCCGTACACGCGCTGTCGTGTCATCACCATGAACGGCATCGAGGTCGAAGCGATCCTGTTCAGCCATCAGCTGGCCCGCCACACCGCCGACCCCGACGTCAAGCGTCAACTCGCCGAGGTCCGCTACATCGAGCACCAGCAGCAGAAGACCGTCAACTGGCTGCTGCCCGGCGTCTCGTCGGTGCTGGAGACGACCATCGCCTACGAGCAGGTCGCCGTCGACCTCACCGCCTGGGTCGCCCGGATGGAGCCGGACCCCTACCTCAAGCAGGCGTACCAGTTCGGCGTGCTGGAGGACTTCGACCACCTGTACCGGTACGCCAACCTCTACGAGATGATCGAGCACCGCAAGGCGGACGCGATCGTCGACGGTCTCACGGAGGTCATGCCGGGCCGCCCGACGAAGTTCCACCACCGCCACCCGGCCGACAACGTGCGCGATCCCTACGACAAGACCCGCACCGACCCGCTGTCCAAGCTGCACGCCCTGACGATCATGTCGGCGGAGCAGCAGACCATGAACTTCTACATGAACGTCGGCCCCCAGTACATGGAGCCGATCGCCCGTCAGCTCTACCAGGAGATCGGGCTGATCGAGGAGGAGCACGTCACCCACTACGAGTCGCTGGTCGACCCCGGCGAGACGTGGTGGGAGCAGCTCGTCAACCACGAGTACAACGAGTGCTACCTCTACTACTCCTTCATGGAGCAGGAGAGCGACCCCAAGGTGAAGGCCATCTGGGAACTGCACCTGAACCAGGAGCTGGAGCACCTGCACCTCGCCTGCGACCTGATGCGCCGTCACGACGGCCGGGACCCGGAGTCGGTGCTGGCGCCGCACCTGCCCGACGTGCTGACCTTCGAGCCGAACAAGGCGTACCTGCGGGAGCTGCTCGACACGCAGATCGACCTGACGACGCTCGGCGCCGGCTACGTCCGGGAGGCCCATGAGCGGTTCGAGCGGATGCAGGAGCAGATCCACGGCGGCGAGGAGCCGCCCAGCGAGCGGGTGATGGCGCAGCACGACGAGATGTTCGGGCGCGAGTACCGCCTGGTCACCGAGGGCGAGCACCCCGACCCCAGCCTGCGCGAGAAGTGAGGAGGCCCGCCGTGTCCGAGATCCGCACACCGCAGGCCGGCGACGACGCCGCCCCGGACGACGACGTGGTGGCCCTCCTCATGCGCCAGCACGGGGACATCCGCAACCTCTTCGACGAGGTCGAGGCCGCCGAGGGCGACGCCCGCAAGGAGGCCTTCCGCCGGCTGGTGCGGCTCCTCGCCGTCCACGAGACGGCGGAGGAGGAGGTGGTGCATCCCTACGTCCGCCGCAACGTGACGGGCGGTGAGGAGGTCGTGGCGGCCCGCCTCGCGGAGGAGCGGTCGGCCAAGGAGACGCTGAGCGCTCTGGACGAGATGGACACCGCCGACCCGAAGTTCATGCCGCAGCTGCTGGCGCTGCGGGCCGACGTCCAGGAACACGCCCGGGCGGAGGAACGCTACGAGTTCGTCCACATCCGGCGCGGCACCGACGCCGCGACACTCGCCTCACTGGCCAAGGGCGTGAAGGCGGCCGAGGCCATGGCGCCCACCCGGCCCCACCCCGGCGTGGAGTCCGCCGCGGCCAATGTCGCCCTGGGCCCGGTCGCCGCTCTGATGGACCGCACCCGCGACGCGGTCCGCAAGGCCATGGGCCGCGACTGACCCTGCGCCGCCGCCCCACCGGCGTCCGGCCGCCGGTGGGGCGGGCCCGGCCCCCGCTCCCCCGACGCGCCGGGCCCGCCCCGCCGGCGCACCGCGCGTCACCGGTGCCCTCCGCCGTCGGCGCCCGACGCGTTCACCGCTCCGGTCCGCCGGTGTGACGTGGCTCCTACACGAACTCCGCGCCCGTGCGAAGAATGCCGTGTCCGGCCCGTTTCCGGACAGGACGCACGGGAAGGAAGTCCGCTCATGCCTCAGCACGTACACGTCCGTATCACCCGAGGGCTGGCAGTCACCGAGCACGGTGAGCTCGTGGAGCACTCCCACTGCCGCTGCGGGGCCACCTGGACCAGGACCTACGAGGTCCGGGAGGACGACTCCGAGTAGGCGGCCGGCGGTCGGCGCCCGCCGCCCGGTGCGCCGCGGAGCCGCACGACGCCGGGGCCGCTGTCCGCCCTGTCCGCCGCCGTGCGGCAGGATGGGGCCATGAGCGTAGTGAAGATCAATGTGCTGACCGTCCCCGCCGAGCAGCGGGAGACGCTGGAGAAGCGCTTCGCCTCCCGCGCCCACGCCGTGGAGAACTCCGACGGGTTCGAGTGGTTCGAACTCCTCCGGCCGGTCGAGGGCACCGACACCTATCTGGTCTACACGCGGTGGCGCGACGAGGAGTCCTTCCAGGCCTGGATGGAGGGCCCCATGAAGGCGGCCCATCAGGGCGGCGGCCCGGAGAGCGGCGAGCGTCCCAAGCCGGCCGCGAGCGGGTCCACGCTGTGGTCCTTCGAGGTCGTGCAGCAGGCCGGGCCCGCCGGCGCCTAGCCGGACCGGCCGTGGCGGACCGGCGGCCGGTCCGCCACGGCCCGCCCGCAGCCCGGCGAAGAGGATCCGCGGCCGGCCGGTCCGCCGCTCCCGCCGGCCGCGGCCGTGCGGCGCCGGAGTCCCGCGGTCAGCGGCCGGTGCGGATCAGGCCCGTCAGATAGCGCCACAGCGAGGAGCGCTGCCGGGCGGCCGGGTCCGGCAGCGGCGTCCCGTCCGCCCCCGGCGCCGGGTCGGACGCCGACGGCGGCTGCTCGGGCGCCGCGGCGAGTTCGTACCGCACGGGCAGCGACCGCAGGCCCCGCATGAAGGGCGAGGAACGCCACGGCAGCTGGTCGGCGGGGAGGGCGAGGTCCAGGTGCGAGCACCGCTCGAACAGGCGGCTCACCCCGGCCGCCGCGACCGACAGCGCCAGCTCGCGCGCGGGGCACTGGCGGGGGCCGGCACCCCAGGACAGGTGCGCCCGGGTGCTGATGGCGGTGTTCGGCGCCACGTGGGTGGAGAAGAGCGGGTCGGCGTGTGCGGCGCCGGCGGAGACCCACACCGGGTCGCCCTGCCTGATCAGGTAGTTGCCGAGCGGGGTGTCCTTGGCCGCGAAGCGCGGCACGAAGTTCACCAGCGGCGGCTTCCGCATGACCACCCGGTTCATGGTCTCCCTGACCATCCCGGCGGACAGGCTCGCCCGTACGCCGCCCTCCTCGCCCGAGACGACCTCCACCACGGTGTTGGAGATGAGGATGCCGACGTGGTCGGACGTCATGCCGAGCAGCATGAACAGCTCACGGGCCAGCTCGTCGAGGGAGAGCTCGGGGTGCGCGGCCAGCAGGAACGAGGGGAAGTCGTCCCCCGGCTCCTCCAGTTTCACCGCCGCGAGGTCCGCCAGCGCCGCCAGCAGCCGCTCCAGGGCGGGCTCGGCGTCCGGTCCCGCGTCCAGCACCCGCCACATGTCCATCAGCGCGTCGTCGCCCTGCGAGCCGGGGAAGCCGAGCAGATGGCTGGCCACCATCAGCGGCAGCGGCCGGGAGAACTGCGCGGACAGGTCGGCCACGCCCGTGCTGCCGCCCTGCCCCACCAGGGAGATCAGTTCGTCGGCGTAGGCGGTGACGGCCGTCCTCAGTCGCTTCGCCTGGGGGTGGCGCGGGTCCTGGAACGGTTTGAGGGCCGCGTCCCACGCGGTCCGCAGCCTCCGGTATCCGGGGCCGCCCTGGATGAACACATGGTTGACCTCCAGAGACGGTCCGAGCGGCCAGTCGGCCGGCACGCGGCCCTCCGAGCGGGCCCGCCAGTTCTCCAGCCCCTTGGGCCACCCGTCGTTGTCCTGGAGCACCTCCAGGGCCTCCCGGTAGCCCAGAACCAGCCAGGCGGGGACACCCAGCAGGTCCACCGGCGCGACCGGGCCGTGCCGCTGCCTGAGCCGCTCGTACACCAGCGAGGGGCGTGTCTCGTAGTCCCGGGTCAGGAGCGGTTCCGGAGTCATCTCTTCCAACCGGGTGTCGTCCAGGTCCACGGATCCGCCCTCACTCACCTGGGATTCCATCGTCTTGCTGCCCTCCGACACTCCCCGTACCCGCGCCCCATCAGTCGGTAGCTGGAAACGGAGGGGACCCTACCCCAGGCCGCACACACAAGCGAACGGCGGGTGCCCCCGACTCGCGGCCACGGGCACCGCGGTGTCGTTCCCGGTGGCGCCGGGGGCCGGGGCGTGGCGGGCGGAGCACGTCACCTGGCGTTCCGCGCGCGGAGCACCGGAGGTAACGTCGGCCTGCCCGCACGTTCCCCGCAGCTCCCAGGGCCCCGCGGGATGCGCCGGCAGGGCCGCGGTGACACCGCGCTCCGATGTCGGGACGAGTTGGAACAGGACACCGAGATTTCACTTCACCACAGCAAAGCAAGCGCCTCGGCGGACCCGGCCGACGGCAGCGGACCCGGCCCGCGGGGCGCCCGCGCGCGCGTCGCCCGTGCCCATCGGGGAACACCGGAACCAGACACGAACGGACGCCGACCGCACCACGGGGCCTCCGGTCGGAAGGCGAGAACATGACCGAGAGCACGGCAGCGGACACGGCCGGCGAGCAGGTCCGGGAAGACGCCCCGGACGCGCTCGCCGCGACACTGGACGCTCTGGGCACCGGCGCCTACCTTGCCGACGAGCAGGGCTGCATCCTCGGCGTCAACGCCCGGGCCGAGCGGTTCCTGGGGCGGCCCGCGGCGGCGCTGGTCGGCCGGGACGCGCACGACCTGCTGCACCGCAACCAGCGCGGGGAGCTCCTGCCCAGGACGCAGTGCCGGATCCGGGGAGCCACCCTGTCGGGCCGCACGGCACAGGGCGGCGACGCGTGGATGGAGTGCGGCGACGGCTCACTGCTGCCGGTGTCGTGGCTGGTCACGTCGTACGCCCCCGCCGACCGCCCCGCCGTCACGCTGGTGATCTTCCATCCCCGTGACGACGCCGGGACGGAGGGCGGGGAGCCGGAGCCGGTCACCGCGTCGCTCACGGAGCTGGAACGGCTCGCCCTGCTGGCGCAGACGACCACGCTGCTGACCTCCACCCTGGACGTCGACGAGGCGCTGCACACGCTGATCGGCCTGGTCGTGCCCCGGCTGGCGGACTGGGCGGTCATCGACCTGATCACCGAACGCGACGAGGTGTGGCGCTTCGCGGTCGCACATTCGGAGGAGGGAGGCCTGACGTACCGGGAGGATCTCCAGGGACCGATGCCGCCGGTGCCGCAGGAGTCCCCGATGCCGCTGTCCCGCGCCCTGCGCGGCGTGGCGTCCGCGCTCGCCGGGCCCGAGACCTACCAGGGACCGCCGGACTCGGGCATCGCGGTCGAGCAGCGCCGTCTGTTCGAGGCGACCGGCATGCACTCGGCCGCCATCGCCCCCATCCGCAGCCTGCGCGAGGTCCTGGGCGCTCTCACCCTGGGCCGCTCGGAACGGCCGGAACGGTTCACCCCGTCCGACATCACCCTGCTGGAGGACATCGCGCGCCGGGCCGGGCTGGCCCTGGAGAACGCGCGTCTCTACCAGCGGCAGCGCAAGGTCGCCGAGACCATGCAGCGTCATCTGCTGCCCCAGCTGCCGCGGGTGCCGGGGCTGGGGATGACCGCTCGTTACCTTCCGGCGCCCGACGCCTCACAGGTCGGCGGCGACTGGTACGACGTGTTCCCCCTGGCGGACGACGTCACGGCCCTGGCCATCGGCGACGTCGTCGGCCACGACCTGGACGCCGCGGCCGGCATGGCGCAACTGCGCAACATGCTCCGCGCCTACGCCTGGTCGCAGCAGGAACCGCCGAGCAAGATCGTCGAGTGGCTCGATCACGCGTCCCTGCACGTCACCGAAGTGTCCATGGCCACCATGATCTTCGCCCGGCTGACCGTCGCCGACACCGGGCAGTACGAGCTGTCCTGGACCAACGCCGGGCATCCACCGCCCCTGCTGATCACCCACGACGGCGTGGCCCGCTACCTCACCGACGGGCACGGCATCCTGCTGGGCGTCGCGGCCCACCGGGTCCGGCCCGACGCGACCGCGGTACTGCCTCCCGGATCCACCCTCCTGCTGTACACCGACGGGCTGGTCGAATCGCCGGGGCGCTCCATCGACGAGGGCCTGGACCGCCTGCGCCGGCACGCCGCGGCGCTGGCCCACCGGCCCCTGGAGTCCCTGGCCGACCGTCTCCTCGCGCAGGTCCGCCCGCCGCTCAACGACGACGACGTCGCCCTCCTGGCGGTGCGCATCCCCTCCTGACCCGGCGCGGACGTGCTGCCCGCCGCGTCCGGGCCCGCGGTGCGGGGCGGCGACGTCGTCCCGGCGTCCCGCGCCGCGGGCCGGTGAGGAGTCCGTCGCGGAACGCGTCGAGAGGGTCGCGGCCCGGCCCGGCGGCGTCCGCCGAGCCGGGCCGCGCCGTGCCGGGCGGTTCGCCGCGGCGTCGGGCGGGACCGCGCGGTCGCCTCCGGTCCTCGGCGCAGGCGCGCGGCGGGGCCGGGGACCGGACACGGCCATCCGCGGTCCCCGGAACGGGCCGGCCGGCGCCGCGGAGCGTGCGCACCGGTCGGGACGCCGTCAACGGCCGCACACTCGCCATCCCGTCGGAGTAACCGATCAACCTTCTTGCAGATGATTCACCGGCGTGAAGCACATGCCGATCGTCCACGCCGTCGTTGGAACGGACGAACCCGGCTCCGCGGCCGGGACCGACCCGACGGAAGGAAACCGACACAGATGTACGGCGCACGGCGTATCGCGGTGATGGCTTCGATGGTGGGGATGCTGATGGCGGCCCCCGCCGGCATGGCCACGGCCCATGCCGCTGACGGCGACGCGGGGGCGGGCGGTGTGCTGTCCAACCTCTCCGGCCGGAACTCCTCCGGTCACGCCAACCTCTGCGGCACGGGCAAGCTGGCGCTCTTCAAGGAGCGCACCTGTGTGACCAAGGACCACGGCAACGGCGGCGGAGACGTGGCCGGCCCCAGCGGAGGCGTCCTGTCCAACCTCCTCTTCGCCCGCAACGCCTCGGGCCACAGCAACAACTGCGGCAACGAGACGGTGGCGGTGTTCAGCCGGACCACCTGCATCACCGTGGACCACTCCGGCCACTGAGCGGCCCCGACGGGGGGTGAGGGGGCCGGTGTCCGGGGCTCGGCGTCCGCCGGCGCCGCGGCACCGGCCCCCTCCGCGACGGGGAATCCGGGAAGACCCAACGAGAAGGACAGGCGGTTCGTCAGCCGAGATGTCGTCGAATTCCTTGTGTTTAGGCGTGGTGGCGCCCCTGACGGGGCGGCTGGCCCCGCTCGGGACGCCGTTGTCGTACGTCCTGCGGGCACTGGCGCCCCGGCTCGCGCACGTGCGCAACGGCGGCCGCCGCTACGACGTGACCGTCGCCGTGCGCGACAGCCGATCCGATCCGGAGGCGGCCCGGGCCGCGGTGCGCGATCTGGTCCGTGCGGACGGGGCGCACCTCGTGCTCACCATGGCCGGGACGCGGGTACTGCCCGCCGTCACCGACGCGTGCGAGGCGGCGGAGGTCCCCTGTGTGTCGACCACCTTCCCCTGGCAGGCGTACGTCCACGCCCGCGGCGCCGATCCCGGGCACCGCTTCCGGTGGACGTACCACTTCGCCTGGGGACTGGACGGCATCGCGAGCGTCTTCGCCGACCTGTGGGAGGGGGTCGACGGCCACGCTCCCGTCGGCTGCCTCTGGAACGACGACCTGCAGGGGCGGCTGCTGCGCCACGACCGGTACGGCTTCCCCCCGGTGGCGTCCGCGCGCGGACGCTCCCTGGTCGATCTCGGCCCCTACCGGGAGCCGGCCGACGACTTCGGGACGCAGGTCGACCGGATGCGGGAGCACGGCGTCGGTCTCGTCACCAGCGCCGCCACCGCCACCGACCTGGCCCTCTTCCACCGGAAGGCCCGTGAGGCGGGACTGCGGCCCCGGCTGATCACCTGCTCACGCTGGCTGACCTATCCGCACACGCACACCGCTCCCGCCCCCGGCGTCCACGGCGAACTCGCCGACGCGCGCGTGGCCACCCTGGTCTACTGGAGCCCCGGGCACCCCTACCGCTCCAGCCTGGACGGCACCACCTGCGCCGAACTCGCCCGCGCCTACCAGCAGGCCACCGGCGCTGCCTGGCTCCAGCCCCTGGGCCTGGCCCACGCCCTGCTGGAGACCGCCCACCACGCCCTCACCGCCGCGGACGATCCCACCGACCGCGCGTCCGTCGCACGGGCCGTCGCCGGATCCACCGTCGACACCATCGCCGGAACCCTGGACTGGACACGGGGGCCGACCCCCAACATCGCCCTTCTGCCGCTGGTCGGCGGCCAGTGGCAGCCCGGCCCGAGGGGGCCGCGCCTGGCCGTCGTCAGCAATGCCGCGCACCCGGACGTCCCCCTCACCGGCGACCTCGCTCCGGCGCACTGACACGGTCTCGTCCGCCCCGGGAAAGCGCGGGCGGAGGACGTCCGGGCCGGCCCGGACGTCGGACCGGACGAGGTCGAACCGGTCCGGGTCCATCGCCTCGTCCCACGCGGCGACGGAGGTGCCGCACGAACGCCTCTTCGCGTCGTCGCTCGCGCGGGACCTCCACGGGCGCGCGGCTCGGACACGTGCCGACCGGTGGAAGACGGTCTCAGATCACCGGTTCCTCGCGGGCCGCCGGAGGCTCGGCGGGGGTCGGGGCGGCCGGGCCGAAGAGGACGGCCCGCGCCACCGGAGGGGTGAACAGCACGGTCAGCGGCGCCGCCAGGCTCAGTACGGACCGGAAGGCCGCCCCGACCACGGGGTCGCCGGGGTAGCGCTCCTGGACCCGGCGCAGGTACCACCCGGTGGCGCGGTCCGCGGCGCCGCCGGTGACCGCGGTGCCGGTGGCGCCGGGCATGTGCTTGTCGGCTCCGGCCGAGATGTCCCAGGCCTGCCGGGACGACGACAGCAGTGCCCGCTGCACGCGGCGTGTCGTGGGCGTACGGCGTGGATCGGCCAGGGCGTCGCGGAGGGCGACCGCGTTCATCGCGGCGACGGCCATGCCCTGCCCGTAGATCGGGTTGAACGCGCACAGGGCGTCGCCGGTCGCCAGGAATCCGGCCGGGCTCCGGCCCGGCAGGTCGTACCGGCGCCGGACGTTGGCGGTGTTGCGGAAACCGAACACCGGGGAGAGGGGCTCGGACGCGCGCAGCCACCGGTGCACGAACGGATGCGGCAGCTTCTCGGCGTAGGCCGTGAACCCCTCCTCGTCCGTGGGCGGTTCGTCACCGCGCAGCCCGGAGAAGGTGACGAGATGGGTGCCGTCCCCCAGGGGCAGGACGACGGCGCCGCGGGTCTGGGACGGGCCGGGGACGACGTGGTAGCCGAGGGTGCCGGTGCCGAGGATGCCGCTCGTGTCGCGGTACATCCGGGTGGCGTACGCGAGACCCGTGTCGATGGTCTCCTCCCGCGGAGCTCGCGCCCCGAGCGCCGTGAGCCACCGCGGAGCCTTCGTGCCCCGGCCGGAGGCGTCCACGACCAGGTCGGCCTCGACCGGCCGGGGCTCCGTGTCCGCCGCGTCGCCGCGTTCCCTCAGCAGCACGCCCCGCACCCGGGAGGCGTCGCCCAGGAGACCGACGGCTTCCGTGCCCTGCACCACGGTGATCGACGGATTGGCGAGGACCCGTCGCCGCACGAGGTGCTCGAGCCGGGCACGGGAACCGGTGTGGATGTACGTCGACGCGGGCAGCCGGCGGAACCAGCACCCGTTCTGCCACTGCACCATGTCCGCCGGCATGCCCACCCGCGGCGCGCCCGCCGCCCGCAGCTCGTGCAGGAAGCCCGGCAGCAGTGACTCCAGGGCCGACTGCCCGCCCTCCAGCAGGACATGGATGTGCCGGCTCTGCGGCACGCCGGGGCGCGGCTCCGGCTCGTCGGGGAACCGGTCGCGCTCGACGACGGTCACCCGGTCCGCGTGGGCGGCGAGGACATGGGCCGCGAGCAGGCCCGCCAGACTGCCGCCGACGACCACCGCATGACGCCCGATCCGGGTGCCGCCCGGCTCTCCGTCCGCGTTGCGCGCAGTGTGCACCGATTCCGCTCCCCTGGTCGGCAGGTCGTGAGGAAAGCATCAGTATCGTGGTCCCGCGGGGGCGGGTGGTCGTGTTTCGGCCCTTTTCCAGGGGACGGCGACGGCCGCGGCGGTCCGCTCCGGGGCGGTGCCGCCGGCGCCGGCCGCGGGACGGATCGCCGTGCTCCCGACGGCCCCCGCCCTCGCCGCGGTCGGCCCCTCCGCCGCCACGGCGCCCCGGGAGGACCGCGCGGTGCCCGGCGCCGACGGCTCCGGCGGGCGGCCACGG
Source organism: Streptomyces glaucus (assembly GCF_039533365.1). Classification (NCBI taxonomy): domain Bacteria; kingdom Bacillati; phylum Actinomycetota; class Actinomycetes; order Kitasatosporales; family Streptomycetaceae; genus Streptomyces; species Streptomyces glaucus. The sequence goes on from NZ_BAAATK010000048.1 coordinate 46,585, forward strand.
CACCGGCGCCCGCCCGGTCCGGCGCATCCGGCCCACGAGGCGGCGCGGCGCGAGGGAGCGCGCCGGCCGGCGGGTGCGGTGGGCCGCGTCCCGCCGGCCGGCGCGGGGCCGGGTCAGGCTCCGGGGTCCTCGGTGACTCCCTCCCGCAGGACCCCGACGTAGTCGCGGGCCCAGCCCTCGATCGTCGAGCGGTCCCACAAATCGGCCGAATACTCGATGAAGCCCGCCAGTTCGTCCCCGGCCGGCACGAGCCCGAAGGTGAGGTCGGTCCGGGCGGCGGCGGGGGCCAGGTCCTCGACCGCCGTGGTCAGGCCGGGCAGTTCGACCTCGGTCTCCAGGGAACTCTGGTACGCGAAACCGACGTCCAGCCGGTCCGGCAGGTCGACGCCCTTCCGCCGCCGCATGGCCGGGGCGATGCGGCGGATCGGCATGGCGTGGTCCATGCTCCGCGCCGCCGTGCGGGAGACCCGGTCGGTCACGGCGGCGAAGGAGCCGGCCGCCGCCTCGCGCACCCGCAGCGGGAACCCCGTGACCGTGCAGGCGAGCAGCGACTCGAACGCGCGGCGCTCGCGATTGGCGTAGGAGACGTTGAACAGGACGTCCCGCCGGCCGGACTTCCGCGTCAGCGTCCGGCCCAGGGCCGCCGCGGTGACCACGAAGGGGGTCGTGCCGCGCTGCCGCGCGTAGCGCTCCACGGCGGCGCGTACCTCGGCCGGCACGGTGAACGTCACGACGCCGCCCCGTCCGCTCGCGGCACCGGGCCGGGGCCGGTCCGGCGGCAGGCCGGACGTGCAGGGCACGCCGTCGAGCTCCCGCAGCCAGAACTCCAGCTTCCGCTCGTCGGCGGCCGGGTCGGCGTGCTCCCGCTGCCAGCGCGCGTACGCCGCCGGCTGGTACGGCTCGGGCGGCAGGGTGACGGGACCGCCCGTCACGGCGGAGCCGTAGAGCGCGGCCAGTTCCCTCAGCAGCAGGCTGACCGACCATCCGTCGCACGCCGAGTGGTGCAGGACGAGCAGCAGGACCCAGGAGCTGTCGCCGGTGCGCAGCAGGCGCAGGGCCGTCGGGGCTCCCCCGGTGGGGTCGATCGGCGTCTCGGCGGCCTCGGCGCAGGCCCGTTCCGCGGCGGCCTCCCGCTCCCGCGCCGGACGGCCGGTGAGGTCCTCGACGGGCAGGTCCACCGGCCGGGGTGCCAGCACCTCCTGCTGCCAGTCCTCGCCGTCCCTCACCAGGCGGGTCCGCAGTCCCTCGTGCCGCTCCACGAGCCGGGTCAGGGCGGTGCGCAGCGCCGCCACGTCCAGGGTCCCGGTGAGGGTGAGCCGCAGGGCCACGTTGAAGACCTGGGGAAGGGGGTGGGAGTCGTGCACGGAGGCGAAGCGGACCTGCTGCTCGGTGGCGGGGGCCCGGCGCACCACCGAGTCGGCGCCGGGCTCCGCCGTCCCGCCCGCGGTGCGGGCCAGCTGGTCCGTCATGGCCCGCGGGGTCGGCTCCTCGTAGAACCGCGCCATCGGGAACTCCGTGCCGAACTCCTCCCGGACCCGGTTGACCAGGCGCATGGCGGTGATCGAGTGACCGCCGAGGTCGAAGAACGAGGCGTCGTCCCCGATCCCGTCGGCGTCGATGCCGAACTCGGCCGCCCACAGCTCGCGCACCCGCCGCCCGAGGTCCGTGCGGCGGCCGACTTCCGGCTCCGCGCCGGTGCCGCGCGGCTGCCGGTGCGGCACCGCGGCGACCAGGTCGGGCGGGGGCAGCGCCGCGCGGTCCAGTTTGCCGTTGCCCGTCAGGGGCAGGGCGATGAGGACGTGCCAGGCGCGCGGCACGAGGTACTCCGGAAGCCGGTCCGCCAGTTCCCCGGCCGCCAGGTCGGCGAACGCCTGCCGGTCGGCGGCCGCTTCGCCCACGGGGCCGGCGGGGACGGCGTAGGCGGCGAGATACGCCTCGCCCCGGTCGTCGCGGCGGGCCAGCACGGCCGCCTCCCGTACGCCGTCCAGGCCGTTGAGGACGCGGGAGACCTCCTCCGGTTCGACCCGGAAGCCGCGGATCTTCACCTGGTCGTCGGCCCGGCCGCGGAACTCCAGCCGTCCGTCCCCGGTCCAGCGCACCAGGTCGCCGGTGCGGTACAGGCGGGCGTCCGGGCCGCCGTCCGGGTCGGGCAGGAAGCGTTCCGCGGTGAGGTCGGGCCGGCCGCGGTAGCCGAGGGCCACCCCCGGGCCGCCGACGTACAGCTCCCCCACGGCGCCGACCGGAACGGGGTCGCCCGCCGCGTCGGCCACGCGCAGCCGCACGTTGTCGACCGGGCGGCCGATCGCGATGCCCTCCCCCGTCCCGGTCGCTCCGCGGTCCTCGGGGGTCACGGTCTGCACGGTGCACAGCACGGTGACCTCGGTGGGCCCGTACACGTTCACCGTCTCGTACCGCGCCTCGGGCCGCGGCCGGGTGCGCAGCACGTCACCGCCCAGCAGCAGGAAGCGCAGCGGCGGCTGGTCGTCCGGCGGCAGCCGCAGCACCTGCTCGCCCAGGGCCGTCGGCAGGATGGAGAAGGTGATCCGCTGCCCGGCGTACCACCGGACGAGGGCGAGCGGATCCCTGCGGACCGTCTCGTCGGCGACGGCGACGGTCGCGCCCGCGGTCAGCGCCGGCCAGATCTCCAGGATCGACGCGTCGAAGCTCTGGCTGCACACGACGGCGCTGCGGTCGGCCGCGGTGAACGCGAACCGCCGGTGGTGCCACCGGCACAGGTCGACGACGCCCCGGTGCGGCACCTCGACGCCCTTGGGCGTGCCGGTGCTGCCCGAGGTGTAGACGACGCAGCACACGGACGGTGCGCCGCCGGCGGCCGTCCCGGCGGGCCGCGGACCCTCGGGCACGGCGTCGGGCGCCACCGCGGTCACTCCCCGGGGCAGCGGCAGCGCGGCCGCCTCGGCCGGCCGCGCCACCACGAGCCGGGCCCCGCACTCGGCGATCACCTGCGCGGCGCGCGCCCGGCCCAGGGACGGGTCGAGCGGCACGTAGGCGCGTCCCGCCTTGAGCACGGCGAGCAGTGCCACGACGAGGTCGGCGGAGCGCGGCAGCCACACGGCCACCACGTCACCGCCGTCGTGCGCGGCGTCGTGTTCGCGGAGCACGGCGGCGAGCCGTTCGGCGCGCTCGTCCAGGTCGCCGTAGGTGAGCCGGGTGTCGCCGCTGATCACGGCCGGGTGGTCCGGCTGCGCGGCGGCCCGCCGGGCGACCAGGGCGTGGACGGTGGTGTCCTCGGGCGGACGGGACGGGCCGTGCTGCCAGGAGCGGGGCACGGGCTCCCCGTCGGCGACCCGCGCGGCGAGCCGGGACAGCGGTGTCCGCGGTGCCTCGACGGCGGCGGCCAGCAGGTCCCGGAAGACGGCGAAGAACTCCTCCACGGTGCCCGGGTCGAACAGGTCGGTGTTGTACTCCAGGTGGCAGCGGATGCCGTCCGGCCGGTCGGTGAAGTAGACGGTGAGGTCCGTCAGCGCCTTGTCCGGTCCGGCGTCCAGCGGTGTGGCCCGGACGCCGGGCAGGTCGAACCGGAACGGCTCGGCGGACTGGAACTCGGCGAGCACCTGGAACACGGGGGTGCGGTCGGTGCTGCGCTGCGGGGCGAGCGCGCGCACTACCGTCTCGAACGGCACCCGGGAGTGGTCGTAGGCGTCCAGCGCGACGGCGCGCACCCGGTCCAGCAGCGTGTCGAAGGCGGGGTCGCCGGACAGGTCGAAGCGCAGGGCGAGGGTGTTCACGAAGAAGCCGAGCAGGTCCCCGGCCCGCTCCGGCCGGTCCGAGACCGGCGTGCCGACGATGATGTCCTCCTGCCCGGTGACCTGGTGCAGCATCGCCGCGTACCCGGCGAGCAGGGTCATGAACAGGGTGCTGCGGCGGGCGCGGCTCAGTGCGCGCAGCCGCCGGGACAGGTCCGCGTCGAGGGTGCGGAACACCGCGCGGCCGTGGGAGGTCATCGGCGAGGGCCGGGGCCGGTCGGTGGGCAGGTCGAGGACGGGCAGCTCGCCGTCGAGCGCGCGCAGCCAGTAGGCCAGGTCCTCCTCGGTCCCGGGACGGTCCGCGTCCGCCGCCCGCTCCCGCGCGTAGTCGGCGTAGGACCAGGTCAGCGCGGGCAGGCCGGGGTCGGTGCCGTCGCGTTCGGCGCGGTAGAGGGCGGACAGGTCGCGGGCCAGGACGGTGGCGGAGGCCGCGTCGACGACGATGTGGTGCAGGGACAGCACGAGGACGTGCTCCTGCTCGGCGAGCCGGACCAGCCGGGTGACGAACAGCGGGCCGGCCGTCAGGTCGAACCGGCGCGCGCTCTCCGCCGCCAGCACCTCCTGGACCGTTCGCGGGCCCCGGCCGGCGCCGTCCACGACCTCGAAGTCGGGCTCGGCCGGGGCCCGCACCACCTGCCGCGGCTCGCCTCCGCTCTCCCGGAAGACGGTGCGCAGTCCCTCGTGGCGGGCGACCAGCCCGCGCACGGCGGCCCGCAGGGCGGGCACGTCGAGCGGGCCGTCGAGGCGGATCGCCTTGACCTCGTTGTAGGCGGTACGGCCCGGGAGCAGGCGCTCCAGGAACCAGATGCGCTCCTGGCCGGGGGACAGCGGCGCGTCGTGCGGGGCGGCACCGGGGCCGGGCGGGGCGAGGACGGCGGTCCCCTCCCGGCGCCCGCGGTCCTCCCGGCCGGCAATGCTCTCCCGGTAGTGGCGGCACAGCGCGTCGAGGCGGGGCAGGCCCGCGCGCAGGGCGTCCGGCGCGACGCCGAAGTCGACCAGGGCGACGACCTCGTCGGCGCCCGCCGCGGCGACGGCGTCCACCACCGGGCGGACGCTGTCCGGCGTGCCGATCAGGGCCCGCTGGTCGCAGTAACGGCCGTACGCGCGGCGGAACACGGTCTCGAGGTCGTCCTCGCTGAGGGCGGCCAGGTCCACGCTGTGCCCGAGGCTGTTGGTGACGCCGCTGAACAGGGACAGGGACGCGCGCATGTAGCGGGACAGCGGTTCGTACGCCTCGGTCCGCGCGCCGTCGTGGTCCCCGGCGAGGTAGGTGTGCAGCAGCACGGCCACCCGTCCGGCGCCGGGGTCCAGCCCGTGCCGGGCCCGGGCGTCGCGGTAGCGGGCGATGTTCTCCCGGAGCTGTTCCACGCTCTGGGTCATCAGGTTGGTGACGACGCCGAGGTCGTGGCGGGCGGCGAGTTCGTACGACGCCGGGTTGGCGACCACCGCGGTGTACATCGGCGGGGCGTCCTGCACGGGCCGCGGGAACAGCCGTACCTCGGCCTCGCCGTCGCCGGTGGTCCGCCGCAGCGGCTGCCCGCGCCAGAACCTCCGCACCTGCTCCAGCTGTTCGTACATCGTCTCCCGGTGCCGGCCGAAGCGGTCGGGGAAGAAGACGAAGTCGTTGGCGTTCCAGCCGCCGGCGACGCCGATGCCGACGCGTCCGCCGGAGAGGTTGTCGACCATCGACCACTCCTCCGCGACCCGGATCGGGTCGTGCAGCGGCAGGACGACGGAGCCGGCGTTGAGGCGGATGCGCCCGGTCTCGCGGGACAGCGCGGCGGCGAGCACCGCCGGGTTGGGGAACAGGCCGCCGAAGGAGTGGAAGTGCCGCTCGGGCATCCACAGCGCGTGGAAGTCGTGCCGGTCGGCGAACCGGGCCACCTCCATGAGCAGTTCGTAGCGGCCGGGGCCGGAGGCGTCCCGGTCCTGCGGGTAGTCGCCGAAGAAGTAGACGCTGAAGTCGGGGGCGCGGGGGGTGTCCTCGCGCGCGGGTGCCGTGCGGGAGGTGGTGACGGCGGCGGCGTTCCAGGCCAGGGCGGCGGCCGGGGCGCGTTCCGGTTCGTCCGCGGCGGGCGGCTGTTCCAGGACGACGTGG
>NZ_BAAATK010000049.1:0-25964 GCF_039533365.1 Streptomyces glaucus
CGGGGGCGCGGGCGCGGAGCGCACCGCGGGCGCGGCGCCGGACGCGGGCCCGGCGCCGCGTGCCGGCCCGGTGCCGGGTGCCGGCTCAGTACCAGCCGTTGGCCTGCCAGAAGCCCCACGCGCCGCACGGGCTGCCGTAGCGGTCCTTCATGTAGTCCAGGCCCCAGGCGATCTGGGTGGCCGGGTTGGTCCGCCAGTCGGAGCCGGCCGCGGCCATCTTCGACGCGGGAAGGGCCTGCACCAGGCCGTACGCCCCGCTGGAGACGTTGGTGGCGGTCACGTTCCAGCTGCTCTCGTGCTGGACGATCTGCGCGAAGCACCGGTACTGGGCCGAGTCGCCGACCATCTGCCGCGCGGTCGCCTGCGCGGAGGAGGCCGAGGTCGCCGCGGCCTGCGCGGGCGCGGCGACGATCAGCGTGCCGCAGGCGGCGGCCACGGCGGCACCGGCGAGGGCCTTCCTCGGGGAGGCGACGCGGCGGAGAAGGGAAACGGCGGACACGGGGGACCTTTCGTCGGGGACGGGAGGCCGCGGCGTGCCGGGCCGCGCGGATGCGGGGCGGGCACACGGCGGCGCCGCGGCCCTGGGGGGGCACGTCGGCGCCTGGCGACGGCGTCCAGGGAAACAGCCCCGACAGCCGTCCGCAATCACCCCTTTTACTAGTGGTAGTCGCATTCAGGGGGAGAGGTCGCTCTGTGACCGGGCTCTCAATGCGCAGGTCGGAGGGCCGGACGGCGGCCGGGGCCGAGCCGCCGGATCTACGGTCCGGCTTCGTAGGTGACCTGCGTCATGTGGGGCGCTTCACGGCGACGGCGGGTCGCGCGACCGGGGTCCCGGGCGGCGCCCGGCGGGCATCGCGACGGAACGCCCCGGAGTGACGGAGCGTCGGCGGAGGGGGCGGCCGCGTCCCGCTGCCCGGCCGTAAAAAATCTTGCCTCGGGGGGTTGCGTCCACCTATGGGTGTTTTAACCTGATTACAGGCCTACGGGACGAGTGAGGGAGTCCAACCGGAGATGCCGACTCTGGCGAGAAGCCTCGGCTTCCGCTGTGGCCGACGTCGACGGTCGGGCTGAGAGGCCGGAAGGTCGCAGGGCCGCGAGGCCGGGCGACCGGAAGGCGACCCCCAGTCACCTGATCCGGGCAATACCGGCGAAGGGAACCCGTCTCGTAGGTCGTTCCCGTGGACCCCGGGCCGTGTGCCCGGGGTCCTTCACGTGTCCCCGGGTCCACGTGCTCGCGGGCTCACGCGCCCGCGGGGCGCTCCCCGCCCGGCGCCGTCAGGTCGATCAGCCGGCACGCCGTCTCGATGTCCACCCTCACCTGCGCGATGGAGGCCCGGCCCGACAGCCAGGCGATCAGGGCCGAGTGCCAGGTGTGCTCGACGACGCGGACCGCGCGGAGCTGCTCGGGGGCCGGGTCCTCCAGACCCATGGCGTCCAGGATGATCGCCGTCGTCCGCCGGGAGACCTGGTCGACCTCCGGGCTCACGCTGCGGTCGGCGAACGTCAGCGCCCTGACCATCGCCTCCGCCAGCTGCGGCTCGCGCTGGAGCGCGCGAAAGGCCCGCATCAGGGTCTCCGCCACCCGCTCGGCCGCGGTACCGCCGGCCGGCGGCCGCCTGCGCAGCGTGCCGTGCATGTGCTCCAGCTGGTCCTGCATGACCGCCACCAGCAGGTGGACCTTGGACGGGAAGTAGCGGTACAGCGTGCCGAGCGCCACCCGCGAGGACTCCGCGACCTCGCGCATCTGCACCGCGTCGAACCCGCCCCGGCCCGCCAGCCGGGCGCTCGCGCGCAGGATGCGGCGGCGCCGCGCCTCCTGCCGCTCGGTCAGCGGCGGGGCGCCCGGCGTGCTCGCCGCACTGGCCGTTCCCGCTCCCGGCTTGGCTCGCGCAGGCATGGATCCCCGTTCCGTGACAGTCCGTGAGGGCGTGCGACCAGACAGCATGGCAGGGCCGGCGGGGGCGCGCCCGCCGTGGCGCGAATCACCTGACCCGCCTCTCCCCGCGGCCCTACCTGCCGGTAGATTCGAAGCCTCCTGGACGATCAAGTCTGAAACTTGTTCTAGATTAGCGTCCCGGCGTAATCTCGCGGGACAACGCAGGCAGAAGGGGGCCCAGAGTGACCGCTGAGGCCGGCCGGGCGGGGTCCCGGGACCTGGCGGCCGACGGCGAGCCGCCGCTGCGCATCGCGCTCCTCACCTACAAGGGAAACCCGTTCTGCGGCGGCCAGGGCGTCTACGTACGGCACCTGTCGCGCGAACTGGCCCGCCTCGGCCACCGGGTCGAGGTCATCGGCGCCCAGCCCTACCCCGTCCTCGACGAGGGCTACGACGGCCTGAGCCTCACCGAGCTGCCCAGCCTCGACCTCTACCGCCAGCCGGACCCCTTCCGCACCCCGAAGCGCGACGAGTACCGCGACTGGATCGACGCGCTGGAGGTGGCCACCATGTGGACCGGCGGCTTCCCCGAGCCGCTGACCTTCTCGCTGCGCGCCCGCCGCCACCTGCGCGCCCGGCGCGGCGACTTCGACGTCGTGCACGACAACCAGACCCTCGGCTACGGGCTGCTGGGCGACCTGGGCGCGCCCCTGGTGACCACCGTCCACCACCCCATCACCGTGGACCGGCAGCTGGAGCTGGACGCCGCCGGGACCTGGCAGCGCCGCTGGTCCGTGCGCCGCTGGTACGCCTTCACCCGCATGCAGAAGCGGGTCGCGCGCCGCCTGCCGTCCGTGCTCACCGTCTCCGGCACCTCCCGCCAGGAGATCGTCGACCACCTGGGCGTGCGGCAGGACCGCGTCCACGTCGTGCACATCGGCGCCGACACCGACCTGTTCTCCCCCGACCCGGCGGTGCCGGCCGTCCCGGGGCGGATCGTGACCACCTCCAGCGCGGACGTCCCCCTCAAGGGCCTGGTCTTCCTCGTCGAGGCGCTGGCGAAGGTGCGCACCGAGCACCCGGACGCCCACCTCGTCGTCGTCGGCAAGCGGCCCGCGGAGGGACCCGTCGCGCAGGCCGTCGAGCGGTACGGCCTGGCGGACGCCGTCCGGTTCGTCAAGGGCATCTCGGACGCGGAACTGGTCGACCTGGTGCGCTCGGCCGAGGTGGCGTGCGTGCCGTCGCTGTACGAGGGGTTCTCGCTGCCGGCGGCCGAGGCGATGGCGACGGGCACGCCGCTGCTCGCCACCACCGGCGGGGCGATCCCGGAGGTCGCCGGCCGGGACGGGGAGACCTGCCTCGCGGTGCCGCCGGGCGACGCGGACGCGCTGGCCGCCGGACTGAGCCGGCTGCTGGGCGACCCCGCGCTGCGGGCCCGGCTGGGCGCCGCCGGACGCGAACGCGTCCTGCGCCACTTCACCTGGGCCAAGGCCGCCGAGGGCACGGTCGCCCGGTACCGCGAGGCCATCGCCCGCTCCGGAACCGGGGCCGCCGCTCCGGACCGCGCCCCGGCCGCCACCGGCGCCTCCTCCGCGACCCCGACCAGTGAAACCGGCGTCTACCCCGAAAGCAGGGCCACGTGCTGACCGTCGACTTCTCCCGGTTCCCGCTCGCCCCGGGCGACCGCGTCCTGGACCTCGGCTGCGGCGCCGGCCGGCACGCGTTCGAGTGTTACCGGCGCGGCGCGCAGGTCGTGGCACTCGACCGGAACGGCGAGGAGATCCGCGAGGTCGCGAAGTGGTTCGCGGCGATGAAGGAGGCCGGGGAGGCCCCCGAGGGCGCCACCGCGACGGCGATGGAGGGCGACGCGCTCGCGCTGCCCTTCCCCGACGAGTCCTTCGACGTCGTGATCATCTCCGAGGTGATGGAGCACATCCCGGACGACAAGGGCGTGCTCGCCGAGATGGTCCGGGTGCTCCGGCCCGGCGGCCGCATCGCCATCACCGTGCCCCGCTACGGCCCCGAGAAGGTCTGCTGGACGCTGTCCGACGCCTACCACGAGGTCGAGGGCGGCCACATCCGCATCTACAAGGCGGACGAACTGCTGGCGAAGATCCGCGAGGCGGGCCTGAAGCCGTACGGCACGCACCACGCGCACGCGCTGCACTCGCCGTACTGGTGGCTGAAGTGCGCGTTCGGCGTCGACAACGACAAGGCGCTGCCGGTGCGCGCGTACCACAAGCTGCTGGTCTGGGACATCATGAAGAAGCCGCTGGCCACCCGGCTCGCCGAGCAGGCGCTCAACCCGCTGATCGGCAAGAGCTTCGTGGCGTACGCGACCAAGCCGCACCTGCCCCGGGTGGACGCCAAGTGACGACGCCCCGGACGGAACACCTCGTCCTGCCCGGGGTCCTCACCGCCGAACAGGCCGATGCGACCGTGCGCGCCATCCTCGCCGTGCAGCGGGAGGACGGCGCGATCCCCTGGTTCCGGGGCCACCACCTCGACCCGTGGGACCACGTCGAGGCGGCGATGGCGCTGGACGCGGCCGGCGAGCACGAGGCCGCCGAGCGGGCGTACACCTGGCTCGCGCGGCACCAGAACGAGGACGGCTCCTGGTACGCGGCGTACGCGGACGGGGCGCACGACGCGGTCACCGACCGGGGACGGGAGACCAACTTCGTCGCCTACCCGGCCGTGGGGATCTGGCACCACTACCTGTCGACCGGCGACGACACCTTCCTGGACCGCATGTGGCCGGTGGTGTACGCGGCCGTCGAGTTCGTGCTGCGCCTGCAGCAGCCGGGCGGGCAGATCGGCTGGCGGCGCGCCGAGGACGGCACGGACACCGCGGACGCGCTGCTGACCGGCTGCTCCTCGATCCACCACGCGCTGCGCTGCGCGCTGGCCATCGCCGAGCAGCGCGAGGAGCCGCAGCCGGACTGGGAACTGGCGGCGGGAGCGCTCCGGCACGCGATCCGCCGCCACCCCGACCGGTTCCTCGACAAGGACCGCTACTCGATGGACTGGTACTACCCGGTGCTGGGCGGCGCGCTCACCGACGCGGAGGCCAAGGCCCGCATCGAGGAGGGCTGGGACCGTTTCGTCGTGCCCGGCCTCGGGGTGCGCTGCGTCGTGCCCAACCCGTGGGTCACCGGCGGCGAGTCCGCCGAACTCGCCCTGGCCCTGTGGGCGGTGGGCGAGTCCGACCGCGCGCTGGACGTCCTGCAGTCGATCCAGCACCTGCGCGACGCGGAGACCGGCCTGTACTGGACGGGCTACGTCTTCGACGACGACGCGATATGGCCGCGGGAACTGACCACGTGGACGGCCGGCTCCCTGCTCCTGGCCGTCGCCGCCCTGGGCGGGCACGAGGCCACCTGCCGGATCTTCTCCGGCGACCACCTGCCCAGGGGTCTCGACCCGGACTGCTGCGCCGCCTGACCCCGCGGGGTCAGCGGCGGTGCAGGCGGCCCGCGACGGCGTGGCCGACGAACAGGTAGACCACCGCGGCCAGGCCGTAGCCGCTGACCACGCGGGCCCACTCCTCGTCGAAGGTGAACAGGTCGTGGGACCAGCCGGCGAGCCGGCGGGCCACGTCGTGGACGAACTGGACGAAGTCGTTGGCCCGGTTGGCGTCCAGCAGGTACATCAGGATCCACAGGCCCAGGAACAGGGCCATCACGTCGGCGACGATCGCGACGACCCGGCCGGCCTGACTCGCACCGTTGTGATATCGGGGGGACATGTCCCCCGGGTTGCCGCACGGACGGAGAGGAAACCCGGCACCGGGCCGACTCCCGCCCGCGCACCGCTTCCTGACGGTCCGTCAGGAGCGGGGCGGAGGGCCGTACGACGACGGCCCCCCGCCCACCGGGGGCGAGGGGCCGTGGAGGACGGCGGGCAGGGTCAGCCGCGCTGGATGCCGCTCGTGTCCTGCAGCACGCCGCGACGACCGTCCTGCGTCTGCGCGACCAGACCGGGACCGCGCTGCTCGACCGCCAGGTACCAGGTGCCCGGCGCGAGTTCCGCGATCGGCGTCGGCGAGCCGTCCTCCGGGTACAGCGGACGCGGCACCGGCACCGCGAACCAGAACGGCGAGAAGTCCCCGGCCGGCGGCTGCGGCTGCTGGGGCTGCTGCGGCTGGCCGGCGTACGGCTGCTGCCCGCCGTACGGCTGCTGCTGCGCGCCCGGGTAGCCGTAACCGGCCTGGGGCTGGGCGCCGTAGGGCTGCGGGGCGGCGGGCCGCGGGGCCGGGACGAGGGAGCCCTTGAGCGCGGGCACCAGCGGGCCGGCGACGGCGGCCGCGGCCAGGACGAGCGCCGCGATGAAGCCGAGGATCAGACCGGCGCCCGCCTCGATGCCGTCGGGCACGTCCACCAGCGACCAGAACAGGATCCAGGCGACCAGGACCGTGAACGCCGCGCCGACCGTGCCGAGATCCAGGCCGGCGACCTTGCGCTGCTGCGGCAGGCAGCGGTTGACGACGATCAGGGCCGCACCGAGGATCCCGCCCAGATAGACACCCAGGCCGGTGTCGAGGGTCTCCCACGCGTTCGGGGCGCCGCTGAAGCCTTCGGCGGAGTACAGGTCGAGGAACGACGCGATGAACAGCAACACCGCTGCTCCGATCACCACGCCGTCGCCTCTAGTGAGGGAGCGGATATTCACTTCGGGGTCCTTCGTAGGTCGTCTCGTCGTCGGTGGAGGCGTCGCTGTCGCCATGGCGCCGTCAGGCCCTGGCGCGAAGCGCGGAGGTGGCCACTCATCTGTACGGATGACACTATCGTCCGCACGGTCGGGCCGCCGCCGGGACCGGTGCGCCGATTCCTACCCGCGCAGGAAACTCACGATTCCCTCGGAGATCCCCTGCGCCGCTTTCTGCCGCCAGGCCCCGCTGGTCAGCAACGCCGCGTCCGCGCCGTCGCGCATGTTGCCGCACTCGATGAACACCTTGGGAACCGTTGACAGATTGAGACCGCCGAGGTCCTTCCGCGTGACGAGGCCGCTGCCGTCGCCGGCGTACGCGGCGGGCGCGGAGCCCGTGGCGCGCAGGAAGCGGCCCGCGATGCGCTCCCCGAGGTCGCGGGAGGGGGCGACGATGGGCCGGGTGTCGGCCGCGCCCGCGTGCACGGCGCCCGGCAGGATGACGTGGAAGCCGCGGTTGCCGGCCGCCGAGCCGTCCGCGTGGATCGACACCACCGCGTCGGCGCGCGCCTCGTTGCCGATCCTCGCCCGCTCGTCCACGCAGGGCCCGTACGGCCGGTCGCCGTCCTGCGTCAGCCGCACGGTCGCGCCCTGCCGCTGCAGGAGCGTGCGCAGCCGGCGGGCGACGTCCAGGGTGAACTCCGCCTCCGGGTAACCGGCGTCGGTGGCCGTGCCCGTGGTGTCGCACTCCTTCCGGTTCGTCCCGATGTCCACCGTGCGGTTGATCTCGGCGGTGTGCTGGAAGTTGCCCGGATTGTGTCCCGGGTCGACGACCACCACCTTGCCCTCGAGGGGGCCGGAGGCGGCGGACGCGCGCGGAGGCGCGGGCGTCCCGGCGGCGCCGGGGTCCTCGGCGCCGCCGGCGCGGGAAGGGGCACGGGAGGGGCCGGCCGCGCCGGAGGAGGCGGGACCGCCGGCGGACACCGCGCCGCCCGGGTCCCCGGAACCGCCGGCCGTCTCGTGGACGAGCCAGCCGAGCAGCGCGCCCGGCGCCAGCGCGGCGAGCGCGGCGATCAGCAGGCCGCGCCGGGGACGGCGGGGCCGGGGAGGGGCGGAGTCCGGACCTGTGTACGACACGTCAGCGACTCCCACCGCGGCCTTCGGCCCCCGCTCCCGTTCGCCGCAGCACGCGCAGCGAGCCGGTCGCCGAGACCTCCGTGAACGCGCCCGACTCCAGGGCCCGCAGGTAGACGCGGTAGGGGGCCTGGCCGGTGAACTCGTCCACCGGGTCGGGGAAGACGTCGTGGATGACGAGGAGGCCGCCCTCGGCCACATGCGGGGCCCAGCCCTCGTAGTCGGCGCCCGCGTGCTCGTCGGTGTGGCCGCCGTCGACGAAGACGAGGCCGAGCGGGGAGTTCCAGATCCGCGCGATCTGCGGGGAGCGGCCCACCAGGGCGACGACGTGCTCCTCCAGGCCCGCCCGGTACAGCGTGCGGCGGAACGTCGGCAGGGTGTCCATCAGGCCGGTCTCGGGGTCGACCGTCTCCGGGTCGTGGTACTCCCAGCCCGGCTGCTGCTCCTCGCTGCCGCGGTGGTGGTCGACGGTGAGCACGTCGACCCCGGCCCGGCGGGCCGCGTCGGCGAGCAGGATCGTGGAGCGCCCGCAGTACGTGCCGATCTCCAGCAGCGGCAGACCGAGCCGTCCGGCGTCCACGGCCGCCGCGTACAGGGCCAGCCCCTCGTCGACGGGCATGAACCCCTTGGCGGCCTCGAACGCGGCCAGGATCTCCGGCTTGGGTGCCGCGGACATGGGATCCCCTTCGGTCGTACGGCCTTGGCGTCGCTGTGGACGTTCCATGCTGCCGCACCCCCGGCCGGCGGTCCGACCGGGGGTGCGCCCGGCTCCCGGGCGGTGCTCAGGCCGGGACCGTCTCCCCGGGCAGCGACAGGTCCACCTCCACCGGCCGGTCGTCGCCGGTGTGGGTGGCCGAGCCGGCGAGCGGGCCGTGGCCGGGGGCCCGGACGGCCAGGACGTAGGCGCCCCCGGAGGGCACGGCGAGGGCGTAGCGGCCGTCCTCCGCGGAGAGGGCCGTGCCCGCCCGGCGGCCGTGGCGGTCGATCAGGGTGACCCGGGCGCGGGCCACGGGCGTCCCGTCCGCGGCCAGGACCCGGCCGTGGAAGCCGCGCAGCGCCTCGGCGGCGCGCGCCAGGTTCGCGTCCTCCTCGCTGCTCGCGCGCAGCCGGTGCTCCGTCGCCGGGGGCCGGCCGGGCAGGAACAGGGCCAGGACCAGGCCGACGGCGACCGCGGCGGTCGCGATCAGGAAGGAGACGCGGAAGCCGTGCATGGTCGGCACCGCGACGCCGTCCACGGTGTCCGCCGTGCCGGCCAGGACCATGCCGATCACCGCGCTCGACACCGACGTGCCGATGGACCGCATCAGGGTGTTGAGCCCGTTGGCGGCGCCCGTCTCCGAGGCCGGGACCGCGCCGACGATCAGCGCGGGCAGGGAGGAGTAGGCGAGGCCGATCCCGGCGCCGAGCAGCACCGAGGTGACCACCGTCTGCCAGGCGGCGTCCATCAGGCCGAGGCCGCCGCCGTACCCGACGCCGATGACCAGCAGCCCGACGACCAGGGTGGTCTTGGGACCGTAGCGGGTGGACAGCCTCGCGTACACCGGCGCCGTGAACATCATCGTCAGGCCCAGCGGGGCCACGCACAGGCCGGCGACGACCATCGACTGGCCGAGGCCGTAGCCGGTGGCGGTGGGCAGCTGGAGCAGCTGGGGCAGGACCAGGGAGACGACGTAGAAGCTGACCCCGACCATGATCGACGCGAGGTTGGTGAGCAGGACCTCGCGGCGGGCCGTGGTGCGCAGGTCGACCAGGGGCGCGGCGGAGCGCAGCTCCAGCACGCCCCACAGGAGGAGCACGGCGACGGCCGCGGCGAAGAGGCCGAGCGTGGTGGCCGACGACCAGCCCCACTCGCCGCCCTTGGTCACGGGGAGCAGGAGCAGGACCAGGCCCGCGGCCAGGCCGAGCGCGCCCAGCAGGTCGAAGGAGCCCGTCGCGCGCAGCGGGGACTCCGGTACGGCGAGCAGGGTGAGGACGATGGAGAGGACGCCGAGGCCGGCGGCGCCGTAGAACAGGGCGTGCCAGTCGGCGTGCTGCGCCACCAGGGCCGCGGCGGGCAGGGCGAGGCCGCCGCCGACGCCGATCGAGGAGCTCATCAGCGCCATCGCCGAGCCGAGCCGCTCGCGGGGCAGCAGGTCGCGCATCAGGCCGATGCCGAGCGGGACGGCGCCCATCGCGAAGCCCTGCAGCGTACGGCCGGCGATCATGGGGAGCAGGGTGCTGCTGAGCGCGCTGAGCAGCGCGCCGGCCACCATCACGGCGAGGCTGGCGATCAGCATGCGCCGCTTGCCGTACAGGTCGCCGAGGCGGCCCATGATCGGGGTGGCCACGGCGCCCGAGAGCAGTGTCGAGGTCAGGACCCAGGTCGCGTCGCCGGGGGTGGTGTCCAGCAGGCGCGGCAGGTCCTTGACGACCGGGACGAGCAGGGTCTGCATCACCGCGACAACGATGCCCGCGAACGCGAGCACCGGGACGACGGGGCCGCTGGCTCTCGGGGTGGGCCGGTCGTGCGTCGTGTGGGTCATCGAGTGAGGCCTCCGGGCCGTGTGGGCTGATGCGTGTCGGTCGGGGAGCCGTGCAGGGAAGGACCCCGGGATACCTGTAGACCGAACCATGTATGCACGGGCAACTATTCCGATGCTTCGAGCCACTAACGATTTCTTGACCTTCTCTTGGCGATCGCCCCCCGCGGGGCGCCGCCCCGGACCGTACGATCACCCGCGGGAACGGGAATCCGGGCGAACCGGCACTCCGCGCCGATGAACTGACGGCCCGTCGGAAACTTCTGGAGCCCCATGCCCCTCGACGCAGCCGAGGCCCTGGCCGCCGGGCCCCGTTCCGGCACGATCGCCTGGGACCACAAGGACGTCCAGCTCTACCACCTCGGCATCGGCGCCGGCGTCCCCGCCACCGACCCCGGCGAACTGCGCTACACCCTGGAGTCCCGGCTGCACGTCCTGCCGAGCTTCGCCACCGTCGCGGGCGGCGGCCCGCCCGGCGTGATCGGCGCGCTGTCCGTGCCCGGCGTCGACGTCGACCTGGCCCGCGTCCTGCACGCCGGGCAGAGCCTGCGGCTGCACCGGCCGCTCCCGGCCCGGGGCACGGCGACCGTCACCTCCCGCGTCACCGCCGTGTACGACAAGGGCACGGCGGCCGTCCTCGTCCTGCGCACCGACGCCGCCGACGCCGCCGGGCCGCTGTGGACCGACGACGCGCGGGTCCACGTACGGGGCGAAGGCGGATGGGGAGGGCCGCGGGGGCCGTCGGCGCGGCCCGGTGCGCCGCCGGGGGAGCCGGACCGGGTCGTCGAGCGGGCCGTGCGGGAGGACCAGGCGCTGCTGTACCGGCTCTCGGGCGACCGCAACCCGCTGCACGCCGACCCCGGCTTCGCCCGGCGCGCCGGCTTCGACCGGCCGATCCTGCACGGGCTGTGCACCTACGGCATGACGCTGAAGGCGGTCGTGGACGTGCTGCTCGACGGCGAGGTGGAACGGGTGCGGGCGTACGAGGCCCGGTTCGCGGGGGTGGTGTACCCGGGGGAGACCCTGCGCGTCCGCATGTGGCGGCAGGGGGGCGGCGTCGTACGGGTGGCCGTGGGCGCCGTCGAGCGGGGGGACGCGCCCGTGCTCGCCGGCACCGTCGTCGAACACCGCTGAGAACGCCCCCGGGAACACTCCCGGGCGCCGACGGCGAACGGCCCCACCCGTCGCAGGACGGGTGGGGCCGTTCGCCGTCGGCGGGCCGTCAGGCCGCCGTGCTCTCGGCCGGCTTGCGGTGGCGGCCACGCGGTGCCGCCTCGCGGTCCTGCGTGGAGACCGGACCGCGGTGCCGGCCGTGGCCGGCGGCGATCCGCTGAACGTCGGCACCGTCGGCCTGCTGCGGCTGGTTCGTGCTGGCGTCACTCATCGGAAAGAATTCACCCCGTCAATATGATCTTTCTTACAGCCGGGCGAGTCTAACCGGCACACCTCGGGCCGAATCCAGGCGGCCACGCCAACCGGCACTACTTCGTTACAAGCCGCCCCAAGGGGGCCTGTTGCAGGGGAACGGGGCGCGGCGCGGCGTCCGGCTCCGGAGTCTCCCGTTCCGCCGGTGCGCCCCGTTCCGCGGGGGTGCCCGGTCCCGCCGCCGCGTCCGGCTCCGGCTCCGGAGGCGGGGGCGGGGGCGGAGCGGGAGCCGGGGGAGCGGCGGGGGCCGGGGACGGCGCCGTCCCCGCCCGCGCCGGCGCCGGCGCGGGCGGCGTCAACCGGGCCACGCCGCACGGCACCTGCGCCGTGGCGTACGGCAGGCGCAGCACCCCGTCCCTGGTCCACAGCCCGGTGCCCGCCAACCACCCCTCGGGCGCCGGGAGATGATGCACCCGCCGCTCGGCCGGCCGCCACACGCCGACCCAGCTGCCGAGCGCCCCGTCGACGCGCAGCGCCACCGCGCAGCTCTCCGGCGTCAGCACCTGGCCGGGCTGGATCGCGAACGGCGTGACGGTGTACTGCGGCAGCCGCAGGCACTCCGGGAAGCGCACCGGCAGCGCGCTGCCGAGCACGCCCCAGCCCAGCCGGCTCCGCCCGGGCGAGGGCGCGTCCGAGCGGATCAGCAGCAGCCCGCTGTCCGGGTCGGCCAGCAGCAGCCGGTCGTCGCTGTCCGCGGCGATCTGGAGCAGGGGCGACACCTCGCCGCGCTCCAGGTCCACCACCACCGTCTTGGTCCGGCCGCCGGTCTCCCGGTCCAGGGCCAGCAGCCGCCCCGTGCCGTCCAGCCACACCCCGCCCGAGCAGCGGCCCGGCACCTCGGCGAGCCGCTCGGGCCCGAAGGCGCCGCCCGCCACCAGCCACACCACCGCCGCGCGCGGGCCGGCGGCGAGGGCGTACGCCCGCTCGCCGCCCGGGGCCGGGGGCAGCAGCCGCAGCCGGGTGCCGTCGTCCGGGCACGCGACCGCGCCGAGCGGCAGCTCGCCGGTGCCGGGGCCGGTCGGGTACAGCAGGGAGAAGGCGTGCCGTCCGGCCACCGGCCGGTGGATCAGGACCCGGCCGTCCGCCATCGGGTGCACTTCCGTGCCGGGTTCCTCGGGCTGGTTGCCGGGCAGCGGCACCGCGTACGGCTCGGGGCCGTCGAGCGTCCAGCGCTCCGGGTACCAGCAGTCGCCGGCGCGGGCGAGGCGTGCGGCGTAGGCGCCGTCCGCGGTGAGGGTGCAGCCCGCCCGCTGCGTTCCGTCGTCCTCGTGGTCAGCCGAAGATTCGAGGGCACACGCCGTCATCGTTCGGTCACCTCCGGTGACGACGCTAGGTTTCGGCCGTGCGCCCGGGGGTTCGAAGCGGCGGCCGCTTCACACATACGGGTGGCCCAGGAACGATTCGCCTGAGGACACCGGGGGTGGTGTGCTGCGCGGGACCGGGACGGCGGCGGCGGTGCGACGGCGCAGAACGGGCGGGTAGCCTTGCTCCCGTGCCCCGTCTGTCTGAAGTCATCGCCGCGCTGGAGAACCTGTGGCCCGCCGAGCGGGCCGAGTCCTGGGACGCGGTCGGCACCGTCGTGGGCGACCCCGGCCAGGAGGTCTCCCGGGTCCTGTTCGCCGTCGACCCCGTCCAGGAGGTCGCCGACGAGGCGGTGAAGCTGGGCGCCGGCCTGCTCGTCACCCACCACCCGCTGTACCTGCGCGGGACGACGACGGTCGCGGCGACCCACTTCAAGGGCCGGGTCGTCCACACGCTGATCAAGAACGACGTCGCCCTGCACGTCGCCCACACCAACGCCGACACCGCCGACCCCGGCGTGTCCGACGCGCTGGCCGGCGCCCTCGACCTGCGGATCACGGGCCCCCTCGTCCCGGACCCCACCGACCCCGCCGGCCGCCGGGGCCTGGGCCGCGTCTGCGAACTGGACCACCCGCTGCCCCTCCGCGAGTTCGCCGCCCGCGCCGCCGCGCGGCTGCCGGCCACCGCGCAGGGCCTCCGGGTCGCCGGCGACCCGGAGGCGCTGGTGCGGACGGTCGCCGTCAGCGGCGGCTCCGGCGACAGCCTCTTCGACCACGTACGGGCGGCCGGCGTCGACGCCTTCCTCACCGCGGACCTGCGCCACCACCCGGCGTCCGAGTTCACGGCGGACCGCGCCCACCGACCCCCGGCGCTGCTCGACGCGGCGCACTGGGCCACCGAGTGGCCCTGGTGCGAGCTGGCCGCGAGCCAGCTCGACGAAATCTCCGACCGGAAGGGATGGGACCTTCGCGTCCACGTCTCGAAGACGGTCACCGACCCCTGGACCAGTCACTTCCCGTCACCTGGAGCCCCCAACTGAACGCCGCGCCCGCCGACCAGATCCGACTCCTCGACGTCCAGGCGCTCGACGTCCGCCTGCAGCAGCTCGCGTACAAGCGGAAGTCGCTGCCCGAGCACGCCGAGATCGAGTCGCTGACCAAGGACCTCACCCAGCTGCGCGACCTGCTGGTCGCCGCGCAGACCGAGGAGGGCGACTGCGCCCGCGAGCAGACCAAGGCCGAGCAGGACGTCGACCAGGTGCGCCGCCGCGCCGCCCGCGACCAGCAGCGCCTGGACTCCGGCGCCGTCAGCTCACCGAAGGACCTGGAGAACCTCCAGCGCGAGATCGCCTCCCTCGCCAAGCGCCAGGGCGACCTGGAGGACATCGTCCTGGAGGTGATGGAGCGCCGCGAGTCCGCGCAGGAGCGGGTCGCCGAGCTGACCGAGCGGGTCGCCTCCGTCCAGTCGAAGATCGACGACGCCACCGCGCGCCGGGACGCCGCCTTCGAGGAGATCGACGGCGAGGCCGCGTCGGTGACGAAGGAGCGCGAGGTCATCGCGGGCACCATCCCCGCCGACCTGCTCAAGCTGTACGACAGGCTGCGCGAGCAGCAGGGCGGCATCGGCGCCGCCAAGCTGTACGCCCGCACCTGCCAGGGCTGCCGCCAGGAGCTCGCCATCACCGAGCTGAACGAGATCCGCTCGGCCGCCCCGGACACGGTCGTGCGCTGCGAGAACTGCCGCCGCATCCTGGTGCGCACGGCGGAGTCCGGGCTGTAGGGGACGCCGGGCGTGCGGGAGTTCATCGTCGAGGCCGACGGCGGGTCGCGGGGCAACCCCGGGCCCGCCGGGTACGGGGCCGTGGTGTGCGACGCGGCGACGGGCGAGACCCTGGCCGAGACGGCCGAGTACCTCGGCGTCGCCACGAACAACGTCGCCGAGTACCGGGGCCTGCTGGCCGGCCTGCGCGCCGCGCACGGCCTGGACCCGGAGGCGGCCGTCCGCGTCCGGATGGACTCCAAGCTCGTCGTGGAGCAGATGTCGGGCCGCTGGAAGATCAAGCACCCCGACCTGAAGCCGCTCGCGGCCGAGGCCGGGCGGGTGTTCCCGCCGGGCCGGGTGACGTACGAGTGGATCCCGCGCGACCGGAACAAGCACGCCGACCGGCTGGCCAACGAGGCGATGGACGCGGGCGGCCGGGGCGAACGGTGGTCGCCCCCGCCCTCCGCCGCGGTCCCCGAGCCCTCGGGCGCGAACGCCCCCGAGCCGTCGGGCGCGAACGCCGGGGGGGCTCTCACCGGGGCCGCCGCGGGGACCGGGGAGCCCTTCGCCGGGACCGGCGGGGCCGCCGCGAAGGCCGGGGACGACGCCCGGGCCGCCCGTGCCGTCGCCTCGCCCGGCTGGGGGCCGCCGGACATGGGGGCGCCGGCCACGTTCGTGCTGCTGCGGCACGGGGAGACGCCGCTGACGCCGCAGAAGCGGTTCTCCGGCAGCGGCGGCACCGATCCGTCGCTGTCGGACGCCGGGCGCGAGCAGGCCGAGAGGGTCGCGGCGGCGCTGGCCCGGCGCGGCACGATCCAGGCGATCGTCTCCTCGCCGCTCGCCCGCACCCGGGAGACCGCCGGCATCGTCGCCGCCCGCCTCGGCCTGGAGGTGACCGTCGACGACGGGCTGCGCGAGACCGACTTCGGCGCCTGGGAGGGCCTGACCTTCGCCGAGGTGCGCGAGCGCTACCCGGACGACCTGGAGGCCTGGCTGGCCGACCCGGAGGCCGAACCCACCGGCGGCGGCGAGAGCTTCACCGCCGTCGCGGCCCGCATCGCCGTCACCCGCGACAAGCTGACCGCCGCCCACGCGGGCCGCACGGTCCTGCTCGTCTCCCACGTCACGCCGATCAAGACGTTCGTACGCCTCGCCCTGGACGCCCCGCCGAAGGCCCTGTTCCGCATGGAGCTGTCGGCCGCCTCGCTGTCGGCGATCGCCTACTACGCCGACGGCAACGCCAGCGTCCGCCTGTTCAACGACACCTCGCACCTGCGCTGAGCCCCGCCGCCGCGCGGGCCAGCGCCGTCACGCGCCCCCAGTCCCGCGCGGCCACGGCCTCCTTCGGCAGCATCCAGCTGCCGCCCACGCAGCCGACGTTGGGCAGCGCCAGGTACTCCGGCGCCGAGTCCGGCCCGATGCCCCCGGTCGGGCAGAAGCGGGCCTCGGGCAGCGGGCCGGCCAGCGAGGCCAGGTAGGCCGTGCCGCCCGCGGCCCGGGCCGGGAAGAACTTCATCTCCCGCACCCCGCGCTCCAGCAGCGCCACCACCTCCGACGCGGTCGACACCCCCGGCAGGAACGGCACCCCCGGCTCCCGCATCGCCGCCAGCAGCACCTCCGTCCAGCCGGGGCTGACCAGGAAGCGCGCCCCCGCGGCCACGGCCCCGGTCACCTGCGCGGGGGTGAGCACCGTCCCGGCCCCGACCACCGCCTCCGGCACCTCCTCGGCGATCGCCCGGATCGCGTCGGGCGCCGCCGGGGTCCGCAACGTCACCTCGATCACCGGCAGCCCCCCGGCCACCAGCGCTCGCGCCAGCGGTACGGCGTCGGCGGCGTCCTCGACGACGGCGACGGGCACGACGGGCACGAGATCCAGCACGGAGCCGGGCAGGGGAGAGGACATGCCGTCATCCTGCCCGCGTTTCTTCAATCTGCGCAACGCGCGTTGCGTATGTTGCAACGACGGTCGTCGGTCAGTGGACCTCCGTCACGAGCACGTCCAGCGTCCACGGCCGCCCGGCCCTGCCGGGCGCCTGCGCCTCCACCACGTACCCGAGGCCGCGCAGCGCCTCCACCAGCCCGGCGGGATCCTCCGGCGCCGCCCCGGCGGTCAGCAGAGCGCGCACGATCCGCCCCTTCGTCGCCTTGTTGAAGTGGCTGACCACCTTCCGGGTCGGCGCGTGCAGCACCCGCACGGTCGCCGTCCGCTCCGCGACCTCCCCCTTCGGCTTCCAGGCCGCCGCGTACGCCGCCGACCGCAGGTCCAGGACCAGCCCGTCCCCGGCCGCCGCGGGCAGCACGGACGCCATCGGCGTGCGCCAGAACGCGCCCAGCGCCCCGAGACCGGGCAGCTTCACGCCCATCGAGCAGCGGTAGGAGGGGATCCGGTCGGTGATGCGGACCGCGCCCCACAGTCCCGAGAACACCAGCAGCGAACGGGCGGCGCGCTCCTTGGCGGCCGGATCGAGCGAGGCCAGGTCCAGGGCGTCGTACAGCACGCCGGTGTAGATCTCCCCGGCGGGCCGCGCCCCCGCCGTGCGCAGCCCGGCGTTCTTGGCGACCTCGCCCCGCAGCCCCTCGCTCAGCCCGAGCACCTCGCGCGCCTTGTCCTCGTCCGCGGCGCACAGCTCGGCCAGCTCGGCCAGCACGGCCTCGCGGGCGGGGGTGAGCCCCGGCAGCGACAGCGCCGCCAGGTCCAGCGGGGCGCCGGTGCCGGAGGGTGCCTTGCCTTCGGAGGGCGGCAGCAGGACGAGCACGGGGGAACTCCTTCGGTCGAGCTTCCCGACAGCGTACGGCGCAGATCTAGGAGGCCGGGTCCCGCTCCCGCGTCAGCGCGCGGACGAGGCCGTCGGCGTCGTCCGCGTGCAGGCGCAGCACGCGCACCTCCCGGCGGCGGCCGAAGAAGGTGACGTGGGTGACGGGCTCGGCGAGCACGAGCGTGACGGAGGTCCGGGAGCCCACGGCGAGGTCGAGCACCCCGTCGGCCCGCTCGTGCGTGGTCCGCAGCTCACGGCGGACGGACGCGATCCGCTCCAGCGGGACGCGCAGGTCGACGTGGGCGGCCAGGCGGACCCGCAGCGAGCCGGGGCCGAGCACGTGGGGACGGACCACGGACGCCGCGTGCAGGGCGATCACGAAGACGACGGTGTACACGTCCAGGACGAGGACCACCGCGTGCACGGCCGGCCGGTCGCGCAGCAGTACCGACATCCCCAGCGTCTCGACCACGCACACGAACGCGAGCCCGGCCGTCGTCGCGCCCTGCCCGCGCGCGTACCCGAAGGCCCGCCCGCCCCCGGCGCCGTGCGTGCGCCGCGCCGCCCACAGCGCGAGGCTCGCCAGCAGCCGCAGCTCGTGCCGCACCAACGCGCGCACCCCTCTCATCCCCCCTCCCCCTCCCTCTCCCTCTCCTCGGTCAGGATCCGTATCGCGCGGCGGACGGCCTCCGCCTGGGCCGGGGCGAAGTCGGCGTAGAACGCGCGCAGGAAGCCGTCGTCGGGGTCGACGGCCACCTCCGGAAGCACGCCGCGCGGGACGCAGTCGGCCAGCGCCCGGGCCGCCTCCGCCACGCGCGGGTCGTCCGGACCGGCGTCGGCGAGCGCGTCGAGCAGCGCGTAGGCCGCGCGGGCCCGCTCCTGCCCGCCCGGGGTGTGCAGGGCCTCGGTCAGCAGGGACGCCATCCGCTCCCGGGCCTGCGCGGGCGCCGCGGTGTCCAGGAGCGCGAGGATCTCCCGGTCCTTCACGGCCATCGGGGAGTCCGACAGATGCGCCGTCTCGGCGAACAGCGCGGCCAGCTCGGGGGAGACCGGCCCCTCGGCGGACGGCCCGCCCTCCGCCTCCAGCAGCGCCCGCAGCCGCGCCCGCCGCTCGCGGAGGGCCGCCTCCTGCCGCGCGAGGTCCTCGTCCAGCTCGGTGAGCACCTCCAGCAGGTCCTTGCCCGCGTCGTCCGCGAGCACGTCCCGCACCTCGGCCAGCCCCAGCCCCAGCTCGGTGAGGCGCCGGACGCGGGCGAGCACGACGGCGTGCCGGAGCGTGTAGTGCCGGTAGCCGTTGGCCCGCCGCTCCGGCTCGGGCAGCAGGCCGAGGTGGTGGTAGTGCCGCACGGTCCGCGTGGTGACGCCGACGGCCGCGGCGAGTTCTCCGATCCGCATGGGACCAGTGAAAACGTTGACGTCGCGGCAGGGTCAAGGGAGCACGGACGCGCCGTGGCCGGGGAAGCGCTGCCGCTCCCGCGGCCGGGGGAGGCGCTGCCGCTCCCACGGACAGGTGATCGGCCGATGCCCCGGTCCGGCGCGCCCCTCCCGGACGGGCCACCGCCGGCCGGGACCCCCGCGACCCCCGCCCCGGCCCCCACCGGTCCGGCACCGGCCACGACCGGCGGACCGAAGCCGTGCCCGCGCCCGGTACCATGGTCGGCACGGCAGACGAGCCGGGCGGACGGCCGCGTGGAACCCCTGGCGGGGTTCCCCGAGGAACGTCCGGGCTCCACAGGGCAGGGTGGTGGCCAACAGCCACCCGGGGTGACCCGCGGGACAGTGCCACAGAGAACAGACCGCCGGGAACCGTATCCGTACGGCTCCCGGTAAGGGTGAAACGGTGGTGTAAGAGACCACCAGTGCCCAGGGTGACCTGGGCAGCTAGGTAAACCCCACCCGGAGCAAGGTCAAGAGGAAGCACCCCGGTGCTTCTGCGCGGACGTTCGAGGGCTGCCCGCCCGAGTCCGCGGGTAGACCGCACGAGGCCGGCGGCAACGCCGGTCCTAGATGGATGGCCGTCGCCGGCGGGCCCGCGAGGACCCGCCGGAACAGAACCCGGCGTACAGCCCGACTCGTCTGCCCCGAGCCCGTTCCGGGCCCTGGCCCGGAGCCGGTGGATCCGTTCCCTGACGACGCCGTACGCGGAGCCGATCGCGTCCAGGGGCCGCGCTTCCCGGTCGGCCCGTCCCGCCTTCCCCGTCAGGTGAGCGGGGGACCTGCCCGCACGGGTTTCCCGGAGGGCGGCCGGGGCGCCGGGCCCCGGCGGATGGCGAGCGCGTCGACGAGGACCAGGCCGCGCCCGGACCCGGCAACAGCGGTAACGAGGGCGGCGAGTGCGTGGAGGGCGCCGCCGTTCCCGGCGCCGTGCACGTGAGGGACGCCGAAGGCCCCGCCCGCGCCCGGTCCGCCTTCCGACGCCGGGAACGGGACGCGTTCGTACGGTTCGTTTCCGGACGCCGACCGATCGGGTCCTCGTGCCGGTGGGGTGCGGCCGAGGTGACCGACGTGCACAAGGCCGGTGTCGTACCGGCTTCGGCCGCGGACCCCGACGGCACCGGGACGACCGCCGGGGCGGCCCCGGAGCGCTCCGGGCGAAGGGCCCGGCGGGTGGCCGGCGGGTGGTGGAGTCGGCTACTTGCCGGATCGTGCCACGAGCAGCGGCTGGAAGAAGCCCGTCTCCTGCGGCGTCCGCCATGCGAGGTCCACGAACCCGGCGTCGGCCGCGAAGCCGGTCAGCCGGTCCCGGCCGAGCGCCCAGTAGGTGGTCCGGCGGGCCCGGACGCGCCATTCCCCGCCTGCCGACAGGAGCTGGAAGTGCTCCAGGTCGTAGTGCTCGCCGTTGTCGTGCCAGTGCCAGAGCTGGAAGGCGACGGCCCGTTCCCCGGCGTCGGCGGGCCGGTGCACCTGCGGGGCTGTCGAGGCGGGGCGGTCGCGCAGCAGGTCGTCATAGGGGCGTGTGCTGACCAGGAGCAGCCCGGCGGGACGCAGCACGCGGCGCATCTCGGCCAGGGCGGCGCGCACGTCCTGGCTCGTCAGAAGGTGGGGCAGGGCGTTGTCGGCGCAGACGACGGTGTCGAACCGGCCGTCGGGAAACGGGAGGCGCCGCATGTCGGCGGCGGCCGTGCGCAGCGTCAGGCCGCGGTGAGCGGCCTCACGGGCAGCGCGGGCGGCGGCGCGCGGACTCAGGTCGGTCCCGATGACGCGGTGCCCGTGCCGTGCCAGGCCGATGGCCTGCGTGCCGATGCCGCAGGAGCAGTCGAGCACCGCCGCGCGGTCCCGGCCGATCAGAGCGTCCAGGGCGTCCCCCTGCCGGCGGATGCTCGCCTCCCAGTCCGCGTAGATCAGGTGGTAGTCGTCGGCCAGGTCGTCGTAGAAGTGCGCCACCGATGTCCCGGACATGGCCCGAGGCTAGCTCCGTCCGGTCCCCGGGGGCGCCGGACGCACCGAGTTCCGGCCGGAGCGCGCGAGGGGCTCCGGCCGTGTGTCACGGCGTCCCCAGCGACCGTTTCGCCACCGCCGTCAGATGCCGCGCGAACACCTCCCGGGGTTCCGGTGTCAGCGTGCGCAGGGCCACCAGGGCCGTGATCACGACGTCGCAGAGTTCGGCCTGGACGTCGTCCCAGGTGTGCGTGGTGCCCTTGCGCGGGTTCTGGCCGGTCGCGCCGATCACCGCCTGGGCGACCTCGCCGGCCTCCTCCGACAGCTTCAGCATCCGCAGCAGGACGCCCGCCTCGCCGCCGACCGGCTGGTGGGTCTCCAGCCAGGTCCACAGGGCGTCGACGGTGTCCCAGAGGTCGGCGGGGGCCGGTGCGCCGGTGGGGGCCGGTGCGGGCGTGGTGTGGTCGCTCATGGGGGCAGAGCCTGCCACGGGGGTCCGACACCGGGGGTCGCGGTGGTCCCGCGCCGACCGCGCCGCGGGCCGCGTTCAGGCCGGGCCTCGGGTCATGTCCCGGACGGTTCCCGGGGTGGCGCCTCGGGCGGTTCCTCGGCCGGCGCTCCGACGGCACTCCGACGGCACTCCGGGCTACACCTCGGGCTGCTGCTCGGTTCGCCCCTCGGGCGGCTGTTCGTGCCCGCCTTCCTCCGCCTCGCGCATCCGCCGGACGCGCGCCCCCACCACCAGCGCCGTCGCCGCGCCCACCGCCGCGAACGCGGCCGGCACCATCCAGCCCCGGTTGACCGAGTGGCCGAGCAGGTGGTCCAGGGAGTAGCGGCCGGGGCCGGTGACGGCGAGGCCGGCGGCGGTCAGGCCCAGGGAGGCGGCGTACTCGTAGCCGCCGCTCTGGTTGAAGAACCCGTTCGGGGCGTGGACGGCCGCCGCGCCCGCCATCGCGCCGACCCCCGCCGCGCCGGCCGCGGGGGTGGCCAGGCCCAGGGCCAGCAGCGTGCCGCCGCCCGCCTCGGCCAGGCCCGCCGCCGTCGCGCTCGCCCTGCCCGGCGCGTAGCCGATGGACTCCATGAACTGGCCGGTTCCCTCGATGCCGCCCCCGCCGAACCAGCCGAACAGCTTCTGCGCGCCGTGCGCGGCGAGCACGCCGCCGGTGCCCAGACGGAGCAGCAGCAGGCCGAGATCACGTCGGTCGGTACGGGTCACGTCGACTCCTCGTCGGGTGGGGAACAGGGGGCGGGGGAAGCGGGAGGCGGACGGTGGGGAGCGTGTTCCCACCGTCGCACTCCCGGCCCCGCCCCACATCCCACGGGCCCGTCGCGGACGCCGTTCGGGTGGTGCGGGTGGCGAGGGCCCGGGGCCGGTACGAGGCTGGCAGGCATGACGATCCAGACCACCCGTCTCAGCGACCCGGCCGTCCGCGCCTTCGTCAGAGCCGTCAACCACCACGACCGCGAGGGCTTCCTCGCGCTCCTCGCACCCGGCGCGACCATGGCGGACGACGGCGCGGAGCACGACCTCGCCGAGTGGATCGACCGGGAGATCTTCTCCTCCCACGGCCACCTGGAGGTCGACAACGAGTCCAACGGCGGACGCTGTCTCCTCGCCCGCTACCGCAACGACACGTGGGGCGAGATGCGCACCCGCTGGAGCTTCACCGTCGACGAGGACGGCAGGATCTCCCGCTTCGAGACCGGGCAGGCCTGACGAGCCGGAGCCGTCGGTGCCTTGCCTTCGCGCGCGCTCCAACTCCTAGCGTCCTCGGGCATGGAGACCACACGAGCGGAAACCACACGAGCGGAAACCACACGGACGGAGACCACACGGACCCTGGGCCGCAGCGGCATCCGGGTCAGCGCCCTCGGCTTCGGCTGCTGGGCGATCGGCGGCGAGTGGCGGACCCCCGACGGACAGCCCCTGGGCTGGGGCCGGGTCGACGACGAAGAGTCCGTGCGGGCGATCCGGCGCGCCCTCGACCTGGGCGTCACCTTCTTCGACACCGCCGACGTCTACGGCACCGGGCACAGCGAACGCGTGCTGGGCCGGGCCCTCGGCAGGCGCCGGGCCGACGTCGTCGTCGCCACCAAGTGGGGCAACGTCTTCGACGAGCGGACCCGCACCCTGACCGGCGGCGACGACTCCGTGGCGTACGTCCGCCGCGCGCTGACCGCCTCTCTGCGCCGCCTCGGCACCGACCACGTGGACCTGTACCAGTTCCACCTCGGCGACGCGGACCCCGAGCGCGCGGCCCGGCTGCGCGACACCTGTGAGGAGTTGGTGCGGGAGGGGCTGATCCGGGCCTACGCCTGGAGCACCGACGACCCCGGACGCGCCGCCGTGTTCGCGAAGGGGCCGCACTGCGCCGCCGTCCAGTACGCCGTCAACGTCCTCCAGGACGCGCCCGGGATGCTGCGGCTGTGCGAGGAGGCCGGTCTGGCCGGTGTCGTACGCAGTCCGCTCGCCATGGGGCTGCTCACCGGCAGGCGTGTGCCCGGCCGGGCACCGGAGGCCGGGGACATCCGCAGCCGGCCGCCCGCCTGGCTGAAGGGGTTCGGCGACGGGTCGGGCGCCGACCCGGAGTGGTTCGCCCGGGTCGAGGCGCTGCGCGACGTCCTCACCGACGGCGGGCGCACGCTCGCCCAGGGCGCCCTGGCCTGGTTGTGGGCGCGCAGTCCGCGCACCGTGCCGATCCCCGGGTTCCGCTCGGTCGCGCAGGCCGAGGAGAACGCGGGCGCGCTGGAGAAGGGGCCGCTCACCGCGGAGCAGATGGCCGAGGTCGAGCGGATCCTGGGGCGGGCCGAGCGGACTTCCGGGCGGCCGCCGGCCTGACGGCAGCGGTCCCGACGGCTCCCGGCCCGGCGGTCCTGGCCGGCGTGTTCGGGCCGCCGTCCCTCCCGTCGGCGTGTTCGGCGGCCGCGCCCCCTGCCGGCTTACCGGCAGCCGTCCCACGCGCCGGTGCGTACCCCGTGGTTCCCCCCCCGGGGTCCACCCCCACCCGGTGCCGTGGAACGGCTGCCGCCTACCCCCCTCGGGGTGGACTGCGGGAGCCTGTCGCTCCAAGTGTGAAGCTGCGGTGAAGGAGGGGACGAGCATAAGCCCTCCATCGGCGGCGACGCCACGGATTTTCATATTCCGGTTGTACCGGTTGACAGTTTGACGATGTTTGCCCGGCCCGGCGCGCGGCATCGCATCCGTCGCCGTCGCCGTCGCCGTCGCCGTCGCCGTCGCCGTCGCCGTCGCCGTCGCCGCGCACCACGCGTTCGCCTCCGGCGGCGGCTCCGCCGCGCACCGCGGCGCGTCCGTCCGTCCGTTCGTACGGCGTTCACGCGTCCGCAGGGTGCGGGAGGGTCCGCCATCCGGAACTCATCCGCCCGCCATGCGGCTGTTGTGTACGCGCCAACCGGGTGTCGCTCCCGGTCATTCGAATGCCCCCTGCACCCATGCGACAGGGGAGAACCGGATGACACCCGCAGCACGCCCGTCCCAGCACGCCCCCGAACTGCGCGCGGCGGCCCGGCACATCGGCCGCCGCCGCTTCCTGACCGCGACCGGCGCCGCCGCCGCGCTCGCCTTCGCGGTGAACCTGCCCACCGCCGGCACGGCCGCCGCCGCCGAACTCGACGCCACCCGCATCACCGACGACCCCTTCACCCTCGGCGTCGCCTCCGGCGACCCGCTGCCCGGCTCCGTGCTCCTGTGGACCCGGCTCGCCCCCGCCCCGTACCAGCCCGACGGCGGCCTGCCGGCCGGACGCGTCACCGTCCACTGGGAACTGGCCCACGACGAGCGGTTCCGCCGGATCGCCAGACGCGGCACCGCCACCGCGCACCCCGAGTTCCACCACACGGTCCACGTCGAGGTGGACCACCTGGAGGCGGACCGCGTCTTCTACTACCGCTTCCGCGCGGGCCGTTGGACCAGCCCCACCGGCCGCACCCGCACCGCCCCGCCGCCCGGCGCCCGCGTCCCGGCGCTGACCCTCGCCGCCGTCTCCTGCCAGGCGTACCACGACGGCTACTTCACCCCGTACGCCCATCTCGCCGCCGAGGACGTCGACGTGGTCTTCCATCTCGGGGACTACCTGTACGAGTACGCCGTCAACTCCGCGGGCGGGGCGCGGAACTACACCGACCGGACCCTGCCCGCCCTGTTCAACCGCGAGACGGTCACCCTGGAGGACTACCGCCTGCGGTACGCCCTCTACAAGACCGACCCCGACCTGAGGGCCGCGCACGCCGCGCACCCCTTCGTCGTCACCTGGGACGACCACGAGACCGAGAACAACTACGCGGACGGCACCCCGGAGAACAGCGTCCCGCCGGAGGAGTTCCTGCTGCGCCGCGCCTCCGCCTACCGCGCCTACTGGGAGCACCAGCCGCTGCGCCGCCCGCAGTTGCCCGACGGCCCGGACATGCGGCTCTACCGGCGCCTGCACTGGGGCCGCCTCGCCCAGTTCGACATCCTCGACACCCGGCAGTACCGCTCCGACCAGGCCTACGGCGACGGCGCCCAGCTGCCCGGCCCCGTCATCGACGACCCGGCGCGCACCATGACCGGCGCGACGCAGGAGCGGTGGCTGCTCGACGGCTGGCACTCCTCGCGCGCCCGGTGGAACGTCGTGCCGCAGCAGGTCACCTTCTCGCAGCGCAAGCTGGACCTGAACCCGGTCGCCAAGCTGTCCATGGACGCCTGGGACGGCTACCGCGCCTCCCGCCGCCGGATCCTCGACGGGGCCCGGGCGGCCGGCGTCGACAACCTGATGGTGCTCACCGGCGACGTGCACGTCGCGTACGCCTTCGACATCAAGGACGACTTCGACGACCCGGCCTCC
Source organism: Streptomyces glaucus (assembly GCF_039533365.1). Lineage (NCBI taxonomy): Bacteria > Bacillati > Actinomycetota > Actinomycetes > Kitasatosporales > Streptomycetaceae > Streptomyces > Streptomyces glaucus. The sequence goes on from NZ_BAAATK010000049.1 coordinate 25,640, forward strand.
CGCACGCTCGGCACGGAGATCGTGGCCACCTCGATCGCCAGCGGCAAGGACGGGGCGGAGAGGCCGGCGAACTGGAACACCTACCTGACCGCCAACCCGCACCTGCGGTTCTACGACGGGCGGCGCGGCTACGTGACGGTCACGCTCGAACAGCGGCTGGCCCGGGCCGACTTCAGGGCCGTGCCGTACGTGACCAGGCCCGGGGCGCCGGTGACCACGGCCGCGTCCTTCGTGACGGAGGCGGGGGCGCCGGGCCTGAAGCCGGCGTGAGCCCCGCTCACCCGGCGCGGTGACGGGCGCCCGGCGCGGTCGCGGACCGCGCCGT
>NZ_BAAATK010000049.1:25974-47599 GCF_039533365.1 Streptomyces glaucus
GGGCGGCGCGCCGGGGACCGCGCCGGGCGCCCGTTCCGCCCCCTGGCGGCGACCGGATGTGACACCTGACACTCTGTTCGAGCTGAGACCATAGGGGGCGGATCACTCGGAGAGGGAGGGGAACATGCCCGAGCGTGGGGCGTCCATACCGAACACCCCGTCACCGGCGGCCGGCCCGGACGCCGCGGCGGCCGCGGGCGACGGGCTCCCGGCCGGCGCCGCGGCGGCCGTCCCGGCCCAGCCGGCCGCGTCGCCCGGCCGGGGGAGCGCTCCCGCCGCGCTGCGCCGCACCGGCCTGCTGGTCACCCTGATTCTCGGCGGCCTGACCGCCATACCCCCGCTCGCGATGGACATGTACCTCCCCGCGCTGCCGGAGGTCACCCGGTCCCTGCACGCGTCCGCCGCGACCGTCCAGCTCACCCTCACCGCCTGCCTGGCCGGCATGGCCTTCGGCCAGCTGGTGGTCGGGCCGATGAGCGACAAGTGGGGCCGCCGGCGCCCGCTGCTGGCCGGACTCGCCGTCTACGTCGTCGCCACCGTCCTGTGCGCCCTCGCCCCCACCGTCGAACTCCTGGTCGCCTTCCGGCTGGTGCAGGGCCTCGCGGGCGCCGCCGGGATCGTCATCGCGCGGGCCGTCGTCCGCGACCTCTACGACGGCATGGCCATGGCCCGTTTCTTCTCCACCCTCATGCTGATCTCCGGGGTCGCCCCGATCGTGGCGCCGCTGATCGGCGGGCAGATCCTGCGCGTGACGGACTGGCGGGGCGTGTTCCTCCTGCTGGCGGTGGTCGGGGTGCTGCTGGCCGGCGTGGTGTGGGCGAAGCTGCCCGAGACGCTGCCGGCCGGGGAGCGCCACGGCGGGGGCGTCGGCGAGGCCCTGCGCTCCATGCGCGGCCTGCTCGCCGACCGGGCCTTCACCGGGTACATGCTCACGGGCGGCTTCGCCTTCGCCTCGCTGTTCGCCTACGTCTCCGCCTCCCCGTTCGTGATCCAGGAGATCTACGGCGCCTCCCCGCAGACCTTCAGCCTGCTGTTCGGCCTCAACTCGGTCGGACTGGTCGCCGTCGGCCAGATCAACGGCAGGGTGCTGGTCGGCCGGGTCGGGCTGGACCGGGTGCTGGGCGCCGGCCTCGCGGTCGTCATCGCCGCGGCGACCGCGCTGCTGCTGATGTCCCTCGGCGTGTTCGGCGAGACCGGGCTGGTGCCCGTCGCGGCGGCCCTGTTCGTGCTGATGTCGGCGATGGGCGTCGCCCTGCCCAACACCCAGACCCTCGCCCTGATGCGGGTCCGGCAGAACGCGGGCGCCGCGTCCGCCCTGCTCGGCACCTCCTCGTTCCTCATCGGCGCGGTCGCCTCCCCGCTGGTCGGCGTCGCCGGGGAGGACACCGCCCTGCCGATGGCGCTCGTCCAGCTGGCCGCGGCGCTGGTGGCGCTGGGCTGCTTCGTGGGACTGTGCCGGCCCTGGGCCGCCCGCGCGGGCGCACCGGACGGGGATGCTCCCCGCTCCCGCACGGCCGAGCGGGAGCGGGAGGAGAGCTGAGCACGCCCCGGCTGCGCGACGGCGCGCCGGAGCGGGCCGGACTCGACCCCGGCGAACTGCGCCGGCTCGTCCGGGAGGTCCGCGACCTCACCGCCGGGGAACGCCCCCGGGCGGCGGGCGCCGTCGTGGTGGCCGGACGCGGGCCGGTGATCGCCGTGGCGGAGGCGGCCGGCTGGGCCGTGCGGTACGCGGCGTACGACCCCGGCACCGACAGCGGCGTCGAGCTGCCGCCCGGCGCCCGGGTGCCGATGACCGTCGACACCCCCTTCGACCTGGCCTCCCTCACCGAACTGTTCACCTCGGTCGCGGCCGTGCAGCAGATCGAGCGGGGCACGCTGGGCATCGACGCCCGGGTGGGCGCCTACCTGCCCGACTTCCCCGCCGCGGCCCGGCACGGCATCACCGTGCGGCAGCTGCTCACCCACACCTCCGGGCTGCGGCCCGAACTGCCGCTGCACGGCTGCGCCGACGACGCCGAGCGCCTGGCGCTGCTGCGGGCCGAGCCGCCGGTCGGGGTCCCCGGCACGTACTGCTGCTCCGACCTGGACATGCTGCTGCTCCAGCACGTCCTGGAACGCCTCACGGGCCGGCCGCTGGACGTCCTCCTCCGCGACGGCATCACCCGGCCCCTGGGCATGACGGCGACCGGCTTCGGCCCCTGCCCCCGGGCGGCGGCGACGGAGGACCAGCGGCGGCCGTGGGCCAGGGCGGACCGGGGCATGCTGCGGGGCGAGGTGCACGACGAGAACGCCTGGGCGCTGGGCGGGGTGGCCGGCCACGCGGGCCTGTTCTCCACCGGCCGGGACCTCGCGGTCTTCTGCCGCGCGCTGCTCGCGGGCGGCTCGTACGGCCCCGCCCGCATCCTCGGCCCCGACTTCGTCGAGCTCCTGCTGACCCCGCCGGGACTGGGCTTCGCCCTGGACCAGCCGTGGTTCATGGGGGAGCTGGCCGGGCGCGGCGCGGCGGGCCACACGGGCTTCACCGGCACCTCCCTGGTCCTGGACCCGGCCACGGACACCTTCCTGGTCCTGCTGACCAACGCGGTCCACCCGCGACGCCGCGACCCCCTGAACCGGGCCCGCGCGGCAGCCGGGACCCGCCTGGCGCGGGCGGTGCGGGGGAGGTGACGAGGGCCGCCCGGCCCGCCGCTCACCGGCCCGCCGCTCCCCGGTCCGCCCGGCCCGCCGCTCCCCGGTCCGCCCGGCCCGCCGCCGCCCGGCGCCCCCGTAGAATCGCCGTGTGAACGCCCCCGTCTCCTCCGTTTCCCCCGCCGACGCCCTCCGCGCCGCTCTGGCCGGGCTGCTCGACGGGCTCCCGCCGAAGGCGGCGGCGCAGGCGGTGGAGCGGCTGATCGCGAACTACCGGGGCCGGACGCCGACGGACGCGCCGGTGCTGCGGGACCGCTCGGACGTGGCGGCGTACGCCGCGTACCGCATGCCGGCCACGTTCGAGGCGGTGTGCGCGGCGCTGGCGGCGTTCGCCGAGGCGGCGCCCGGGTGGACGCCCGGCGGCCACGTGGACGTCGGCGGCGGCACCGGCGCGGCGACCTGGGCCGTCGGCGCCACCTGGCCGGGGGAGCGGCCGGTCACCGTCCTGGACTGGGCCGAGCCGGCGCTCGCGCTCGGGCGGGAGCTCGCCGCCGCGCACCCGGCGCTGAGGACCGCCGAGTGGCGGCGCTCACGTATCGGAGCGGAGCTCACCATCGAGAGCACCGATCTCGTCACCGTCTCGTACGTCCTCGGCGAGCTGACCGACGCCGACCGGGCCGCCGTGGTCGACGCCGCCGCCCGCGCCGCCCAGGCCGTCGTGATCGTCGAGCCCGGCACCCCCGACGGCTACGCCCGCGTCCTCGAGGCCCGCGACCGCCTCGTCCGCGCCGGCCTCCACGTCGCCGCCCCCTGCCCGCACAGCGCCGCCTGCCCCATCGCCCCGGGCACGGACTGGTGCCACTTCTCGGCCCGGGTCAGCCGCTCCTCCCTGCACCGCCAGGTCAAGGGCGGCTCCCTGGCCTACGAGGACGAGAAGTTCGCCTACGTCGCCGCCGCCCGCTTCCCCGTCGCGCCCGCCCCCGCCCGCGTCGTCCGGCGCCCGCAGATCCGCAAGGGCCAGGTGCTGCTGGACCTGTGCGAGACCGAGCCCGCCCTGCGCCGGGCCACCGTCACCAAGCGCCACGGCGAGCTGTACCGGGCGGCCCGCGACACCGACTGGGGCGACCCCTGGCCCCCGGCGCCCTAGGGCCCGCCCCGGCGCCTTGGGACCCGCCCCGGTTCCGGCGGCACCCGGCCCCGGCCCCGTCCCCGGCACGGCGGCACCGGGCCCCCGCCCCGGCCGGAAAACGCCGTTGTCCGCCCCTGCGGCGATCACTGGAGTCGGCCGGGTGACCGCCGGGTCGGCCATGGGCCACGCACGAGTGAGGTTCCCGGCCCCGGAGCGAGCGCGGCGGGGGCCTCCCCGCTCGAGCACGGCCGAGGGCGGGCGAGAGCCCCGCCCCCTTCTCCGCGTCTTCGTCCCCAGCGCGTCCGCGCGCGTCCCGTCACCGAAGACCGGAGGCAGACCTCGGCCGGGTTCGTCGCCGCGATCCTCGGGCTGGAGGTCGGCGCCCCGTTCGGCCCGTTCCTGCCCGTCGAGTTCGGCAACGGCGTCACCCTCGACCACCACGAGAAGCGGGACGAGCCGATCCGGCCGCAGCACTACGCCTTCCTCGTCCCCGAGACCGCGTCCGACGCCGCGATCGGCCGTCTGGAGGCGGCCGGGGTCACCTGCTACGCCGACCCGCGCCACACCGAACCCGGGCGGATCAACCGGCTGTTCGGCGGGCGCGGCGCGTACTTCGACGACCCCGGCGGCCACAACATGGAGATCATGACCCGGCCGTACGCCCGTCCCCGGCCGGCCCGGCGGCGTCCCGGCCGGCCCGGCGCTCCTGCCGGAGCCGGCGCAGCAGCTCCCGCTTCTGCGCCGGGCGGTCGGGTCCGCCGCCGACCCGGTCGCCCCGGCCGCCGCCGCGCAGGGCCGCGCGGCCGAGGTTCTGCCGGGCGCCGCCGACGCCCAGCATGTCTCCGGTTCCGTTGCGTGGCATGAGGACTCCTCCCGTCGAGCCACAGCGACGTGACGATACGGTTCGTCTCGCCACTCCAGTCGCTCCACTGTCCGGCGAGACGTTCCGTCTTGTCAAGCTGATAGATTCGGCCCATGGCCGTCCAGAAACCACCCCAGCCCGCCCCCGGCAAGCCCGTCCCCGACGCCGGCCGCCGCAGCGAGAGGTCCCGGCGCGCCATCTACGACGCCGCCCTCGCGCTGGTCGCCGAGGTCGGCTACCCCAGGACCACCGTCGAGGGCATCGCCGCCCGCGCCGGCGTCGGCAAGCAGACGATCTACCGGTGGTGGTCGTCGAAGGCGGACGTCCTGCTGGAGGCCTTCCTCGACCTCGGCGAGCAGGCGGCGCGCGCGGCGGGGCAGGAGGAGTACGCCTTCCCGGACACCGGCGACCTCGCCGCCGACCTCAAGGCCGTCCTGCGGGCCACCGTCGACGAGCTGCGGGATCCGAAGTACGACGCCCCGTACCGCGCCCTGGCCGCGGAGGGCGTCGTCAACGAACCGCTCGGCCGGGTCTTCCTCGCCCGCCTGCTCGAACCCGGGCTCCAGCTCTACGCCGACCGGCTGCGCTCCGCACAGGACGCCGGGCAGATCCGCGCGGACGTCGACCCGCGCATCGCCCTGGAACTCTTCGTCTCCCCGCTCGCCCAGCGCTGGCTGCAGCGCACCGGCCCGATCTCCCACGAGTACACCGACACCCTCGTCGACTACGCGCTGTACGGCCTCCTGCCACGGTGAGCGCCCGCCCCGGCCGGAACCCGCCCCCGGCGGGGCGGCGGACCCCGGCGGGGGCGGGTTCCGGCCGCGGGCCGGGGGCGGGGCGCGCCTCGTCCCCCGGTACCCGGTATGCCGTCCGTGCCCCCCCGCGGCGCGGGATGATGGGACGATGAGGCATGCTGTTCCGCACGACGGCGAGGCGAGGGGATAGATGAGCGCGGAGTTCGGCGGCCGGACCGGCCTGCGGGGCAAACTCTCCCAGTGGCTGCGCGGACGCCGCCCGAAGGAGGCCGCCGGCGACGGCGGCCGGGAGGCCCTGCTGCTCGCCGCCGCCGCCGCGGGCCTGCCCCTCGCGCCCGCCGCGCACCCGGCCGGCTACATGTGCTCCTGCGACCGCGTCGGCTGCCCCACCCCGGCCCGGCACCCGGTGTCCTTCGCCTGGCAGACGCAGTCCACCACCGACCGCGCCCAGATCGAGCGCTGGGCCCGGCACCAGCCGCAGGCCAACTTCATCACCGCGACCGGCATGGTGCACGACGTCCTCGACGTACCCCTCCAGGCCGGCCGCGAGGCGCTCCGGCGGCTGCTCGACGCCGGGATCGAGGTCGGCCCGGTCGCCGAGAGCGACGACGGCCGGATGCTGTTCTTCACCCTCACCCGCGGCACCCCCGAGGACGAGGACGAGTGGTGGCCGTGCGAGCTGGACTGCCACCCCGAGACCATGGACGAGCATCCCGGCCTGCGCTGGCACTGCCGCGGCTCCTACGTCCTCGTCCCGCCCGCCCGGCTCCCCGGCGACCAGTCGGTGCACTGGGTGCGCGGCCCCGAGCACGCGCTGCCCGACCCGCTCAGCCTGCTGGAGCATCTCACCGACGCCTGCGCCCGGTACGCCGGCGAGGAGGCCGGCCACGCGGGCGCGGCCTGGCCCCTGCGCCACTGAAACCGGCGGCCTACCCGCCCTGCGCCGACGTCAGCCCCTGGATGCGGCCCAGGACCGCCACCTTCCCGCCGCCCGTGCCCCGCTTCGGGTCCAGGGCGACCTCGTTGGAGACGAACTCCATCGTCAGCGACTGCTTGATCTCGCCCTTGGTCAGCGCCAGCACGTCCGCGTTCGGCGTGGGCACCGAGGCGCCCTGGGCGGCCACCTGCCGCTCGTAGTGGCGCGTGGCGAAGAACACCAGCGCCCCGCCGTCCTCCGTGCGCAGCGCCAGCGGCGCGTAGTCGCCGTCCGTCAGCGGCTCGTCGATGTACTGCGTGGCCAGCCCCGGCCGGGCCGCGTTCTTCTTCCGCAGCGCCCGCCAGTCGCTGGTGTGCGCGCCCGCCGCGAAGTCCTCACCGCCGCTCTCCAGGTACTCGCTGTACGTCTCGCTCAACTCCTGCGGGCGGACGGCGAGTCCGGCGGAGTCGGCGGGGACGGCCTCGGCCCAGCCGTCCCGGTCGGTCCTGAACCCGGGTACGTCGCCGGGCGCCACCAGCGTCAGGTACGCCACCTGCCAGGTCTCGTCCAGGCCGTCGCGGGTGAACACCAGCAGCCAGCGGACGTCACCGCCCTTGTTGCCCTTGGCGTCGGCGAGGAACCAGCGCGGCCAGCCCGCCTTCTTGGGGATGGTGAACCTCGCGTCCGTCAGCTCCAGCGGCGTGTGCGAGGGATTGCCGCCCGGATGGTTGGCGTGCCCCGCCTTCAGCCGGGCCGAGTCGATGGCGGCGAGGGCGCCGGTGGTGTGGTCGGCGTCCAGGGAACTGTCGTACGCCCGGTCCGCCTTGTTGTACGCGGACGTGAACTGCCGGAGCGCCTGCGCGGCCTCGGCGCGGGTGGCCGCCGGAAGCACCTCGCGCTCCCCGTGCACCACCACGCACCCGTTCGCCGTCAACGACAAAGCGGTCACCGAGGCCGCCGCCAGCACGCCCCGGCCAAGCCTGCGGAGCCCCCAAGGGCCGCGATCCCTGCTCATCGGGTACCTTCACCTTCCCCTTCCCGGAGGCGAACCCTACCGGGGCCGGGCGAAGCCCGGATGCCGGGACCGGGTACCGCGGCCCGTGATGCTTCAATGCCCCCGTGACCGACTACGACGTGCTGCGCGTCTTCTGCGGGCCGAACGGCGGATACGGCAACGAACTCGGCGTCGTCCGGGACGGATCCGTGGTGCCGGACGCGGGCGAGCGGCAGGAACTGGCCGCGAAGCTGGGGTTCAGCGAGACCGTGTTCGTCGACGACCCCGAGCGCGGCGTCATCGACATCTACACGCCCGGCACACGGCTGCCCTTCGCCGGCTACCCCTGCGTCGGCGTGGCCTGGCTGCTCGACGTGCCCGAACTCGTCACGCCCGCCGGCGTCGTGGGCGCCCGGCAGGACGGTGAGTTCAGCTGGATCGAGGCGCGGGCCGAGTGGGCGCCGCCGCGCACCCTGCGCCGGTACGCCACCGCCGCCGAGGTCGAGGAACTGGCCGTCCCGCCGGCGGGGGAGTGGGTCTACGCCTGGGCGTGGGAGGACGAGAGCGCGGGGCGGGTCCGCGCCCGGGGCTTTCCCGGGCGCGGGGACGGCATCGAGGAGGACGAGGCGACCGGCGCCGCGGCCCTGCTGCTGACCGACCGGCTGGGCCGTGCCCTGAACATCGTCCAGGGCACGGGCTCCCAGATCCTCACCGCCCCGCAGCCGGAGGGATGGGTCGAGGTCGGGGGGCGGGTCCGGCTGGAACGCTGAGCCGGGCCGGGAGCGGGAACCGCCCGCCCGGGGTCCGGAGCACGGCCGTGCCCGGCGCGGACGCCCGCCCGCACACGGCCGCGGCCCGCTGCTCCCGCCGGCCGCCCGCCCCGCGGGGAGGACGGGCCGCGGGCCGCAGCCGGCTACGGGAGGGTGAGGATCTCCGCGCCCGTGTCCGTCACCACCAGCGTGTGCTCGAACTGGGCCGTGCGCTTGCGGTCCTTGGTCACGACCGTCCAGCCGTCGTCCCACATCTCGTACTCGTGCGTCCCGAGCGTCAGCATCGGCTCGATCGTGAACGTCATGCCGGGCTGCATGACCGTCGTCGCGTGCGGGCTGTCGTAGTGCGGGACGATCAGGCCGGAGTGGAACGAGCTGTTGATGCCGTGGCCGGTGAAGTCGCGGACCACGCCGTAGCCGAAGCGCTTGGCGTACGACTCGATGACCCGGCCGATGACGTTGATCTGCCGGCCCGGCCGGACCGCCTTGATGGCCCGGTCCAGCGCCTCGCGGGTGCGCTCCACCAGCAGGCGGCTCTCCTCGTCGACCTCGCCGACCAGGTAGGTGGCGTTGTTGTCGCCGTGCACCCCGCCGATGTACGCCGTCACGTCCAGGTTGACGATGTCACCGTCCCGCAGGACGGTGGAGTCGGGGATGCCGTGGCAGATCACCTCGTTGATCGAGGTGCACAGGGACTTGGGGAAGCCGCGGTAGCCGAGCGTCGAGGGGTAGGCGCCGTGGTCGCACAGGAACTCGTGCGCCACCCGGTCCAGCTCGTCCGTGGTCACGCCCGGCGCGATGTGCCGGGCCGCCTCGGCCATCGCCTGCGCGGCGATCCGGCCGGCCACGCGCATCGCCTCGATCGTCTCGGGGGTCTGCACCTCCGGGCCGGTGTACGGCGTCGGCGCCGGCTTGCCGACGTACTCGGGGCGGCGGATGTTTCCGGGCACGGAACGGACGGGGGACAGCTTCCCCGGGACGAGCAGCGACTGGCCAGACATGCCAGCGAGTCTAACCAGCGGGCGTGGGGGAACATGTCGGTGGCGAGAGGAGCTGCCCATGGCCCTGTTCAGGAAGCGCACGGCCGGCAAGCCCGGCGAGTGGTACTACTGCCTGAAGCACCAGAAGGTCGAGGAGGGGCCGGAGTGCCCGGCCAAGGACCGCTTCGGGCCGTACCCCGGCCGGGACGAGGCCGCCCACGCGATGGAACTCGCCCGCGAGCGCGACCTCCAGTGGGAGAACGACCCCCGCTGGCACGACGCGTCCGCGCGGGACCGGGGCGAGGACTGAGGGCCGGCGCGGAGCGCCGGCGGGACCGCGCGGTGTGCCGCCGGCCGCGGCGGGCGGCCGCACCCCGCCCGCGTCACCACTCGTGACGCGGAGTTCACCGGGAGTTCGCCCGGAACGGGCATGGGCCAGAGCCACCCGCAGGCCCGCCGTCCGTTCCGAGGAGCCCCCATGGCACAGACCAGCGTCCCCTTCCGCGCCGGCCGGGAGGGCTACGCCAGCTTCCGCATCCCCGCCCTCGTCGCCACGGGCGACGGCACCCTGCTCGCCTTCTGCGAGGGCCGGGTCGACTCGCGGGACGACTTCGGGCACATCGACATCGTGCTGAAGCGGTCCACGGACGGCGGCCGCACCTGGGGCCCGCTCCAGGTCGCCGCGGAGAACGGCGCCGGCCTCGCCGGCAACCCCGCCCCCGTCGTCCTCGACACCGGCCGGGTCCTCCTCGTCCACGTGCGCAACGCGGCCTCCGCCACCGAGGACGCCATCCGGCGCGGCACGGTCGGCGCCGCGGACGGGCGGCGGGTGTGGGTGCGGCACAGCGACGACGACGGGACCACCTGGTCGGCGCCCAGGGAGATCACCAGGACGGTGAAGAGGCCCGAGTGGCGCTGGTACGCCACCACGCCCGGCCACGCCCTCCAGCTGAGCGGCGGCCGCGTCGTCGTCCCCGCCAACCACTCCCTGCCGCCGGCCGGCGGGGACGACGGCACCGAGGGCCGGTACAACGGCGGCCACTGCCTGCTCAGCGACGACCGCGGCGCCACCTGGCGGATCGGCTACGTCGACGACAACACCGACGGCTACGTCAACGTCAACGAGACCACCGCCGCCGAACTCCCCGACGGCCGCGTCTACTTCAACGCCCGCAACGACTCCCCGTCCCCCGGCAACCGCGCCGACGCGTACTCCGGGGACGGCGGGCGGACCCTCGTCAAGCGCTTCCGCCCGCAGGCCGGGCTGACCGGCCCCGTCTGCCAGGGCAGCCTGCTCCAGCTCCGCGACCCCGACGTGCTGCTCTTCTCCGGCCCCGCCGACCCCGGCTTCCGCGCCCTGATGACGGTGCGCGCCTCCACCGACGCCGGCACCACCTGGCGCCCGGTGCACACCGTCGACGGCCTGCCCGCCGCCTACTCCGACCTCGTCCGCGTCGACGAGGACACCGTCGGGCTCCTGTACGAGACCGGCGACTTCGGCGCGTACGAGACGATCACCTTCCGGCGCGTTCCCGTGAGCGGCCTCACCTGATCCCGTGGTCCCGCTGCCGCGGACGTAAGGTCGGGCCCATGACCTCTACCGACAGTGCACAGAAGGCCCCCGCCAAGGACCCCTGGGACCTGCCCGACGTCTCCGGGCTGGTCGTCGGGGTGCTCGGCGGGACCGGACCGCAGGGCAAGGGCCTGGCCTACCGGCTCGCCCGGGCCGGCCAGAAGGTGATCATCGGTTCCCGGGCCGCCGAGCGCGCCCGGGCCGCCGCCGGGGAACTCGGGCACGGCGTCGAGGGCGCCGACAACGCCGAGTGCGCGCGCCGCAGCGACATCGTGATCGTCGCCGTGCCGTGGGAGGGCCACGGCGCGACCCTCGCGTCCCTGCGCGAGGAGCTGGCCGGCAAGCTCGTCGTCGACTGCGTCAACCCGCTCGGCTTCGACAAGAAGGGCGCCTACGCGCTGAAGCCCGAGGAGGGCAGCGCCGCCGAGCAGGCCGCCGCCCTGCTGCCGGACTCCCGCGTCACCGCCGCCTTCCACCACCTGTCGGCCGTCCTGCTCCAGGACCCGCAGACCGACCGGATCGACACCGACGTGATGGTCCTCGGCGAGGTGCGCGCCGACGTGGAGACCGTGCAGGCGCTCGCCGGGCGCATCCCCGGCATGCGCGGCATCTACGCCGGACGGCTGCGCAACGCCCACCAGGTGGAGTCGCTGGTCGCCAACCTGATCTCCGTCAACCGGCGCTACAAGGCGCACGCGGGGCTCCGGATCACGGACGTATGAGGCGATGGGGGACACTGGTCGGCAGGAACAAGCGCAGTGTCCCCCGACAGGAGCCGACCCCATGCCCCGCCTCGCCCTCTACACCCTGATCGTCTGCGTGCTCTCCGTGGCCGCGGCCGTGATCTCCTTCGTCCGGGGCAGCTGGCTGGGCATCGTCTGGGTGCTGCTGGCCGGGCTGTCGTCCAACATGACCTGGTACTACCTCAAGCGCCACCGGGCCGGACGGGGCGGCTCCGCCACCGGGTGAGCCGGCTGCGCGGGGTCACGGCGTGACCGCGCAGATCTCGTCCGTGTCCCAGAAGCGGAACAGCTCGAAGCCGCAGTAGGTGTCGAAGTCGCCGGTCCCCAGCGCCCGCAGGACGGCGTCGACCGCGTCGAAGAAGACGGCGTTGACGGACGGCACCCACAGCAGCGCGAACACCAGCAGCAGGCCGAACGGCGCGAACGGCTCCAGCTGCCGCCGCACCCCGTACGACAGCCAGGGCTCCACGACGCCGTAGCCGTCCAGGCCCGGCACCGGCAGGAAGTTCAGGATCGCGGCCGTGACCTGGAGCAGGGCGAGGAAGGCGAGCGCGAACCGGAACTCGCGGGGCACGCCGTCCAGCGCGTCCAGCCAGAACGGGGCCGTGCACACCACCGCGAACAGCACGTTCGTCAGCGGCCCGGCCGCGGAGATCAGGCTGTGCCGCCAGCGGCCCCGGACGCGCCCGCGCTCGATGAAGACGGCGCCGCCGGGCAGGCCGATCCCGCCCATGATCACGAAGAGCACCGGCAGCACGATGCTGAGCAGGGCGTGCGTGTACCTCATCGGGTTCAGCGTGAGATAGCCCTTGGCGCCGACCGAGATGTCGCCGCCGTGCAGGGCGGTGCGCGCGTGCGCGTACTCGTGCAGGCACAGGGAGACGATCCAGGCGGCCGTGACGAAGAGGAACACGGCCACGCCGGGCTGCTCGGCGAACCCGGTCCAGGTGGCCCAGCCCGTGACCGCCGTGACGGCCAGGATCCCCACGAAGACGGGGCTGACCCTCCGGTCGCCGGGGCGGATGGTGGCGGTGGTCATGGGGCTCCCTGGACTCTCGTGCGCGGGGTGGGACGGCCCGACGGTACCGGGCGCGGGAGGAACACGGTGAGAACGCGGTGGGACAACGTCCCGCGCGGGGGCTCGGGTTCCGGGGAAGGCGGGGGAGCGGGACCGGCGGCCGCCCGGCACCTCGTGCCGTGTGCCGTATGCGCGGCACATACGGTAGGTGCGGGCCGGTGGGGGCGGCGCGGCGCCGGAGCCCCGTGACCGGCCCCGACGCCTCCGGAGAGAATGAACCCCGTGCGCTACCGCATCCTCGGCACCACGCAGGCGCTCCGCCCCGACGGCACCGTCGTCCCGGTCGGCGGGGCGCGGCTGCGCGCCCTGCTGACCGTCCTCGCCCTGCGGCCCGGCCGCAGCGTGCCGGTGGGCCTGCTGGTCGAGGAGGTCTGGGACGGCGGCCCGCCCGCCGACGCCACCGGCGCGCTGCAGGCGCTGGTCGGGCGGCTGCGCCGGGCGCTCGGCGCGGACGCGGTCGCCTCGGCGGAGGGCGGCTACCGCCTGTGCGCCGCGCCCGACGACGTCGACCTGCACCGCTTCGAGCGGCTGACCGGCGAGGGCACGCGCGCGCTCGCCGACGGCGACGCCGCCAAGGCGGCCGTCGTCCTCGACGACGCCCTCGCCCTGTGGCGGGGCCCGGCCCTCGCCGACCTGCCCGACCGCACCGCCGAGGCGGCCCGCTGGGAGGCCCGGCGCCTGGACGCGCTGCGCGCCCGGCACACCGCCGCGCTCGCCCTCGGCGACGCCGGGCGGTCCCTGCCCGAGCTGACCGCCCTGTGCGACGGCCACCCGCTGGACGAGTCCCTCCAGGCCCTGCGCCTGCGCGCCCTGCGCGACGCGGGCCGCACCGCCGAGGCCCTGGCCGCCTACGAGGACGTACGCCGCCTCCTCGCCGCCCGCCTGGGCTCCGACCCGGGCCCGGAACTGCGGGAGCTGCACCGGCAGCTGCTGGACGACAACCCCGCCCCGCCCCCGCGGCCCGCCCGCGCCGAACCCGCCGGCTCCCCGCCCCCCGGCAACCTCCGGGCCCGTCTGACCTCCTTCGTCGGGCGGGAGGCCGACATCGACGCCATCCGGGGCGACCTCGCCACGGCCCGGCTCGTCACGCTGCTCGGTCCCGGCGGCGCCGGGAAGACGCGGCTGTCGCAGGAGGCGGCGGAGACCGTGCGGGACGCGGCCCGCGACGGCGTGTGGCTGGCCGAGCTGGCGCCGGTCGACGACCCGGACGCCGTACCGGAGGCCGTGCTCACCGCCGTCGGCGCCCGCGAGACGGTGCTGTACGGCGCCGGCGCCGAGGAGATGCGGGCCGTCTCCGACCGCCACGACGACCCCCTCGAACGGCTCGTCGAGCACTGCGCCCGGCGCCGGATGCTGCTCATCCTGGACAACTGCGAGCACGTCGTCGACGCGGCGGCCCGGCTCGCCGAGGAGCTGCTCGCCCGCTGCCCGCAGCTGACCGTCCTCGCCACCAGCCGCGAACCCCTCGGCGTGGCGGGGGAGGTGCTGCGGCCGGTGGAGCCGCTGCCCGAACCGGCGGCGCTGCGGCTGCTCGCCGACCGGGGGGCCGCGGCCCGGCCCGGCTTCCGCGTCGAGGACGACCCGGCGTCGTGCGCCGAGATCTGCCGGCGGCTCGACGGGCTGCCCCTGGCCATCGAACTGGCCGCCGCCCGGCTGCGGATGCTCACGCCCCGGCAGATCGCCGACCGGCTCGACGACCGCTTCCGCCTGCTCACCTCGGGCAGCCGCACCGTCCTGCCCCGCCAGCAGACGCTGCGCGCGGTCGTCGACTGGTCCTGGGACCTGCTCGACGAGGACGAACGCGACGTGCTGCGGCGGCTGTCGGTGTTCGCGGGCGGCTGCGACCTGGCCGCCGCCGAGGCCGTGTGCGGGCCGGGCGCGCTGGACGCGCTGGGCTCGCTCGTCGACAAGTCCCTCGTCGTGGCCGCCCCCGCGGACGACGGCGGGATGCGCTACCAGCTGCTGGAGACCGTCGCCGAGTACGCGGGCGAGCGGCTGGACGAGGCCGGGCAGCGGGCCGCCGCCGAACGCGCGCACCTGACGTACTACCGCGAACTCGCCCGCACCACCGACCCGCTGCTGCGCGGCCCGGACCAGCTCGCCGCCGCCCGGCGGCTGGAGCGCGAGTACGAGAACCTGCGCACCGCGCTGCGGCACGCCGTCGCCGCCCGCGACGAGCAGGAGGGGCTGTGCCTGGCGCTGTCGCTGGTCTGGTTCTGGCGGATGCGCGACCTGCGCGCGGAGGCCCGCACCTGGTGCCGCGAGGTCATGGCCCTCGGCCCCGACCCGTTCACCGAGCCGGTGCGCCGCGCCGCGCCCGTGCCGGAGCCGTGCACGGCCGCGCCGCCCCCGATGACCGGCGAGGTCCTCCAGGAGGCCCGGCGCGGCGTCCACCTCGCTCATCTGGCCTGCATGGACATGGAGCTGGACGCCTGGCAGAACCCGCGCGCCCAGCAGAAGCTGCGGACCATCAGCAAGGTGTACGAGCCGGGGCTGCCGCAGACCTGCCGCAGCCCCGGCATGCTCTGGTTCTACGCCGTGATGCTCACCGGCGACATGGACCGGCTGTGGGCCCTGGTCGACGCCGCCGTCCGCACCTGCCGGCAGACCCCCGGATACGACTGGGAGCTCGCCTCCAGCCTCCAGATGCGCGCCAACCTGCTCGCCAACCGCCC
The DNA here is from genome assembly GCF_039533365.1 of Streptomyces glaucus. NCBI lineage: Bacteria > Bacillati > Actinomycetota > Actinomycetes > Kitasatosporales > Streptomycetaceae > Streptomyces > Streptomyces glaucus. The sequence continues at coordinate 41,078 of NZ_BAAATK010000049.1, forward strand.
CGAGTGGGCGGGCGACGCCGGCCGGGACGCCGACGAGGCGCTGGAGATCTACCGGCGCCTCGGGGACGCCTGGGGCAGCGCCGAGGCGCTCGCCGCACGTGGCGAGGCCCGCGAGCGCAAGGGCGCCTACCTGCTCGCCGCCGCCGACTACGAGGCGGCGATCGAGCACGCCGAACGCCTCGGCGCCCACGCCCAGAAGGCGGTGCTCACCTCCCGCCTGGGCAGCGCCCTGCTGGAGGCGGGCGAGACCGAGCGGGGCGAGCGGCTGCTGCGCGAGGTGATCGACCGGCGGGAGGGCCACGGCAACGAGGCCGGGCCCGCCGCCCGGCTCTTCCTCGTCGGCCGGCTGGGCGCGACCGGGCGGACCGCCGAGGCGCGCGAGCAACTCCGGCTGCTGCGCGAGGAGTTCGACATCTCCCACTTCGTGGTCTTCGACGCGATCATCCTCGGGTTCGAGGCATGGCTGGACGCGGCCGACGACCGGAACGAGGAGGCCCTGGAGAAGATACGCCGGGCGCTGGCGAAGGCCGGCGACCCGCTGTCCGCGGTCATCGCGCCGAGCATGCGCTCGGGGTACCTGAGGATCGCCGCGCTGGCCCTCGCCGGCCTCGACGGCGGACGCCGGGCCCGGGACGCCGCCCGCTGCCTCGGCGCCGCCGACGCGGCGCTGCCGCCCGGTCACGTCGACAGCGCCTACGAGCGGGCCGCGCACGAGCGGGCCGTCGAGCGGACCCGCGCCGCGCTCGGCGCCGAGGCGTACGACGCCGCGTACGCCGAGGGCGGCGGCCTCTCCCCCGAGGAGGCCGCCGCCCTGGTCTGAGCCCGGTCCGGCGCGGGCCGCCGGGCGGGACGCGTCAGTTCTTCGTCCGGAACTTGTGGATCGCGACCGGCGCCATCACCGCGGTGAGCACCGCCGACCAGGCCAGCGTCACCCACAGGTCGTGCGCGACCGGGCCGCCCACCATCAGCCCGCGCGCGGTGTCCGCGAGCGAGGACAGCGGGTTGTAGTCGGTGAACGCCTGCAGCCAGCCCGGCATCGAGTCGGTCGGCGCGAAGATCGACGAGCCGAACTGCAGCGGCAGCAGCACCAGGAAGCCCATCGCCTGCACCGACTGCGCGTTCTTCATCACCACGCCGAGGGTGAGGAACACCCACATCAGGGCCGAGCCGAACACCGCGGACAGCCCCACGGAGGCCAGCAGTCCCGGCCAGTCGGTGATGTCGAACCCCACGAGCACGGCGACGACCATCAGGATCGCCGTCGCGAGCAGCATCCGCAGCAGCTCCACCGCGATCTTCGCGAACAGCACGGAGCCGCGTCCGATCGGCAGCGACCGGAACCGGTCCATCACCCCGCTGTTGAAGTCCTGGTTGAAGCCGGTGCCGACCCCCTGGGCCATGTTCATGCCCATCATGGCCATCAGGCCGGGCACGACGTACTGCACGTACTGGTCCTGTCCGCCGCCGAGCGCCTGCCCGATGGAGCCGCCGAAGACGTACACGAACAGCAGGGTGAAGACCACCGGGAACAGGACGGCGTCGAACATCGACTCCGGGTCCTGCCGGATCCACAGCAGGTTGCGGCGGACCAGCGCGCCGGTGTGGCGCAGGTGGCCGCGCAGCGGGATGCGCGTGTCGGCGGCGGGGGCGGTGGCGGCGCTCATACGGAGACCTCCTCGCGGGAGTCGGCGGGCAGGGCGTCCTGCGGGGCACTGGCCCGGTGGCCGGTGAGGGACAGGAAGACCTCGTCCAGGCTGGGCAGTTCGGTGGTGAGGGAGGAGAGGGTGATGCCGCGCGCGGTGACCGCCCCGACCACGGCGGTCAGCTGCTCGTCGCTGAGGACCGGCACCAGGACCGCCCCGCGCTCGTCGTCCACGGTGGTGCCGGCGAGCCCGGTGATGCCCAGTTCGTCCAGGGCGGCGGCCAGCGGGCGCAGCTGGAGCGGGTCGGCCGGGCGGACGCGCAGCGTACGGCCGCCGACCCGGGCCTTCAGCTCCTCGATGCCGCCGCTCGCGACGACCCTGCCGCGGTCCACCACGGTCAGCTCGGTGGCGAGCTGCTCGGCCTCCTCCATGTACTGCGTGGTCAGCAGCACGGTCACCCCGTCCCCGACCATGCGCTTGACCTCGTCCCACACCTCGTTGCGGGTCCGCGGGTCCAGTCCGGTCGTCGGCTCGTCCAGGTACAGCACGGCCGGGTGCCCGATCATCGAGGCGGCCAGGTCGAGCCGCCGCCGCATACCGCCGGAGTAGGTGCCCGCCGGCCGCTTCGCGGCCTCGGTCAGCGAGAACCGCTCCAGCAGCTCGTCGGCCCGCGCGCGGGCCTGCTTGCGGGACAGGTCGAGCAGCCGCCCGATCAGGTAGAGGTTCTCCCAGCCGGGGATCTTCTCGTCCACGGAGGCGTACTGGCCGGTGAGGCCGATCACCCGGCGCAGCTGCCGCGGCTGCCGCACCACGTCGTAGCCGGCGACGACCGCCCGCCCGGCGTCCGGGACCAGCAGGGTGGAGAGGATCCGGACGAGGGTGGTCTTCCCGGCCCCGTTCGGCCCGAGCACCCCCATGACGGTCCCCTCGCGCACGTCCAGGTCGACCCCGTCCAGCGCCTTCGTCTCGCCGTAGCGCTTGACCAGCCCGCGCACGGTGACGGCGGACGTTCCGCTCGTCGTCTTGTCGATTCGTGTCATGCCGACGACGGTGCCAGCCCCGGCCGACAGACCGCCGACAGATCGCCGACAGGCACCCGCGGACCACCGACAGGACGCCGACGGGCGTCCGCGGATCATCGGCGGGCGGGGCCGAGGACCGGGGAGGCGGTCCGGGCCCGAGGCGCCGTCAGGCGACCGGCGCCGCGCGGAGGGCGGGCCTGCCGGACGGGCCGGCCGCCCGGACCCGAGGGCTCCCGCCCCGCGCGTCGGAGGTCCCGACCCGACCCACCTCCGGACAAAACGTGTCAAACCGGCGTAAATGGCCACTCGGACCGGGACGGACGGTCACGTGTCATGCCCGGTGTACGGCCTCCGGGCCGTCCGGGACACGGGACCGAACGCGAGACATCCGATGAGGAGAAGTCGCCGATGAGTGAATCCGTACAGACCGGAACCGGGGGCACCGGCGAGAAGGTCAAGGCAGAGACCTCCGCGACGGCTGACCAGGCCAAGCAGGCCGCGACCCAGGTCGCGGGGACCGCGGCGGACCAGGCCCGGGCCGTGGTGGGCGAGGCGCGGCAACAGGCCGGCACAGTCATCGACGACCTGCGAAGCCGTGCGATGGACGAGGCCGAGGAACAGACCAGGCGCGCGGCCGGCGCGCTCAGGCAGTGGGCCGACGACCTCTCCGGCATGGCCGAGGGCGCCCGGAACGGCTCGCCCGCCCGCAGCCTGGCGGTCCAGGTGGCCGACAAGGGGCACCGGGCGGCCGAGTACCTGGAGAAGCAGGGGGTCGACGGCCTCGTCGCCGACCTCCAGGGCTTCGCCCGCCGGCGTCCCGGAGCCTTCCTGGGCGGCGCGCTGCTGGCCGGGCTGGCGGTCGGGCGCCTGGCGAAGGCGGCGGGAACCGCCTCCCGGTCCGGCGGGCCGGGACCGGGGCGGGCCGCCGGCGCGCCGGACCAGGACGCACTGGGCGCGCCGGCGACCCGGCCGCTGCCGCCCGGACCCGCTCCGGGGCCCGTGACGGACGTCCCGCCGCGTACGCCGTCCATGGCGGAGGCCCCGTCGCAGACGTCGCCCGTACCGCCGGTCTCGCCGCCCGTCGGCACGCCGCCGAGCGGCACGCCGGGCCGTCCGTACCCGGAGGTGTGAGATGACCTCGATCCCCCCCACGCCCGGCTCGGCCGAGCCGCAGGGGCAGGACAGGTCCGTGGGTGAGCTGCTGTCCGTGGTGACCTCCGACCTGCAGGTCCTCTTCCGGCAGGAGGTCGAGCTGGCCAAGGCCGAGGTCAGGCAGGAGGCGACCAGGGCGGGCAAGGCCGCCGGGATGTACGGCGGCGCCGGCTTCGCCGGCTACCTGGTCCTGCTGTTCCTGTCGCTGGCCGCCGTGCTGGGGCTGGCCAACGTGATGGACGGGGGCTGGGCCGCGCTGATCGTCGCCGCGGTGTGGGCCGTCGTCGCGGCCGTGCTGTACCAGAAGGGGCGCGCACGGATGCGCACCGTCTCACCGAAGCCCGAGCGAACCGTCGAGACGATGAAGGAGAACGCGGAATGGGCACGTCACCCGACCAAGTGAGGGCCGAGATAGAGGCCACGCGCGGCCAGCTGTCCGCGGACGTGGACCAGCTCGCCGACCGCACCAGCCCCCGGCGGGTGGTCCGCCGCCGCACGGAGAAGATGCGCGGCGCGGTGTCGGGCATCCGCGAACGGGTCATGGGCACGGCGTCGGACGCCGCACACGGCGTGACGCACACCGCGCAGTCGGCGGCCGGCTCGCTGCAGGAGGGCACCGGGCGGGTGGCCGGCTCGCTCCAGGAAGGCACCGGGCGGGTGGCCGGCTCGGCACGCGAGGCGGTCGGCCAGGCGGGACAGGCCGTGCAGCAGGCGCCCGACATGGCCCGCCGCCGGACCCGGGGCAACCCGCTGGCCGCCGGCCTGGTCGCCTTCGGCGTCGGGCTGCTGGCGTCCTCGCTGCTGCCCGCCTCCCAGACGGAGCAGCAGAAGGCCTCCGATCTGATGGAACGCGGCGGTGAGGCGCTGGAGCCGGTGAAGCAGGCCGCCGCCGAGTCCGCCCAGCACTTGAAGGAAGGCGCCAAGGAGGTGACACAGAGCGCTGCCGCGGAGGTGAAGGACACCGCGGCACAGGCCGCCCGCACCACGCAGGAGGAGGCGCGCGGCCAGACCGGCCAGGTCACCGAGCAGGCACGGGACTCCGGCCGGCACCTCGCGGACGAGGCCCGGCAGCGCGGCCCCGGCGGCTGAGGCCCGCCGCGCCGCCCGCCGGCACCGGGCGCATTGGAGCGGAGCCCCGCGTTTCGGACCCGAGGCGCGGGGCTCCTTCGTGTGCCCCGGGACCGGGACGCGGACGGGCGGGACCGGGCCGGCCGGCGGGTCAGCGGCTGAAGATCATGATCAGGACGACGGTCGCCACCAGGCTGACGAGCAGCGAGCCGAGGCAGCCGATCCGATTGCTGAAGAAGAACATGGTCCCCGGGTACCCCGCCGTGCCGAATCGATCAGGTGCCGCGCGCGGGAGACGGACCCCGCCGGTCACGGGAACGGCCCACGTCACCCGTTGGCGTGCCGCGGAGCCCGTTCGCGTCACCCGGCGCCGCCGCCCCGCCTACCGTGGCCCCCGTCGCGATACGACGCGTACGGCGCACACGTACGGCGAAGGGATGCGGATGTCGGTGGACGGCGGGGCGGTACGGCCCGAGGACGGGACGGGAACGGACGAACCGGGATGGGAGGTCGACCCGGACGACGAATGGGGGGTGGCCGTCGTCGCCACGGTGGGGCGGCAGCTGAAGCTGCGCCGGGAGGCCGTGGGCATGCGGGCCGCGGACTTCGCGGCGGCGGTGGGGTACGGCGAGGACCTCGTCTACAAGGTCGAGAGCGGGAAGCGGATCCCCCGGCCCGAGTACCTGGAGAAGGCGGACGAGGTGCTGGGGGCGGGCGGACTGCTCGCCGCGATGAAGGAGGACGTGGCGAAGGTCCGGTATCCGAAGAAGGTGCGGGACCTGGCGAGGCTGGAGGCCGGTGCGGTCGAGATCGGGCTGTACAGCCATCACAACATCCACGGCCTGCTGCAGACCGAGGAGCACATGCGGGCGCTGTTCGACGTGTGGCTTCCCGCTTACACCGAGGAGGAGACCGAACGGATGGTGGCCGCACGGCTGGCCCGGCGTTCGGTCTTCGAGAGGTCACCGGCACCTGCGCTCAGTTTCGTCCAGGAGGAGGCGACGCTCCGCCGTCCGGTCGGGGGCAGAATGGTGTGGCGTCGGCAGCTCGAACACCTGCTGGAACTCGGGAAGTTGCGGCACGTGTCGATCCAGGTGATGCCGACCGACATCGAGGACCGCTTCGGGACGGGCGGGCTGATCGAGGTGTTGAAGTTTTCCGACGGCACCGCGGTCGGGCGCTCCGACGGGGCGTTCGCCGGGCGGCCGGTGACCGACCCGAAGCAGCTGAGGATCCTCGAACTGCGCTATGGCATGATCCGCGCCCAGGCCCTCACGCCCCGAGAATCGCGGGCCCTCATCGAGCAGATGCTTGGAGAGTCATGACCCATACCCCCTCCGCCGAGGACTTCCCCACGTCGGTGTGGCGCAGGAGCAGTCACAGCAGCAGCGGTGACGGAAACGACTGCGTGGAGATCGCGACAGCCCCCGGCACCGTCCACGTCCGCGACTCCAAGGCCCCCGACGGCCCCCGCCTCACCCTCACGACGGCCGCGTGGAGCCGCTTCGTGACGTGTGCCGGGGCAACGGCCGCCCCGTGACGTGCCGGGCGGGGGCCGTCACGGGGACGGCCCCCGGGCCGGCTAGCTGTTCTGTCCGGGGAGGTTGTGGACGGGTGACGCAGGTCTCGGCTGAGGG
>NZ_BAAATK010000050.1:0-47261 GCF_039533365.1 Streptomyces glaucus
GGTACGAGGCGGCCGCGCCGCCGCCCGCCCGGGCCGGTCCGACACCCCTCGTCCACCCCCTCGCCCCGCGCCCGCAACCTTCCCCCGGCCCCGGTCACCCCCTGTTCCGCTTAGTGCCGTGCCCCTGGCCCGACCCCGGCCCCAGGCGGCTCGCGCGGCCCGTGCGTTGGCCATTCCCGTCGCCCCCCGTGACATTCCGTTTGGGTTTTCGGACCGTCAACCGGAAGACTGCACCCGTGACGTCCCGTATCCCGCGCGACTCCAGGCTTCGACTCGTCCGCCCGCGACCCCTGGCCGCCGCCCCCAGAGCTGTGAACCAGCGGCGTCCCCGCCGCGCCGCCCCGCGCCCCCCGGAGGGCACGCCGGCCCCGGCGGAGCTGGCCAGAATGGCGCGCTCCGGTCTGGCCGGTGCGGTCCGCGTCGCCCGCTGGGCCGACGCCGCCCTCGGCCCCGGCCGCCGGAGCGCGACCTCCGACGGCACGGCCACCCTCTCCGAGGCGACCGCCGAACAGGCGGCCGCCGACCTCGGCCTGACCGTGGCTCAGGTCCGGGCCGACTGGGACACCGCCCGCCTCGCCGGCCTCGTCGAGGTGCACGGCGACAGCGCCCGCCCCGGCTGGCGGCTGCGGGCCTGGGACCGCGACGACAGCGCCGTGCTGCGCGGCTGGGTCGCCCTGTTCGACGCCTGGTCGCTCGCCTGCCCGGAACCCGAGGGGCACGAGCCCGCCGCCGTCGCCGAGGTCGTCTCGGCGATGCCGCAGGTGCTCTCCTTCCTCCAGCTGTCCGCCGGCCCCGTGCCCGTGCCGCAGCTCCTGGACCTGCTGGAGCAGCGCGTCACCGAACTGCGCACCGAGCGCTGCGAGATCCCCTACGGCCCGCAGCCCGAGCCGCGGGACCCGCGGACCGCCGACGACACCCCGCTCGCCCCGCTCCTGGACTGGGCCCTGCGCGCCCTCGCCTCCGTCGGCGCCCTCACCTACGGGGACGGGCAGGCCACGCTCACCCCGCTCGGCAACTGGGCGGTCTGGGTCAAGCTGGAGCAGATCTGCGTCGCCGCCCAGAGCCCCGCCGGCAACATCGAGCAGTCGGCCGAGGACATGCTCCGCGGCTGCGCCCAGCTCCGCCCGAACGCGGCCCGCGCCGAATACCGCGCCTGGCTCGCCGCCCGCCCCGTCGGCAGCGCCGTCACCGAACTGCTCGACGCCGCCCGGGGCGAGGACGCCCTGCTGCGCGGCCTCGCCTTCGAGGCGCTGCGCGTGGTCGGCGCCCCCGCCGAGCCCGACGTCCGTGCCGTGGTCGACGAGCCGGCGCTGCGGCCGTACGCCCTGCTGTGGCTGGCCGAGCACGACGGGGTCGACCCGGAGGACGCCCACGAGGTCCTCACCCGGGAGGAGGCGACGTGGCTGTGGGTCGACACCGCCGCCGCCGTCGCCGACCACGGGGAGGCGCCGATGCTGGTGCGGCACCTGGAGTCCGCGGTGCAGCCGACCGTCCCCCAGCTCCTCGACGAGGTGCGCGCCGTCGGCCACCCGCGCACCGTGCAGGTCCTGGTCGCGCTCGCCGCCGCGCACCCCGACCCCGCGCTGGCCAAGGCCGTACGCCGGGCCGCCTTCCAGGTGCATACCGGAGGCAGCTGAGCGGGCGGCGTCAGGACCGTCCCCCGGGGCGGCGCACACCGGCGCCCCGGACGCCGCCCCCGTCCCGGGCCGTGCGGCCCCGCGGGCCGCAGCACCGCCCCGCCGGGGCGCCGGGACCCCGCGCCCCGCGCCCCGGACCACGGGCCCGCGCGCCGCCCGCGACGGCGCACACCCCCGCCGGCCGCCCTCCGTTCCGTTCGCGCCGTGGTGAGCTGCCGGACATCGGCGGATGTCCGCGCCGAGACCGCGGCCGTCCGCCCCGAGCGGCCCGCCGCCCGGTCCCGCGCCGCCTTTCCCGGCGACGGTCCCCGGGCACCGGGGCCGCCCGACGCCTGGACGCAGAAAAACTGGTTGCACGGTCCCGCTAGACTGGCCCCATGGCCATTCTCCTCGCGCATTAGACGGCGGGAACGTCCTCAGCCGCCCATCCCGCCCCCGTATCCGCCCAGGAGTCTGACCGTGATCTCCGCCTCCGGCATCGAGCTGCGCGCCGGTGCCCGCATCCTCGTCGAGAACGCCACCTTCCGGGTCGCCAAGGGCGACCGCATCGGCCTGGTCGGCCGCAACGGCGCCGGCAAGACCACCCTGACCAAGGTTCTCGCCGGCGAGGGCATTCCCGCCGCCGGCACCGTCACCCGCTCCGGCGAGGTCGGCTACCTCCCCCAGGACCCCCGCACCGGCGACCTGGACGTGCTCGCCCGCGACCGCATCCTCTCCGCCCGCGGCCTGGACGTGCTGATCCGCAAGATGCGCGAGAACGAGCAGCGCATCGCCACCGGCAAGGGCGCCACCCGCGAGAAGGCGATGCGGCAGTACGAGCGCCAGGAGACGGAGTTCCTCACCAAGGGCGGGTACGCCGCCGAGGCCGAGGCCGCCACCATCGCCGCCGCGCTCAACCTGCCCGACCGGGTGCTCGGCCAGCCCCTGCACACGCTCTCCGGCGGTCAGCGCCGCCGCATCGAACTGGCCCGCATCCTGTTCTCCGACGCGGACACGCTGCTGCTCGACGAGCCCACCAACCACCTCGACGCCGACTCGATCGTCTGGCTGCGCGACTACCTGAAGACCTACCGCGGCGGCTTCATCGTCATCAGCCACGACGTCGACCTGGTCGAGACGGTCGTCAACAAGGTGTTCTACCTGGACGCCAACCGCGCCACGATCGACGTCTACAACATGGGCTGGAAGCTCTACCAGCAGCAGCGCGAGGCCGACGAGAAGCGCCGCAAGCGGGAGCGCGCCAACGCCGAGAAGAAGGCCGCCGCGCTCAACGCCCAGGCCGACAAGATGCGCGCCAAGGCCACCAAGACGGTCGCCGCGCAGAACATGGCCCGGCGGGCCGAGAAGCTGCTGTCCGGGCTGGAGGAGATCCGCCAGCAGGACAAGGTCGCCAAGCTGCGCTTCCCCGAGCCCGCGCCCTGCGGCAAGACCCCGCTCATGGCGGAGGGACTGTCGAAGTCGTACGGCTCGCTGGAGATCTTCACCGACGTCAGCCTGGCCATCGACAAGGGCTCCAGGGTCGTCATCCTCGGCCTCAACGGCGCCGGCAAGACCACCCTGCTGCGGCTCCTCGCGGGCGTCGAGCAGCCGGACACCGGCATGGTCGTCCCCGGCCACGGCCTCAAGCTCGGCTACTACGCCCAGGAGCACGAGACCCTCGACGCCGACCGCACGGTCCTGGAGAACATGCGCTCCGCCGCGCCCGACATGGACCTGGTCGAGGTCCGCAAGGTGCTCGGCTCGTTCCTGTTCTCCGGCGACGACGTCGACAAGCTGGCCGGTGTCCTCTCCGGTGGCGAGAAGACCCGGCTGGCGCTCGCGACCCTGGTGGTCTCCTCCGCGAACGTGCTGCTCCTGGACGAGCCCACCAACAACCTCGACCCGGCCAGCCGCGAGGAGATCCTCGGCGCGCTGCGCACCTACAAGGGCGCGGTCGTCCTGGTCACGCACGACGAGGGAGCCGTCGAGGCGCTCCAGCCGGAGCGGATCATCCTGCTGCCGGACGGGGTCGAGGACCTGTGGGGCGCGGACTACGCGGACCTCGTCACCCTCGCTTGATCGAATGAATGATCGACAGCGTATGGATCATTCGGCCGATCCGTGATCCCTCATCTGCGTGAGATCTCCTCGTACCGAGGTGTGTCCTCCACCGGTCGCGCGGCCGGGCCCTCATGTGCCGAGGGCCCGGCCGTCGCGCCGTTCTGACCTGCTCTTTCGGGAAGCGGCCCGTTCGACCGTTCGGACGCGCACCTGCGGAAGGTTGAATTCCGTTTGTGTGGACGCGCTCCTGTCGTCACAACCTTGTCTCACGGACCTTGCCGAATGGGTGGCCATCGGGGCCCGGAGGGGTGATCATGAGGAGACCAGAGCGCACTTCCCATGAGGAGGCACGGGTGGCCGAGACTCTGAAGAAGGGCAGCCGGGTGACCGGCGCCGCGCGCGACAAGCTCGCGGCAGACCTGAAGAAGAAGTACGACGCCGGTGCGAGCATCCGGGCGTTGGCCGAGGAGACCGGCCGCTCGTATGGCTTCGTGCACCGCATGCTCAGCGAGTCGGGCGTCACGCTCCGAGGGCGTGGCGGGGCGACCCGGGGCAAGAAGGCCACGTCGGCCTGACATCCCGGGCGGCCCCTCGACTTCGACGGTGGCCACCCGGCCGGCCGTCCTCCGGCGCCGCGAAGGGCCGGGGGTGACCCCGGAGCGGCCGGGTGGTTACTGTGCAGTCACTTAGCTGTGTCGTCGAACGGCGTGCGAGCCGTCGCACGGCACGGACCGTGACCGCACGCATCGGAGGCGTCCATGGCATCGCCCGCCCAGGACCTGGGTCCCGCACTCGACAAGGACGGCGTACGGCTCACCGTCGACGACGCGATCGCCACGGTGACCCTGACCAATCCGGCCAAGCGCAACGCGCAGAGCCCCGCCCTGTGGCGGGCGCTCACCGAGGCCGGGCGGCTGCTGCCGGGCTCCGTCCGGGTCGTCGTGCTGCGGGCCGAGGGCAAGTCGTTCTCGGCCGGGCTCGACCGGCAGGCGTTCACGCCCGAGGGATTCGACGGCGAGCCGTCGTTCCTCGACCTGGCGCGCGGCGGCGACGCCGAACTGGACGCGACCATCGCCGAGTACCAGGAGGCGTTCACCTGGTGGCGGCGCAGCGACATCGTGTCGGTCGCCGCCGTGCAAGGACATGCCATCGGGGCGGGTTTCCAGCTCGCCCTCGCCTGTGACCTGCGCGTCGTCGCGGACGACGTGCAGTTCGCCATGCGCGAGACCAGCCTGGGCCTGGTGCCGGACCTGACCGGCACGCACCCCCTGGTGAGGCTGGTCGGGTACGCCCGCGCCCTGGAGATCTGTCTGACCGGGCGGTTCGTGACGGCCGACGAGGCCGTGAGCACGGGGCTGGCGAACCTCGCCGTGCCGCCGGCCCAGCTCGACGACGCGGTGCGGGACCTGGCCGCGGCGCTGCTGGGCGCGCCGCGGGACGCCGTGATCGAGACCAAGGCCCTGCTGCGCGGGGCGCTGGAGCGGGACTACGAGGCCCAGCGCGCCGCCGAGCGGGCCGCTCAGGCACGCCGACTGCGGGACCTGGCCGGGCTCGGCGAATGAGCCGTGCCGGGCGCGCACGCCGCCCGGCCGCCGGCGCCCGGTCGCGCGACGGCGGCGCGCGACCGGGCCGAAGGAGAGGACCGGCGGGCGGCCGCCGTCAGAACCCGTGCCGCACCCCGCCGTCCACCGGCAGCATGACGCCCGTCAGGTACGAGGCGGCCGGCGACAGCAGGAACGCCGCCGCACGCCCGAACTCCTCCGGCGTGCCGTACCGCCGCAGCGGAATGCGGGACTCGGCGGCCACCCGCGTCGCCTCCGGGTCGGCGGACAGGCTGTCCAGCTGACGGACCCGGTCCGTGTCGATACGCCCCGGCAGCAGCCCCACGACCCGGATCCCGCGCGGTCCCAGCTCGTCCGCGAGGGACTTGGCGAACCCGGCGAGCCCCGGCCGCAGCCCGTTGGAGATGGTCAGCCCCGGAATCGGCTCGTGCACCGACCCCGACAGGACGAAGCCGATCACTCCGCCCGCGTCCAGCTCGGCCGCCGCCGCGCGGGCGAGCCGCACCGCCCCCAGGAACACCGATTCGAACGCCGCCTGCCACTGCTCGTCCGAGGTGTCGGCGACGAAGCCCGGCGGCGGCCCGCCCACGCTGACGAGGACGCCGTCGAAGCGGCCGAAGTGCTCGCGCGCGGCCGTGATGAGGCGCGCGGGCGTCGCGGCGTCGGCGTTGTCCGCGGCCAGGCCGACCGCGTTCGGGCCCAGCGCGGCGGCCGCGTCGGCGACGCTCCGGTCGTCCCGTCCCGTCACGACCACCTTCGCGCCGTCGGCGACGAGCTCGCGCGCGGAGGCGTTGCCGAGCCCCCGGGTGGCTCCGGTGACGACGTACACCCGGTCCTTCAGTCCAAGATCCATGGCCCTTATCCTGCCCCCTCGGTCCCGAACAGGGCGAGGGCGGTGTTCACCAGGCCGATGTGGCTGAACGCCTGCGGCACGTTGCCGAGCTGGCGGCCGGAGACGGGGTCGTACTCCTCGGACAGCAGGCCCACGTCGTTGGCGAGCCCGACCAGCCGCTCGAACAGCTCCCGGGCCTCCTCGGTACGGCCCGTCATGTGCAGCGCGTCCGCGAGCCAGAACGAGCACACCAGGAACGTGCCCTCGCCGCCCGGCAGCCCGTCGACGGCGGTGTCCTCGGTGCTGTAGCGGTGCAGCAGGCCCTCGTGGCCGAGCTCCTTGCGGACCGCGTCGATGGTGCCCAGCACCCGCGGGTCGTCCGGCGGCAGGAAGCCCACGCGCGGGATCAGCAGCAGCGCGGCGTCCAGCTCGCGCGAGCCGTAGGACTGCGTGAAGGTGTTGCGTTCCGGGTCGTAGCCCAGCTCGCACACCTCCCGGTGCACCTCCTCGCGCAGCCTCCGCCAGCCCTCCAGGTCGCCGTCCAGCCGCGGGTACCGCTCCAGGGTGCGCACGGCCCGGTCGGCGGCCACCCACACCATCACCTTCGAGTGCACGAAGTGGCGGCGCCCGCCGCGCACCTCCCACAGCCCCTCGTCCGGCTGCCGCCAGGCCGTCGTCAGGAAGTCCATCAGGGCGCACTCCACCGCCCACACGTCCGGCTTGGCCGGCAGACCCGCGTCCCGCGCCAGCGACAACGTGTCCATGACCTCGCCGTACACGTCCAGCTGCAGCTGCTTCACGGCGCCGTTGCCGATCCGCACGGGCCGGGAGCCGGCGAAGCCGGACAGCCAGGGCAGCTCGAACTCGGGCAGCCGGCGCTCGCCCGCCAGGCCGTACATGATCTGCAGGTCCGCCGGGTCGCCCGCGACCGCGCGCAGCAGCCAGTCGCGCCAGGCCTCGGCCTCCTCCTGGTAGCCGGCCGCCAGCAGCGCGCCCAGGGTGAGGGTGGAGTCGCGCAGCCAGCAGAAGCGGTAGTCCCAGTTGCGCACCCCGCCCGGTTCCTCGGGCAGCGAGGTCGTGGCGGCGGCGACGATGCCGCCGGTGGGGGCGTACGTGAGCGCCTTGAGGGTGATCAGGGAACGCACCACGGCGTCCCGGTACGGCCCCTCGTAGCGGCAGCGGGACGCCCAGGCCCGCCAGTCCGCCACGCTGTGCCGCAGCGCCTCGAACGGGTCGACGAGCGGCGGCCGCGGCTCGTGCGAGGGGTGCCAGGTGAGCACGAACGCGACCTTGTCGCCCGGGGCGACGGTGAACTCCGCGTGGGTGGCGTTCTCCTCGCCCCAGCTGCGCACCTCGGGTTCGCTGCGCAGCCACGCCGAGTCCGGCCCGGCCACGGCCACCCGGTGCCCGTCGGCCCTGCGCACCCACGGCACGATCGAGCCGTAGTCGAAGCGCAGCCGGAGCACGCTGTGCACGGTCACCTCACCGCGCAGGCCCTCGACGATGCGTACCAGGTCGGGGGCGCGGTCGCGCTGGGGCATCAGGTCGGTGACGCGTATCGCGCCCTGGTCGGTCTCCCACTCGGTGTCCAGGACCAGGGTGTCGGGGCGGTAGGCGCGCCGGGTGCAGCGCCCGGCGCCCTCGGGGGCGATCCGCCAGTGGCCGTTCTCCTCGTCGCCGAGCAGTCGGGCGAAGCAGGCGGCCGAGTCGAAGCGGGGCAGACACAGCCAGTCCACGGACCCGTCCATGCCGACCAGGGCCGCGGTCTGCTCGTCGCCGATGAGTGCGTAGTCCTCGATACGGGGGTGCACGGGAACCGGGTTCCCGGCGGGCCGCGGCGGCAATCAGGGCGGGACGGGGAAGAGGAGCGGAACAGGCCGGCGGCGCACAGGAGGGGAGCGCCGGCCCGCGGGGACGCGCGGCCCGGGACGGGCCGCGCGCGGGTCACACCGCTGCCGGTTCCGCCCGCGCCGTCGCCTCCCGCCGCGCCGCCTCCGCGCGTTCGCGGGCCTCGCGGCGGACCAGGACGAACCAGCCGACGGGAACGCCCGCGCAGAACAGCCACCACTGGATGGCGTACGCCAGGTGCGGGCCGATGTCGTCGTGGCCGGGGGCCGGGATCAGCTCCGGCGTGTCGCCCTTCGGTGCGGGCGAGGTGAGCTCGATGTAGCCGCCGAGGACCTGCTTGCCGAGGCGCTCGGCCTGCTGCTCGCTGTCGATCAGCATGACCTGGCGGTCCGGCAGGCCCCGGACGTTCTTGATCCCGCTGCCCTCGGTCGTCTCGTCCGGCATCAGCCGCCCGGTGACGGTGATCTCCCCCGCGGGGGGCGCCGGGATCTCCGGGAACGAGGTCTGGCTCGGCCCGTCGGCGGGGATCCAGCCCCGGTTGACGACGAGGACCTTGCCGTCGTCGAGCACGAAGGGGGTCAGGACGTGGTAGCCGACCTCGTCGTCCGCGTTGGTGCGGCGGCGCACCACGACCTCGTCCGCGGTGTCGAAGCGGCCCTTCGCCGTCACCCGGCGGTACAGGTTCTCGCGCTCGACCTTCGCCCCGGGCGAGGTCAGGGACTCGGCCGGCACGGGCTTCGCCGCCAGTGAGTCGGCGATCACCCGGTTCAGCGCGACGCGGTGCTCATGGCGGTGCAGCTGCCAGAAGCCCAGCTCGATCATCGTGGGGATGAGCGCGAGCGCCACGAGGGTGAGTATCACCCATTGGCGGGACAGCAGGAAGCGGTACACCCCACGACGGTACAACCCGGTCGCGGGGTGCTCTCCGGCGGGTGCGCCCGGGCCCGTCCCCCGGGCGCGCCCGGAAGCCGCCCGCGGGGGGTGCTCAGACCCGGTCGACGATGCCCACCTTCCCCTCGGCGCGGGCGCAGTGGGCACCGCAGTACCAGTGGCCCTCGACCTCGACCCCCTGCCCGATGATCTGCACCCGGCAGTGCTCGCAGATGGGTGCCATGCGGTGGATCGCACAGGAGAAGCAGTCGAACACGTGCACCGCGCCCTGCGCGTGGACCTCGAAGGTCATTCCGTAGTCGTTGCCGCACACTTCACATGTCGCCATGCGCCACAGGGTGGGCGGTCGGCGCGGCGCGGGCGAGCGGGCGCCGGGCGAGTCGCCCGGCAATCACCCGTCCGTACGGGTGCCGTGCGGGTCCGGGGCCTCCCCGGGCCGGCCGTCCGCCGGCTCGACGTCCCGCAGCAACTGCCCGAACGCCGCCTCGTCCACGATCGGCGTGCCGTACTGCCGGGCCTTGGCCACCTTCGACGTGCCCGAGTCCGGGTCGTTCGTCACCAGCAGGCTGGTGAGCCGGGACAGGCTGGTGGCGACGTGCAGCCCGGCCTCGGTCGCGCGGTCCTCCAGCAGCTCCCGCTCGACGGAGGTGTCCCCGGAGAAGGCGACCCGCATCCCCTGCTTGAGCCGCCCGCCCTCCTCGTACCGCCCCGGGTTGGGGTAGGGGCACGCGGGCCTCCTGCGGGAGGGGCGCCAGCCGCCCGCCCGGTGACCGCCGTACGCCGCCCCCTGCCCGGTCCGGGGCGCGGGCCGGTCCGTCCACTCGGTCAGCGGCCGGCACTCGTGCAGCGGCAGCCGCAGACCGCCCGCCGCCGCGGCCCGCAGGCTCGGCCGGAACGCCTCCGCCAGCACCCGCGCGTCGTCCAGCGCGTGATGCGCCCGCCGCTGGACCACGCCGAAGTGCGCGGCGAGCGACTCCAGTCTGTGGTTGGGCAGCGGCAGGCCCAGCTCCTTGGCGAGCACGATGGTGCACAGCCGCTGCCGCACCGGCGCCTCGCGCCGGGCGCGGGCGTACTCCCGGGCGATCATCTGCCAGTCGAAGACGGCGTTGTGCGCGACGAGGACGCGGCCCCGGAGCCGGGCCGCGAACTCCTCGGCGATGTCCGCGAAGAGGGGAGCTTCTCGCAGCACCTCGCTCGTCAGGCCGTGGATCCACACCGGGCCGGGATCGCGCTCCGGGTTGACCAGCGTGTACCAGTGGTCCTCGACCTCGCCGCGCGCGTCCAGCCGGTAGACGGCCGCGGAGACGATGCGGTCGTCCCGGGCCAGGCCGGTGGTCTCCACGTCGACGACCGCGTACCCCTGCGGATACGCGGCCGGCCACGGTGCGGGGGAGGACGCTGCGGTCGTGTGGTCTTCGAGCATGGTCCCTGAGGATACGGGCCGTGACTGACAGAGCCGTGGCCCAGGTGCCCGGTGCGGGCCGCCCCTCCGGGCTCCCACGGCCCTCGCCCGCCGGGTTCCCCGCGGGGAGGGCGGCACGCGCGGCCCCGGTGCGCCGCCGAGCGCCGGCACGGGCCCCGGGACCCGCACGGCGGCTGCCCCGGGCGCGGCCGGGTCCCGCCCCGACGGGACCTGCGGCGGGGTGCCCGGCGGCCGCGGCGAGGCGTGTCCGGCGTCCGGCGGAACGGGCCGCGGGCCCTTCGGCCCCGGTGCCGGCGCCGGCGCCGGGATCACCACCTGATCGGCAGCGGCAGGGCCGTCAGCAGGCCCGACACCGCGACCGCCGCCCCCAGGGCCACGACCTCCGCCCGCGCGGGGGAGCAGGCCGTCAGCGGGTCGGCCGCCCGGCGCAGCCGGACCCGCGCCCACAGGGCGAGGGCGGCGACGGCCGCCACCAGGAGCACCTTCGCCAGCAGGGTGCGCCCGTACGCCGTCGCCGTCAGCTGGTCCACCACCGTGTCCGGCGGCATCCGGCGCAGCGAACTGCACACGCCCGTCGCCGTGACGGCGGCCAGCAGGACGGCCGCCACGCGCGCGTACAGGCCCAGCAGGGCCGCGCCGGCGCCGGCGCGGGGCCACCGCCGCAGGGTGCGCAGCGCGTGCAGCAGGCCGCCCGTCCACAGCGCCGCGCACGTCAGGTGCACGAGCGTCAGCCCGGAACCGGCCAGGGGAGTGTGCTCGGTGGGCGGATGGGCGCGCAGGGCCTCCGCGACGACGACCGCCGCGAGGGGCCAGACCTGGGCGGCGGGCCGGCCCGAGAGGGCGCACAGCCCGGCCACGAGGAAGGCGTTGACCTCCAGCAGGGCGAGCACGCCCTCGCGGGTCTCGTACAGGCCGCCGACGTCGATGTCGGCGAGGGAGTGCGGCACGAGATTGCCCGTGGCCACCACCGAGGCGAGTCCCAGGGCGGCGAGGAGACCGGCGGCGGCCGCGTACGGGGACCAGCTGCGGGGCCGGGCCGGGGGAGCGCCGGGCACGGTGCGGGCCAGCCGGTCGACGAACAGTTCACCGGCCGGGACGCACAGCGCCGCGAACAGCACCGTGCGCAGCAGGGCTATGCCCCCGGCGCCGGGCGGGGCGGCCTCCCCGGTGCCGTGCAGCGCGGCGGGCGGGCCGAGCAGCGGGATCAGCGCGGCCAGCGCCACCAGCACGAGGACGGCCACGGCGCGGCCGGCGCCGGAACGTTCCGGGGCGCCGCGCGCGCCGGCCACCCCGGAGGAGGGTCGTGTCAGGGTCACTCCGGGATCTTCGCCACCGGCCGCAGAACCGGGCAAGTCCGGGGGAACGACGGGCGTTCGGGCGGCCGGGCGCGGGGGCTCCCGTCCCGGCGGGTGCCGGGCGTCCCGCCGGCGGACGAAGCGGGCCGGACGGGGCGATCGCCCCGTCCGGCCCGCCGCAGGCGCGCGTCGCGCCCGTGCCGCTACCTGGTCACCGCGTCCAGCGCGTCGGCCGTGCCCCGGCCGTAGAAGCCGTTGCGGTTCTTCGGGCCCTCGCACACCGCGTCGACCTTGCCGTCGCCGTCGATGTCGTAGGGGTCCGTGCACGGCGTGGCGTCGGCCTGCGCGTACAGCAGGCTCTTCACCAGCGCGGGGGAGGCGTGCGGGTGCGTCGACCTGATCAGGGCGGCGACGCCCGCGACGTGCGGCGACGCCATCGACGTGCCGGCCATGTAGCCCCACCGGCCGCCGGGCAGCGTGCCCAGGATCAGGCCGCTGGTCGCGGGCGGCGCCGGCGTCTGGTACGCCGTCGAGTCACCGCCGGGGGCCGCGATGTCGACGACCCCCCGGCCGTAGTTGGAGAAGGACGACTTCAGGCCCTTGGCGCCGGTCGCCGCGACCGTGACGACACCCGGCAGCTGGGTCGGGATGTCGTAGCACTGCGACGGGTCGACGACCCGCTCCCCGGGCGTGGAGTCGTTCGGCGAGGACGGGTCGGCGATCTCGTCGGCGGCGAGGTCGTGGTTCTCGTTGCCGGCCGCCGCGACGTTGACCGCGCCCTTGCGCTCCGCGTACTTCGCGGCCCGGGTGACGGCCTCCACCAGCGCCTTCTGGTCCGGGTCGTCGGTGCAGTTGAAGTACCACGGGTCGGTGTAGTAGCTGTTGTTGGTCACGTCGACGCCGTGCTCGGCCGCCCACACGAAGCCGCAGACCACGGCCTCCGTGTAGAAGAAGCCGTCCGGGTTGGACACCTTGATGCCGGCGACCTTCACCCCGGGTGCGACGCCCGTCATGCCGACGCCGTTCTTCGCGGCGGCGATCTCGCCCGCCACGTGCGTGCCGTGCGGGCTCTCCCCCGCGCCCGGCCGCCAGGCGCCGTCGGTGGTGTCGGGCTTGCCCGACACGCAGTTGACCGACGCGGCCCGGTCGAAGTTCGGCGCGAGGTCGGGATGGGTGTCGTCGACGCCGGTGTCGATGACGGCGACCGTCACCTCGCTGCTGCCGAGCGACTTCTCGTGCGCCCGGTCCGCCTTGATGGCGGGCAGGTCCCACTGCAGCGGCTGCAGCGGGTCCTGCCCGTCGGCGGCCTCGGCGGCCTGGGCGGCGTCGGCGGCCTCCCGCGCGCTGAGCACCTTCGGCGTGCCCATGTCGGTCGTCGCGGCCGAGGGCAGCGGCGCGGTGCGGGTGGCGCCCGCCGAGTGCACGCCGCGCACCGTGCGCACGGCCTCGGCGAAGCCGGGGTTCGCCGAGTGGACGACGATCACGCCGATCCGGTCGTACGACGTCACGATCGTGCCGCCGGCCTCGGCTATCGCCTTCTTCACGTGCGCCGAGGGGGCGTGCCCGGGGCGGACGTTGACGACGTAGCTGAGCGAGGTCGCGTCGGCCGCGGCCGTCAGGGCGTCCGCCGCGGGCCGGTCCGCCGCGGCGGCCGTGGCCTGGGGCAGGAACGCCAGGGCGGACGCCATGGCCATGCCCAGCGGGATCGCGATCGCGCGCCGCAGGCGCGGGTGAGGCGCTGTCATGGGTGAGTGTCTCCAGTTCGTTCGGAAGGCTTCGGGGAGCTGCGGTCCCGGCCGCGGGCTACTTGACCGCGCGCAGCGCGTCGACGATGCCGGCGCCGTAGAAGCCGTTGCCGCGCTTGCCGCCCTCGCACACCGCGTCCTGCGTGCCGTCGCCGTCCTGGTCGTAGGAGGCGGGGCAGGCCGTCTCGTCCGCCTGCGCCTTCAGCAGCGCCTGCAGCTGGGCCGGCGTCGCGTGCGGGTACTTCGACTTCAGCAGCGCGGCGACGCCCGCGGCGTGCGGCGAGGCCATCGAGGTGCCCTGCAGGAAGGCGTACTGGTTGTTCGGCATGGTGGACAGGATCCGGCCGTCCTTCGACGGAGTGTCCGGGATCTGGTAGCGGCGGTCGCCGCCCGGCGCCGCGACGTCGACGACGCCCTCGCCGTACGAGGAGTAGTACGACTTGAGGTTCTGCACGCCCGTCGCGCTGACCGTGACCACGCCCGGCAGCTGGGCCGGCACGTCGAGGCACTCGTGCGGGTCGATCGTGCGCGTCACCGGCGTGGTGTCGTCGGGGCTGGAGTCGTCGACGATGGCGTCGGCGTCCAGGTCGTGGTTGGAGTTGCCCGCCGAGGCCAGGTGCAGGATGCCCTTCTTCTGGGCGTACAGCTGGGCCCGGTTGACCGCGTCGACGATCGCCTTCTGGTCGGGGTCGTCCTTGCAGTTGTACAGCCACGGGTCCACGTAGTAGCTGTTGTTCGTGATCTCCACGCCGTGGTCGGCGGCGAACACGAAGGCGCACACGACGTTCTCCGGGTAGAACAGGCCGTTGTGCGGGTCGCTGACCTTGATGCCGGCCACCTTCACGCCCGGCGCGACACCGGCCACGCCGATGCCGTTGCGGGCCGCGGCGATCTCACCGGCCACGTGGGTGCCGTGGTAGTCGTCGGCGGTGTACGGCCGCCAGGCGCCCTCGCTGGTGTCCGCGACGCCGCCGACGCAGTTCGCCGACTGGGACGCGGAGAAGTTCGGCGCGAGGTCGGGGTGGGTGTCGTCGACACCGGTGTCGATCACGGCGACGGTCACCTTGCTGCTGCCCGGGTTGATCCGGGCGGCCCGGTCGGCGCCGATCGCGCGCAGGTCCCACTGGTCGGCCTCCAGGGGCTCGCTGCCGGGGGCGGCCGCCGAGGCGGCCTCGACCTTCGCGGCCTCCGCGGCCGTCAGGTAGTCGGCCGCGCCCTCGTCCGTGGTGCCCGCGGCGACCAGCGGCGCCGTCCGGGTGGCGCCCGCCGACTGCACGCCGCGCGCCGCGCGTATCTGCGGGCCGAAGTCCGGGTTCGCCGAGTGGACGACGATCACGCCGATCTTGCCGTAGGTGGCCACGACGGTGCCGCCGGCCGCGGCGATCGCCTTCTTCACCGACGCGATGGTGCGGGCGTCCGCCCTGGTGTTCACGACGTACGCCAGCTCCGGCGCGTCCGCGGCCTGCGCGGCGGAGGCGGGCTGCGGGGCCGCCGACGCGGCCGCCGGCAGGAAGCCGAGCGAGGCGGTCAGCGACAGCACGACGGGCACGGCGAGGGCGAGCCGGCGTCTGGGACGCAGATGAGCCATGGGGTCTCCACATCATCCTGAAACGAAACCGGCCCGAGACACAGGTGGTGCTCGGGCAGGTACATGACGGTGGTGCAGGGTGAAGCTATCTCCCGAAGCCGCTGGCCAGCAATGATTTCCCGGAAGTGAGTTCGGAAAGAGCCCCGGAGGGTTGAACCGGTACTCGCGCGCCGCCGTGACGTTGGGCAGGGAGCACGAGCACGATCGAGCCCCCTGTCGGATCGCGCCGGGGACGCCTACCATCGCCACCCGGTCCACGTGATCCACATCACCGTGAGGTCCAGACCGCTCATGTCCGTCGTACGAGGAGACTCCGTGGCCACCGACGCACCGCCCCCCTCGAAAGAGCAACGCACCCTTCCCTCCGCCGAGGAGTTCAACGAGGTGCAGCAGAGCGCGGAGTTCGGTGAACTGCGCCGCTCCTTCCGCTCCTTCGCGTTCCCGCTGACCATCGCCTTCGTCGCCTGGTACCTGCTGTACGTGCTGCTGTCGAACTACGCGGGCGGCTTCATGGGCACCAAGCTGTTCGGCAACATCAACGTCGCCTTCGTCTTCGGCATCGCCCAGTTCGTCACCACGTTCGTCATCGCCTGGTGGTACTCGCGGCACGCCGCCGCGAAGCTCGACCCCAAGGCCGAGGCCATCAAGACCCGGATGGAGGGCGGCGCATGAGCCCCGCACAGCAGACCCTGCTCGCCGCGGGCGAGGCGAGCGAGCACCGGCCGCTGATCATCTCCCTGTTCGCGGTGTTCGTCCTGGCCACCCTGGTCATCACCGTCTGGGCGGGCCGGCAGACCAAGGACGCGGCCGACTTCTACGCGGGCGGCCGCCAGTTCAGCGCCTTCCAGAACGGGCTCGCGGTCTCCGGCGACTACATGTCGGCCGCGTCCTTCCTCGGCATCGCGGGCGCGATCGCCCTCTTCGGCTACGACGGCTTCCTGTACTCCATCGGCTTCCTCGTCGCCTGGCTGGTGGCGCTGCTGCTGGTGGCCGAGCCGCTCAGGAACTCCGGCCGCTACACCATGGGCGACGTCCTCGCCTACCGGATGCGCCAGCGCCCGGTCCGCACCGCCGCCGGCACCTCCACGATCGTCGTGTCGATCTTCTACCTGCTGGCCCAGATGGCGGGCGCGGGCGTCCTGGTCTCGCTGCTGCTCGGCATCACCTCCGACGCCGGCAAGATCCTCATCGTCGCCCTCGTCGGCATCCTGATGATCGTGTACGTGTCCATCGGCGGCATGAAGGGCACCACCTGGGTCCAGATGGTCAAGGCCGTGCTGCTCATCGGCGGCACCCTGCTGATCACCTTCCTGGTGCTGCTGAAGTTCGACTTCAACATCTCCGACCTGCTCGGCCGGGCCGCCGAGAACAGCGGCAAGGGCGCCGCCTTCCTGGAGCCCGGCCTGCAGTACGGCGCCACCGGCACCTCCAAGCTGGACTTCATCTCCCTCGGCATCGCCCTGGTGCTCGGCACCGCCGGCCTGCCGCACATCCTGATCCGCTTCTACACGGTGCCCAACGCCAAGGCCGCCCGGAAGTCCGTGAACTGGGCCATCGGCATCATCGGCGCCTTCTACCTGATGACCATCGCCCTCGGCTTCGGCGCCGCCGCGCTGATCTCCCAGGACGAGATCATCGAGTCCAACCCGTCCGGCAACACGGCGGCCCCCCTGCTCGCCCTGCACATCGGCGGCGTCGACTCGGCCTGGGGCGCGATCCTGCTCGCCACCATCTCGGCGGTGGCCTTCGCGACGATCCTCGCCGTCGTCGCCGGCCTCACCCTCGCCTCGTCCTCCTCCTTCGCGCACGACATCTACGCCAACGTCATCCGCAAGGGCGAGGCCACCGGCGCGGAGGAGGTGCGCGCGGCCCGCTGGGCGACCGTCTTCATCGGCATCGTCTCCATCGCGCTCGGCGCGCTCGCCCGCGACCTGAACGTGGCCGGCCTGGTCGCCCTGGCCTTCGCGGTCGCCGCGTCCGCCAACCTGCCGACCATCCTCTACAGCCTGTTCTGGAAGCGGTTCACCACCCAGGGCGCGCTGTGGTCGATCTACGGCGGCCTGATCGTGGCGGTCGGGCTGGTGCTGTTCTCGCCCGTGGTCTCCGGCGACCCCAAGGCGATGTTCCCGGACGTCGACTTCGCCTGGTTCCCGCTGAAGAACCCCGGCCTGATCTCCATCCCGTTCGGCTTCCTGATGGGCTGGCTCGGCACGGTCCTGTCCAAGGAGGAACCGGACGCCGCCAAGTACGCGGAGCTGGAGGTCCGGTCCCTGACCGGCACCGGCGCCCACTGAGCGGACGCCGGCGCGCGGCCCCGCCGTGGCTTTCCACGGCGGGGCCGCGTCCCACGTCGTGGGCCGGGCCTGTGGCGTTGTCGGCGGGGTCGCGTAGGCTCGCAGACACCGAGGGGACGTGCTCCGCGCACGATCCGCGTCGAGGGAGGGGCCCACGTGCTCATCGACACCTACGGCCGAGTGGCCACCGACCTGAGGGTTTCGCTGACCGACCGGTGCAATCTGCGATGCACCTACTGCATGCCCGAGGAGGGCCTGCAGTGGCTGGCCAAGCCCGACCTGCTCACCGACGACGAGATCGTCCGCCTGATCGGCATCGCCGTCACCTCCCTCGGTATCGAGGAGGTCCGCTTCACCGGCGGCGAGCCCCTGCTGCGCCCCGGCCTGACCGGCATCGTCGAGCGTGTCGCGGCCCTCGACCCACGCCCCCGGACGTCCCTCACCACCAACGGCATCGGCCTGAAGCGCACGGCACGGGCCCTGAAGGCGGCGGGCCTGGACCGGGTCAACGTCTCCCTGGACACCCTCCGTCCCGACGTCTTCAAGGCCCTCACCCGCCGCGACCGCCACAAGGACGTCCTCGAAGGTCTCGAAGCGGCCCGCGAGGCGGGCCTGACCCCGGTGAAGGTGAACTCGGTCCTGATGCCGGGACTGAACGGCGACGAGGCCCCGGACCTGCTCGCCTGGGCGATCGAACACGACTACGAACTGCGCTTCATCGAGCAGATGCCCCTGGACGCCCAGCACGGCTGGAAGCGCGACGGCATGATCACCGCGGGCGACATCCTGGCCTCCCTGCGCACCCGCTTCGACCTGACCCCCGAGGGCTCCGAGGAGCGCGGCTCGGCCCCCGCCGAGCGCTGGATCGTCGACGGCGGCCCGCACCGCGTCGGGGTCATCGCCTCCGTCACCCGCCCGTTCTGCGCCGCCTGCGACCGCACCCGCCTCACCGCCGACGGCCAGATACGCACCTGCCTGTTCGCCCGCGAGGAGACCGACCTGCGCGCCGCCCTGCGCTCCGGCGCCCCCGACGAGGAGATCGCCCGCATCTGGCGGCTGGCCATGTGGGGCAAGAAGGCGGGCGCCGGGCTGGACGACCCCTCGTTCGTCCAGCCCGACCGGCCGATGTCCGCGATCGGGGGCTAGACCGGCCGGGCCCACCCCGTCGCGACGTCCGGCGCCCGCTCCCGCCGCACCCGGCCGGAGGCCCGGCCGCGTGCGGTACGAGGGACACGCCGGGAGCACGCACCGGGGTGCGCCCCCCGACGGGCGGACGTGGCCTGCCGGGGCACCGGAGCCGAGCGCTCCGGGAGCCCGCGGCCGGGGCTAGGAGTTCCCGGCCGCCGCCCACTCCTCGAAGCCGACGACGTCCTTCAGGAACCCGCGCACCCCGAGGAACTGCGACAGGTGCTCCCGGTGCTCCTCGCACGCCAGCCACGTCTTGCGTCGCTCCGGCGGATGGATCTTCGGGTTGTTCCAGGCGAGCACCCAGACGGCGGCGGCACGGCAGCCCTTGGCGGAACAGATCGGCGTATCGGGATCAGGGACCATCACATGCCGACCCTAACCCGGTCGGCGCACACAAGAGCGACGCCGAGCAGCCACGGGGGGAGCTGCCCGGCGTCGGTCCGTCGCTCCGACGGGGGATGCGGAGCGCCTACGAAGTATGTCACGGGCGGCCTGCCGCCCGGCACCGGAACAACATGATTGATCTGAGGTTTTCCCGGGCTTGACCGGAACGGCCCGCCGCCGTCCCGGCCCGCCGCGGTCACGCCCGCTCGCGCGGCTCGCTCCGTGCGCCCGGCGCCGGGCCGGACGCCCTGTCCTCCGCGGCGGGTTCCGCGGAGCCGTCCTCCGCCCGGGGCGGCGCGAGCATCGGCCGCGCCGGCGGCGTCACGAACGTCGACGGCAGCGACGGCGCGTTCTCCCGCCCGCCGTTGGCGATCACCACCGCGATGTAGGGCAGGACCGCGCCGAGCACCAGGGCCACGATCGCGACGTGCCGTTCCACGTTCCAGAGCGTCGCCGCGAGGATCACCGACAGCGTACGGACCGACATCGAGATCACGTACCGGCGCTGCCGGCCGCGCACGTCCTCCTGGAGGCCCGTCCGGGCTCCGGTGATCCGGAACACCTGGCCGTTGCCGCCGCCATGCTGCTTCCGCATCACATTCCACCATCCGCCCGCATCGGACCGTTCTCGCCCCCGCACCGGCCCGGGCCGGTCGGGAACCGGACCCGGACAGCTCCCACGGTACGCCGCGCCTGCGCCGTCCACGAGACCGGGTCCGCCCCGGCCCGCACGAACGGCGTACGCCGGGTTCCGCACACCGGGTGCCCCGGATGGCCGTACGGGGCATGCGCCGGACCGCGTACCGGCGGACACTGGCCGTACTGCTCACGTGGAGCCGGACGAGGAGGCAGTCATGGGCTGGTTGTGGGCGATCATCGTGGGATTCGTGCTCGGTCTGATCGCCAAGGCGGTCATCCCGGGCAAGCAGCACAGTCCGCTGTGGCTGACCACCCTCTGCGGCATCCTCGGCGCGATCGTCGGCAACGCCATCGCCCGGGGCGTCGGCGTCGACGAGACCAGGGGCATCGACTGGAGCCGGCACATCTTCCAGCTGGTGGCCGCGGTCGTCATCGTCTTCTTCGTCGACATGGCGTACCTGCAGATCCGCGGCAAGAGGCGCCGGGCGTGAACCCGCACCGCCGTCCGGCGCGCGGGTCCGCGCTCCCCGACGGGGAGCGCGGACCCGCGCGGCGCGTCACGCGCCGGTGACCTCGACCGCCGCCAGGTTCTTCTTCCCCCGGCGCAGCACCAGCCAGCGCCCGTGGATCAGGTCCTCCCGGGCGGGGACCGCGTCCTCGCCGGCGACCTTGACGTTGTTCACGTAGGCGCCGCCCTCCTTGACCGTGCGGCGCGCGGCCGACTTGCTGGCCACCAGGCCGGTCCCGGCGAACAGGTCCACGACCGGGCCCGGCTCGGCGACCTTGATGTGCGGCACCTCCGCCAGCGCCGCGGCCAGCGTCCCCTCGTCCAGCTCCGCCAGCTCGCCCTGGCCGAAGAGCGCCTTGGACGCGGCGATCACGGCGGCCGTCTGCCCGGCGCCGTGCACCAGCGTCGTCAGCTCCTCGGCGAGCGCGCGCTGCGCGGCGCGGGCCTGCGGGCGCTCCTCGGTCTGCCGCTCCAGCTCCTGGAGCTCCTCGCGGGACCGGAAGGACAGGATGCGCAGGTAGCGGTTGACGTCCCGGTCGTCGACGTTCAGCCAGAACTGGTAGAACGCGTACGGCGTGGTCATCTCCGGGTCGAGCCAGACGGCGCCGCCCTCGGTCTTGCCGAACTTGGTGCCGTCCGCCTTCGTCATCAGCGGCGTCGCGAAGGCGTGCACGGTGGCGTCCGGCTCCAGCCGGTGGATCAGGTCCAGGCCCGCCGTGAGGTTGCCCCACTGGTCGCTGCCGCCCTGCTGGAGCGTGCAGCCGTACTTCCGGTACAGCTGGAGGAAGTCCATGGCCTGCAGGAGCTGGTAGCTGAACTCCGTGTAGCTGATGCCCTCGGAGGACTCCAGACGCCGGGCCACGGACTCCTTCGTCAGCATCTTGTTGACGCGGAAGTGCTTGCCGATGTCCCGCAGGAACTCGATCGCGGACAGGCCCTGCGTCCAGTCGAGGTTGTTGACCAGCACGGCCGCGTTCTCGCCCTCGAAGGACAGGAACGGCTCGATCTGGCGGCGCAGCTTCTCGACCCAGCCCGCGACGGTCTCCGGCGAGTTCAGCGTGCGCTCCGCGGTCGGGCGCGGATCGCCGATCAGGCCCGTGGCGCCGCCGACCAGCGCCAGCGGCCGGTGTCCGGCCTGCTGGAGCCGGCGCACCGTGAGCACCTGCACCAGGTGGCCCACGTGCAGGGACGGCGCGGTCGGGTCGAAGCCGCAATAGAACGTGACGGGACCGTCCGCGAGCGCCTTGCGCAAAGCGTCCTCGTCGGTGGACTGGGCGAACAGCCCGCGCCACTTCAGGTCGTCGACGATGTCCGTCACGGTTCTCGTTCTCCTCGAAGATCCTCGGCTGCCGGGGCGACAGCCGACTACGAGGTTATACGCCCCGGCTCACCGAGCTCATGTTGAAGTCCGGGACCCTGAGCGGCGGCATCGCCGCCCGGGTGAACCAGTCGCTCCACTCCCGCGGCAGCGTCTTCTCCGTGCGCCCCGCCTCCGTGGCCCGGCCCAGCAGGCCGACCGGCGACTCGTTGAACCGGAAGTTGTTCACCGCGCCGACGACCTCGCCGTTCTCGACCAGGTAGACGCCGTCCCTGGTCAGGCCGGTCAGCAGCAGCGTCGCCGGGTCGACCTCGCGGATGTACCACAGGCAGGTCAGCAGCAGCCCGCGCCCGGTGTCCGCGACCATCTCGTCCAGGGAGCGGTCCGTGCCGCCGTCCAGCACCAGGTTGCCGATCGCCGGGGCCACGGGCAGCCCGGTCAGGGCCGCGCTGTGCCGGGTGGTCGTCAGGTGCGCGAGCTTCCCCTCGCGGATCCAGTCGGTGCCCCGGACCGGGAGCCCGTTGTCGAACACCGACTGGTCGCCCCCGGAGGAGTGCGCGATGACGAAGGGCGCGGTCTGGAGCCCCGGCTCGGCCGGGTCGCTGCGCAGTGTCAGCGGCAGCCCGCTGAGCCGGTCGCCGACGCGGGTGCCGCCGCCCGGCCGGGAGAACACGGTCCGCCCCTCGGCCGCGTCCCGGCCCGAGGACGACCACAGCTGGTAGATCAGCAGGTCCGCGACCGCGGTCGGCGGCAGCAGCGTCTCGTACCGCCCCGCGGGCAGCTCGACGCGCCGCTCGGCCCAGCCCAGGCGTACGGCGAGCTCGGCGTCGAGCGCCGCCGGGTCGACGTCCGCGAAGTCCCGGGTGGAGCGGCCCGCCCACGCCGACCGCAGCCCGTCCGGCGACTTGGCGTTCAGCTCCAGCGTCCCGGTCGGCTGGTCGTGCCGCAGCCGCAGCCCCGTCGACGTCCCCAGGTACGTCGAGACGACCTCGTGGTGGGCGAAGCCGTACAGCTCCCGCCCGCCCGCCCGGGCCCGGGCGAACGCCTCCCCGAGCGCCGGCGCGAAGTCGGCGAACACCGCCGACGACGTCTCGGCGGGCGCGTCGGTGAAGCCGGGGGACTCCGGCACGCCCGCCACCAGCGGCTGCGCGTCCTCGGCGGGCCCGGCGCCCCGCGCGGCGGCCTCGGCGGCCCGCACCACGGCCTCCAGTTCGTCGGGGGTCACCGCCGAGCGGGAGACGACGCCGGAGGCGGTGCCCTCCCGGCCGTCGACGGTGGCGACGACGGTGAGCGTGCGCCCGCGCGTGACGCCGTTCGTGGTGAGCGTGTTGCCCGCCCAGCGCAGGTTGGCGGTCGAGTGCTCGTCGGCGATCACGACGCAGCCGTCGGCCCGGGACAGCTGCAGGGCGCGCTCGACGAGTTCGTGCGGCTTGTTCGTACGCGGGCTCATCGACCGGCCTCCTGGGTGGTGTTCAGAATGTTGACTCCCTTGAAGAGGGCGGAGGGGCAGCCGTGCGACACGGCGGCCACCTGGCCCGGCTGGGCCTTGCCGCAGTTGAAGGCACCGCCCAGGACGTACGTCTGCGGGCCGCCCACCGCGGTCATCGACCCCCAGAACTCGGTCGTCGTCGCCTGGTAGGCGACGTCCCGCAGCTGCCCGGCGAGCCGCCCGTTCTCGATCCGGAAGAACCGCTGCCCGGTGAACTGGAAGTTGTACCGCTGCATGTCGATCGACCAGGACCGGTCCCCGACGACGTAGATGCCCCGGTCCACGCTGCCGATCAGGTCCTCGGTGGACAGCCCGGCCGGGTCCGGCCGCAGCGACACGTTGGCCATCCGCTGCACCGGCACGTGGGCGGGGGAGTCGGCGTACGCGCACCCGTTGGACCGCTCGAACCCGGTCAGCCGCGCGATGCGCCGGTCGAGCTGGTAGCCGACCAGGACGCCGTCCTTCACCAGGTCCCAGGACTGCGCCTCGACGCCCTCGTCGTCGTAGCCGACGGTGGCCAGGCCGTGCTCGGCGGTGCGGTCGCCGGTGACGTTCATCAGCTCCGAGCCGTACTTCAGCTTGCCGAGCCGGTCGAAGGTGGCGAAGGAGGTGCCGGCGTAGGCGGCCTCGTAGCCCAGCGCCCGGTCCAGCTCGGTGGCGTGGCCGATGGACTCGTGGATGGTCAGCCACAGGTTCGACGGGTCGACGACCAGGTCGTACACCCCCGGCTCGACGCTCGGGGCGCGCATCTTCTCGGCGAGCAGCTCCGGGATCTGCTCCAGTTCGCCCTCCCAGTCCCAGCCGGTGCCCGTGAGGTACTCCCAGCCGCGCCCGGCCGGCGGCGCGAGGGTGCGCATCGAGTCGAACTCGCCGCTGGACTCGTCCACCGACACCGCGGTGAGCACCGGGTGCAGCCGCACCCGCTGCTGCGTGGTCACGGTCCCGGCGGTGTCCGCGTAGAACTTGTTCTCGTGCACGGTGAGCAACGAGGCGTCGACGTGGTCCACCCCGTCGGCGGCCAGCAGCCGCGCGCTCCACTCGGCCAGCAGCCCGGTCTTCTCCTCGTCGGGCACCGCGAACGGGTCGATCTCGTACGACGAGACCCACGTCCGGTCGGCGTGCACCGGCTCGTCGGCCAGCTCCACGCGCTCGTCCGACCCGGCCGCCCTGATCACCTGCGCGGAGAGCTTCGCCATGGCCACCGCCTGCGAGGCGACCTTGGCGGCGGCGTCCAGGGTCAGGTCGACGCCGGAGGCGAAACCCCACGCGCCGCCGTGCACCACGCGCACCGCGTACCCGAGGTCGGTGGTGTCCGACGACCCGGCGGGCCGGGCGTCCCTGAGCCGCCAGGAGGCGCTGCGCACCCGCTCGAAGCGGAAGTCCGCGTGCTCGGCGCCGAGCGCCCGCGCGCGGGCGAGGGCGGCGTCGGCGAGGGCGCGTAGGGGCAGGGCCAGGAACGACTGGTCGATGTCATGGGGCACGGGTGGGGTTCCCTTCGTGGCGACTGTTCGCGTCCGTCCGTCCGAACCGGTTGCGCAGGACGGCAGTGAAGCACGTGGAGCCCGGGGCGCACACGTCCGTACGGGGTGCGGGCCGGCGGAACGCCACGCGCCCGACCGGACGCCGGGCCCGGCGGTGGGCACCGGCGTCCGGCCGGGCCACCCGAAAGGAGGAGGCGTACGGGGCGCGGACCGCGGCCCGCCACCCACGGCCGTCACGCACCGCGGGCGGGCACGGGACCGATTCCCGTGCCCGCCCGCGAACGTGTCACGTACGGCGGCGGACTCAGTCTTCCGCGGACGAGCCCGCCGCGAGCGCCGTGAACGCCGCCCACGCGGCCGGCGCGACGACGACAGGACGGATGCGCTTGTCCTTGGAGTCGCGGATGCGGACCGCCTCGGGGCGCAGGGCGACCTCGACGCAGTTGTCGGCCTCACTGCCGCTGTAGCTGCTCTTGAACCAGCTCAGCTCGTCGGTGCTGCTCATAGGACTCCTCGCATCTGTTCCAGCAGCCTTACGGTAGCCCGGCAGTCCAGGGCCTGGGAACGCAGCGTGCCGTAGCGCTGGAGCAGGACGCTCGTGTCCTTGGGCGCGGAGATCAGACTGCTGGACCGCTGCCCCTCGGTGTAACCGATCCACTGGTGAGCGGGGGTCTCCGCCAGGTACATCTGGCCGTCGATCCCGCAGTGGTCCTCCTGGACGGTGGGCATGACCTGGACCTCGACGTTGCGTCGGGTGCCCACCTCCAGAAGGTGGTCGATGACCTGCCTGGTGACCTCGGGTCCGCCCATGCGCCGGGCCAGGACGCTCTGCTCGATGACGAAGCTGAACGCCGTGTTCGGCCTGGCGGCGATGAGCTGCTGGCGCTCCAGCCGAGCCGTGACCTCGCGTTCGATCTGCTCCTCGGACGCGGGCGGCAGCCGCCGGTCGAAGATCGCCCGGATGTACGCCTCCGGCTGCAACAACCCCGGAACCGCCCGGCACTCGTACGCGTACAGGGAGATCGCCTCCTCCTCGATCCCCGCCCACCGCTGGAACCACGAGGCCAGCCCCGCCCTCCTCGTCAGACTCCTCGCAGCCGCGGTGAGCACCTTGACCGCGACGGGTCCCAGCACCTCCTCCGTCCGCGCGGGCAGGTCCGCGGGCGGGAACCGCTTGCCCTGCTCGATCTTGGCGACGTACGCGGCCGAGTACCGCACCCGTACCGCGAACTCCTCCTGCGTCAGCCCGGATTCCTCGCGCAAGGCCTTGAGGACCGCGCCGAAGGTCTTGAAACCGTCGGAGAGTTCCGACTCCGTGCCGTTCGTCCCGCCGCCACCGCCGGTGTCCGCCCTCATCGCCGCCGCACCTTCCGTGTCCGCGTGTCCGCATGTCCGCGTCCCGCTCAACCCCGCCCGGCCCACCCGCGGTCACGGCGGGTCACCCACCCAGTCCGGAGTGTGCACTGATACAGCCACGTCTGTACGGGTGTCGTCCCTGTCCGGGGCGGGGAGGGCGCCGGAACGTTGGGCGCATGCCAGCACCAGAGGCTCAAGAGGCCGTAACCGTAAGTGTGTTCGCCCAGCGTTTCTCCGCCACGCGCCGCGGCGCGCGTCTCGCCCGCAGGCTCGCCGCGCACCGGCTCGACCTGTGGGGCGTGCCGTACGGCAGCCCCGACTCCGACACCGTCGCCCTCGTCGTCGCCGAACTCGCCGCCAACGCGGTTCTCCACGGCCGCGTCCCCGGGTGCGACTTCGAGCTGCGGCTGAGCTGCGACCGTGCCGCCGGCGTCGTGCGCGTCGAGGTGTCCGACACGCATCCCGGGCACCCCGGACCGGCGGCCCGGGCCGACGCCGACGCCGACGGCGGCAGGGGGCTGCTCCTGGTGGAGGCCGTCGTCGCGCGGTGGGGGGTCCGCGCGCGGCCGGGGCCGGGCAAGACCGTGTGGGCGGAGTGCGCCGTGCGACCGTTCCGGCTGCCGCGCACGCCGCGTCCCGCCGGGTGACGGCACCCGTTCCCGGCCCCGCGCGGCAGGCCGGGGCCACCGCCGTACCGCTGCCCGGCCCGCGAGCGGTCGCCCGGTGCTCCGGCCTCGTCGCCCAGGGTGGGATCGGCCTCGAGGCGGCGGCCACCTCCGGCCTCGAGCGCCTGCCGGGGTACGACATCCCCGCCGGCGCCCCCGATCCGGTCGGGCTCCTCCTCGCCGGAAGGGCGGACGACCACCGCTGACCTGCATGGACTCCTCCGCCCTGCCGGCGCCGGCCTACCGCCCGCGCGCCCGGGACGTCGGACTGACGCGGCGGGACGACTGTAGGGACCCGACAGTCAGCCCCCCGAGCCACTGTGGGTGCCCGATTGTCCGCGGTCGGTCCCGGACCGATAGGTTTTCGATGAAGCCGCCTGTCATCGTCGCCTGTCGTCGAGGTGCTCGGGCGGAGTACCGGACCGTTATCGAAAGGGTGATCCGTTGAGCCGCTCGGTTCTCGTCACCGGAGGCAACCGGGGCATCGGCCTCGCCATCGCCCGTGCGTTCGCCGACGCCGGCGACAAGGTCGCGATCACGTACCGCTCGGGCGAGCCGCCGGCCGCCCTGGCGGAGCTGGGCTGCCTGGCCGTCAAGTGCGACATCACCGACACCGAGCAGGTGGAGCAGGCCTACAAGGAGATCGAGGAGGCGCACGGCCCCGTCGAGGTCCTCGTCGCCAACGCCGGCATCACCAAGGACCAGCTCCTGATGCGCATGTCCGAGGAGGACTTCACGTCCGTCCTCGACACCAACCTCACCGGCACCTTCCGCGTGGTCAAGCGCGCCAACCGCGGCATGCTGCGCGCCAAGAAGGGCCGCGTCGTGCTGATCTCGTCGGTCGTCGGGCTGCTCGGCTCCGCGGGCCAGGCCAACTACGCCGCCTCCAAGGCCGCCCTGGTCGGCTTCGCGCGTTCCCTCGCCCGGGAACTGGGCTCGCGCAACATCACCTTCAACGTCGTCGCGCCCGGCTTCGTCGACACCGACATGACCAAGGTGCTCAGCGACGAGCAGCGCGCGGGCATCGTGGCGCAGGTGCCGCTCGGCCGGTACGCGCAGCCCGAGGAGATCGCCGCGGCGGTGCGGTTCCTCGCCTCCGACGACGCCTCGTACATCACTGGAGCCGTCATCCCCGTTGACGGCGGACTGGGAATGGGTCACTGATCACCATGAGCGGAATCCTCGAGGGCAAGCGCGTCCTGATCACCGGTGTGCTGATGGAGTCCTCCATCGCCTTCCACACCGCCAAGCTGGCCCAGGAGCAGGGCGCCGAGATCATCCTGACCGCGTTCCCGCGGCCCACGCTGACCGAGCGCATCGCCAAGAAGCTGCCCAAGCCCACCAAGGTCGTCGAGCTCGACGTGACGAACGACGAGCACCTCGGGCGCCTGGCCGACATCGTCGGCGAGGAGCTCGGCGGCCTCGACGGCGTCGTCCACTCCATCGGCTTCGCCCCGCAGGACGCGCTCGGCGGCAACTTCCTGAACACGCCGTTCGAGTCCGTCGCCACCGCCATGCACGTCTCGGCGTTCTCCCTGAAGTCGCTGACCATGGCCTGCCTGCCGCTGATGCAGAACGGCGGCTCGGTCGTCGGCCTCACCTTCGACGCCCAGTACGCCTGGCCGCAGTACGACTGGATGGGCCCGGCCAAGGCCGCCCTGGAGGCCGTCAACCGCTACATGGCGCGCGACCTGGGCAAGCAGAACATCCGCTGCAACCTGATCTCGGCGGGCCCGATCGGCTCGATGGCCGCCAAGTCCATCCCGGGCTTCAGCGAGCTGGCCTCCGTCTGGGACACCCGCTCCCCGCTGGAGTGGGACCTGAAGGACCCCGAGCCGGCCGGCCGCGGCGTCGTCGCCCTGCTGAGCGACTGGTTCCCGAAGACCACGGGCGAGATCATCCACGTGGACGGCGGTCTGCACGCCATCGGCGCGTGACGCCGCCGGGCTGACCGGCGGCCGAGGGCCCGCACCCCGGGAGGGCGCGGGCCCTCGGCGTGTCCGGCGGGTCCGCCGGATCCCGCGCGTCACCCGATCGGGCCACCGGCCGGGCGCGGCACCCGGTGACCGCGCACTGTGGAGTACGCGTCCACCACGCGATCCCCTCCCCAGCACGGCCGAGGAGGTCCCCTTGTGCGCCTGTCCCGCAGCCTGGCCTCAGCGACCGTCGCCGTCGCTCTCGTGCTGTCCCTCGCCTGCGAGGCGATGCCGCACGCGCGGGTGGACACCGGAGAGTCGCCGGGACGGCCGTTCGGCGCCGCGTGCCGGATCCGGGTCACCGGTTCCGAGGTGACCGCGTACTGCCACAATCCCTACCCGGATCCCGACCGGGTGCGCCTGCACATCGAGTGCGCCCGCTGGTGGGACCTCGACACCGACACCTCCCCGGTGGAGGCCGGGCCCGCACAGACCGTGCGGCTGACCGGACGCTGCTGGAAAGAGGTCGGCTCGGTGTGGATCAGTCACCGGAGGGCGGACTGACCAGGAGGCGGGCCGGTCACCGGGCGGGCTGATCAGGAGGCGGGCCGAACCGGCCCGGACGGCACAGCAGCGGATAGCCCGCCGCCTCCGCTCCGGCCGTCCCGGCGTCGCCCGCGCGGATCGCGTCGACCAGGCGCGCGTGGTCCATGTACGTCTCCGGCGTCAGTTCCGCGCCGACGTCCTCGCGCAGCCAGTCCCGCAGCACCTCGCCCAGATCGGCGTACATCGCGCTCATCACGTCGTTGTGGGAGGCGGCCACGACGGCCAGGTGGAAGGTCGCGTCCGCCGTCACGAACGCCTCCGTGTCACCCGACTCCCAGGCCTCCTCCCGCCGCGCCAGGAGCGCGTCCAGCTGCTTGAGGTCCTTCTCCGTGCGCCGCTCGGCGGCCAGTCTGGCGGCGGCCGACTCCAGGGTGGAGCGCAGCTCGGCGATGTGCCGGGGATCGGCGCCGGCGAAGCGGCGGTGCATCACGCCCGCCAGCTCGCTGGTCGCCACGACGTACGTGCCGGAGCCCTGGCGGATGTCCAGCAGGCCGTTGTGCGCCAGCGCGCGGACGGCCTCGCGGACCGTGTTGCGGGCGACCCCGAGCTGTTCGACCAGCTCCGGTTCCGTGGGGATGCGGGAGCCGACCGGCCACTCGCCCGAGGTGATCTGCTGCCGCAGCGCGGCGATGACCTGCTCGGACAGCACCGAACGGCGGGGATGGCTCAGGGGCATGGCACACCTTCGCACACCGGACCCCGCAGCCGTGGACCCGGAAATGGACAACCAATCATCCCATGATTCTATGATGGGCCGCATGACTGGCGAGGAAACCCGGACGCCGAAGTCCGCGACCGTACGCGATCCGGCCGGAGGCGACGCCCGGAAAGCCGGGGCGGGCGCCCCCCGCGCGTGGACGACCCGTCTGCTCGTCCTCGGCATCGTGCTGTCCGCGCTCAACCTCCGCCCCGCCATCACCAGCTTCGGCGCGCTCCTCGAAGAGGTCCGCGACGGGCTCGGCATGAGCGGCAGCGTGGCCGGCCTGCTCACCTCCCTGCCCTCGCTCTGCTTCGCCGTCTTCGGCGCCGTCGCCCCCCGGCTCGCCCGCCGCTTCGGGCCCGGCGCGGTGGTGTGCGCCGGCCTGGCCGCCATCGCGACGGGCCTGCTGACGCGCCCGTACGCCGGCGGCACGGCCGGTTTCCTGGCCGCCAGCGCCCTCGCGCTCGCGGGCATCGCGGTCGGCAACGTGCTGATGCCGGTCATCGTCAAGCGCTGGTTCCCCGACCGGGTGGGCTCCATGACCGGCCTGTACTCCATGGCCCTCGCCTTCGGCACCTCGCTCGCGGCCGCGGTGACGGTGCCGGTGACCGACGCGCTGGGCGGCGACTGGCAGCCGGGGCTCGCCGTGTGGGCGGCGCTCGCGGCGGCGGCCGTACTGCCGTGGATCCCGTTCGTACGGGACCGGGGCACCGGAGCCGCCGGGCAGGCGCCCGCGCGCGGGCACACGCCCGCGCTGCGGATCACCCGGAGCCGTACCGCCTGGGCGCTCGCCGTGTTCTTCGGGCTCCAGGCCACCGCCGCCTACATCACGATGGGCTGGATGGCGCAGATCTTCCGGGACGCCGGCGTGCCCGCGGGCACGGCCGGGCTGCTGCTGTCCCTGACGATGGTGATGGGCGTGCCGCTGGCCTTCGTCATCCCGCGCCTGGCCACCCGGCTGCCCCACCAGGGACCGATCGTGCTCGCGCTCGGCCTCTGCGGCCTGGCCGGATACGCCGGCCTCCACTTCGCCCCGGTCGGCGGTGCCTGGGCCTGGGCCGTGCTGCTCGGGATCTCCAACTGCGCCTTCCCGCTGGCCCTCACCATGGTCGGGATGCGGGCCAGGACGGGCGCGGGCGTCGCCCAGCTGTCGGCCTTCGCGCAGAGCACCGGCTACCTGATCTCCATCCCCGGCCCGCTCCTGGTGGGCGTGCTCTACCAGCACAGCGGCGGCTGGGGCCTGCCGATCGCGCTGATGTGCGCCCTGATGGTCCCGCAGATGGCGGTGGGCGTGCTGGCGGGGCGCGCCCGCACGGTGGAGGACGAGGCTGCCCGCTGACCGGTGGGCCCGCTGACCGGCCGATCCGCCGGGTCGCCGATCCGCCGGGTCGCCGATCCGCCGACCCGCCGGGCCGCCGACCCGGTGGCACCGGGCCGGGTGAGGGATGGGAGACTTGCCGCATGCCAGTGCTCGACCCCAATCCCCAGCACGGTCAGAAGAAGATGCTGCTCGTCTTCGGCGCCTTCTTCGCGATCTTCGTGGTCATCGGGATCATCGCGTCCATCGCCTCGCCGTGACGCCGCCGGCCGGCGCGCGGCCGCCGCGCGGCCGATGGTGGGGCCAACCCCCCTGTCCCCTAGGGGGCGAGGGTCAGGGTCGAGTGGGTGGGACACCGGATGGGCGGGACACCGGGCCTTCCGTAGTTTCGAGGTGAGGCCGTCAGGGGCGGCCTCACGGACCACTCGACGACAGCGGAGGCACCCATGTCGGCCCCCATGCACCCCCGGCCCCACCCGGCGACGCGGGCCGGCGCGGACATCCGGCTCCCCTGGTGGGCCCTCGCCCTGCCCGTCCTCGCCTTCATCGCGCTGCTCACCCTGATACTCGACCCGTCGGACGCGCACGCGGCCACCGGCGACCCCGCGCTCAGCCAGCTCCTGGAGCGGGTCCGGCAGCTCACCGCGCGCTAGGTGTATTGATCACGAGCAGGCGGGAGCGTGCCGGCGGGCCGCGAGGCCGGACCGGGCACCCCGGCCGCGCCTCCCCCCGGTGGAGCCGCGAGTCAACTCCCTGCGCCGCGTGGCCTGTTTCATGCGAAGCTGGGCTCATGAGCGTCGAAGAACCCCGCAGGATCGTCCTCCTCCGGCATGCGAAAGCCGACTGGCCACAGGTGACCGACCACGAGCGACCGCTCGCCGAGCGGGGCCGCAAGGACGCCACGGAGGCCGGGCGCCGGCTGGCCGACACCGGCATCCCCTTCGACCTGGCCCTCTGCTCCACCGCCACCCGGACGCGGGAGACCTGGAAGCTGGCCGTCCACGAGTTCCCGCAGCGGCCGAGGACCGTCTACGAGGAGCGGATCTACGAGGCCTCGCCCGGCGAGCTGATCGCCGTGCTCGACGAAACCCCGGACGACGTGCGCAACGTCCTCCTCATCGGCCACAACCCGGGCGTGCAGGGACTCGCCGACGTCCTGGCCGGCTCGGCCGAGGGCGACGCCCGCGAGCGGATGGCCCGCCGCGGCTTCCCGGCCGCCGCCTTCGCCGTGCTGTCCTTCACCGGCTCCTGGAAGACCGTGGAGCCCGGGGTGGCCACGCTGCTCGACTACTGGGCACCGGCCGACTGACCCGACCGTCCGGCCACGCGCCGGGGCCCGGCGCCGCCGCGGCACCGGGCCTCAAGCCCCCGCGACGGAGCCCGCGCGGCGCCGCGCCGCCCGGCGCGGAAGGGACACGCGGCGCAGCCCCCGCCCCTCGCACGCCGCACACACCGAACGCCACTCCGCTCCTGTCCGGGAAGCCGTCGAAGAGACCCCGGACGTCGCGGCGGGAGGCCGCCCGCGCCGTACCGGAAAGCCGCCGTCCGCGCGGATCAGGGCGGGCCGCCGCTGCCGGCCGCTCACCGCTGGTCGAGCGTGTCCGCCGCCTCGACCTCTTCCCGGGTGATGCCCAGCAGGTACAGGACCGTGTCCAGGAACGGCACGTTCACCGCCGTGTGCGCCGCCTCGCGCACCACCGGCTTGGCGTTGAAGGCGACCCCGAGGCCGGCCGCGTTCAGCATGTCCAGGTCGTTGGCCCCGTCGCCGATCGCCACGGTCTGCGACAGCGGGACGCCCGCCTCCGCGGCGAACCGGCGCAGCAACCGCGCCTTGCCCGCCCGGTCCACTATCTCGCCGACCACCCGGCCCGTCAGCCTGCCGTCGACGATCTCCAGCGTGTTGGCCTGGGCGAAGTCCAGCCCCAGCCGGTCCTTCAGATCATCGGTGACCTGGGTGAAACCGCCGGACACGACACCGACCTGGTACCCGAGCCGCTTCAGCGTACGGATCAGCGTGCGGGCGCCCGGCGTCAGCCGCACCTCGCTGCGCACCTTCTCCACCACCGAGGCGTCCAGCCCCGCCAGCAGCGCCACGCGCGCGTGCAGCGACTGCTCGAAGTCCAGCTCCCCGCGCATCGCCGCCGCGGTCACCTCGGCGACCTCGTCCTCGCAGCCGGCGTGCGCGGCGAAGAGCTCGATCACCTCGTCCTGGATGAGCGTCGAGTCCACGTCCATGACGACCAGGCGCTGCGCCCGCCGGTGCAGTCCGGCCGCGACGACCGCCACGTCCACGCCCAGCGCCGCCGCGTCGGTCACCAGGGAGGTGCGCAGCGGCTCGGTCGCCACGCCGGACACCGCGAACTCGACCGCGGTGACCGGGTACTTCGCCAGCCGGAAGATGCGGTCGATGTTGCCGCCGGCCTTGGTGATCCGGGCGGCGATCGCGGCGGTCGCCTCCGCGGTGAGCGGGTGACCGAGCACGGTCACCAGGGAGCGGCCCAGCCCGCGCGGCCGGTTGTCGCCGATGCCGGAGATGATCTCCGCCTGCATCTTCATCGACTCCGCCCAGCTGTGGACGGTCGCCCGCAGATCGCCCTCCAGCCCTCGCGGCGGCTCGGTCACGAGCGCGCACAGCACGATCCGGCCACGGGTGACGACCTGCTCGATGTCGACCACGTCGACCGAGTAGGCGGCGAGGGTGTCGAAGAGGCCGGCCGTGATGCCCGGCCTGTCCTTGCCGAAGATCTTGACAAGGAGGGTGGGGACGTCGGAGGTCTGCGATGCGCTCATGGTGTTTCCACGGTATCCGGCACCCGGTGCCCAGCGCTGCCGAGGTCCGCCCAGCGGACAGGGAACAGCGGGTGGCGCACCGGCGTCGGGAACCTTGCGTTCCGTCCGTGTCCCCCCGGTCGCCGGCGGGCTCACCGCCCGCCCCGCGGCCTTCGGGGAGGAGCCGGCGGCGGGGGCGGCGGGCCCTCGCCCCACCGGGACGCGGACCGGTCCCCGGGCCGCTCGCGGGAGCCGGGGGCCGCCGGGGCGGGCGGCGAGGAGTTCGGCCGGCGCGGCCACGCCGCCCGCCGCCCGCAATGACCGCGGGAAGAGGACCGCAGGAAGGAGTACGACAGCAGCAGCGCACCGGCCAGGCTCCCCCCGAGTGGCGTGATTTCGACGGTGACGTCCGCCTCCGCGCCCGTGAGACCGAGGACGGACGCATCGCCGGACGGAACGGCCGAACCCCCCGCCCCCAGAACCACGACCGCCACGGTCATCGGCCCCGGCGAGCCCGCCCGTCGGCCTCCGGCAACCGCGGACCGAGCGCCGCGGTGCCCGCCGTCCCGATCAACGCCCAGCTCACGGAGGCGATCGCGGACGGCAGGACGTCCGCCCGGGGCACCCGCGCGCCGTGCTCGGCGGCGCCGGCGCTCGTGGCGCGCTCATGGCGGACCCCCCGATCCGCGGCGCGGCCCGGCCGCCGCGCATGTCCCCCTCGCGCGGATCACCGCTTTCCGGCCCGGTTCCCGCCTCGTCGACGGCACCGGCCCATACGCCCGTACGCGGTTTTCACAAGGTCCGACTTTCGGTCAGAGGGCCGGGCCTGAAATAGTTCCCCCGATGTTCGACATCCCTAGACTCCCCATGTCGGGGGCGACTCGGGGGACAACTCAGTGGGGCATGGAGTGCCGGAACTCGTACTGGAAACCAACGGACGGACGTGGACGCTCGATCCGTCCAGGTCTTACACGCTCGGACGCGATCCGCAGGCGGACATCGTGTTCGACGACGCCAGGGTCTCCTGGCGGCACGCCACGGTCAGCTTCGACGGCCGCGGGTGGGTCATGGAGGACCACGGCAGCACCAACGGCACGTTCGTGCGGGGGCAGCGGATCCAGCAGGTGGAGCTCGGTCCCGGCACGGCCGTGCACCTGGGCAACGCGACCGACGGGCCGCGCCTGAACCTCTCCGGCGCCGCGGCGCCGGCCGCCCGGCCCCAGCAGCAGCCGTACGCCGCCCAGGGCGCGGGCCCCGGCTGGGCCCAGCCGGCCCCCGCCGGGGCGGTGCCGCAGCAGGTCCCGCAGCAGCCGCAGCAGGCCGCCCCGCACGTTCCGCAGCAGCAGGGCCCCGGCGGTGCCGCGGGGGCGCCGCCGGTGTACGGCGACCGCAGCCCGACCACGTTCCACCAGTTCTCCCTCGGCCG
The DNA here is from genome assembly GCF_039533365.1 of Streptomyces glaucus. Taxonomy (NCBI): domain Bacteria; kingdom Bacillati; phylum Actinomycetota; class Actinomycetes; order Kitasatosporales; family Streptomycetaceae; genus Streptomyces; species Streptomyces glaucus. The sequence continues at coordinate 34,919 of NZ_BAAATK010000050.1, forward strand.
CGTGATGCGCATCGGCCGTGCCCTGGAGAACGACCTGGTCGTCTCCGACCTGCAGGTCTCCCGGCACCACGCCGAGTTCCACGCGACGCCCGACGGCCGCATGGAGATCCGCGACCTGGGCTCGCACAACGGCACGTACGTCAACGGCCAGCCGATCCCCAAGGGCGGCGCGCGGCTGCTCGGCCCGGCCGACATCGTCGGCGTCGGCCACTCGACGTTCCGGATCGTCGGCGACCGGCTCGAGGAGTTCGTCGACACCGGCGAAGTGTCCTTCTCCGCCCGCCACCTGACCGTCACGGTCGACGGCGGCAAGCAGATCCTGAAGGACGTCTCCTTCGGCGTCCCGGAGAAGTCGCTGATCGCGGTCATCGGCCCGTCCGGCTCCGGCAAGTCGACCCTGCTCAAGGCGCTCACCGGCTACCGCCCCGCCGACCAGGGCGAGGTCCTGTACGACAACCGGAACCTCTACAAGCAGTTCGCCGAGCTGCGGCAGCGCATCGGTCTGGTCCCGCAGGACGACATCCTGCACAAGGAGCTGACCGTCAAGAAGGCCCTCAAGTACGCGGCCAAGCTGCGCTTCCCCGCCGACACCACGGCCGCCGAGCGCGAGGCCCGCATCGACGAGGTGCTGCGCGAGCTGAAGCTGGACGTCCACAAGGAGAAGAAGGTCACCTCCCTCTCCGGCGGCCAGCGCAAGCGCGTCTCCGTGGCCCTGGAACTGCTCACCAAGCCGTCGCTGATCTTCCTGGACGAGCCGACGTCCGGCCTCGACCCGGGCATGGACCGCGACGTCATGCAGCTGCTGCGGGGCCTGGCCGACGACGGCCGCACCGTCCTCGTCGTCACCCACTCGGTGGCCGAGCTGGCACTGTGCGACAAGCTGCTGGTGATGGCGCCGGGCGGTGCGGTCGCCTACTTCGGCCCGCCGGAGGAGGCGCTGAACTTCTTCGGCTACGACACCTGGGCCGACGTCTTCTCCGCCTTCGAGAACTACCGCGACTACGACTGGGCGGGCCGCTGGAAGGGCTCGCAGCACTACCAGATGTACGCCGCGGACATCGACGCGGTCGCGCCGCAGTCCGTGCAGGTCGCGCCGATGCAGGCGATGAAGCCGCCGAAGCCGCAGGGCTGGTTCTCCCAGTGGGGCACGCTGGTGCGGCGCTACCTGTCGGTGATCGCCTCCGACCGGGGCTTCCTCGCCCTGATGGTGATCCTGCCGGCCGTGCTCGGCGCGGTGAGCCTGCTCATCGACCCGGACCGCGGCCTGCTGCCCAACCCGCCGCACCCGCGGACGGGCCGGATCATCCCCAACGGCACGGCCACTACCGTCCTGCTGATCCTCGCGGTCGGCGCCTGCTTCGCCGGCGCCGCGAACTCCGTCCGCGAGCTGATCAAGGAGCGGGTGATCTACGAGCGGGAGCGCGCGACCGGCCTGTCGCGGTCCGCGTACCTGATGTCCAAGGTGTTCGTGCTCGGCCTGATCACCGTCGGGCAGGGCCTGCTGGTCGGCGTCATCGGCCTCGCGAGCCGGGAGATCCCGCAGGAGGGCCTGGTCCTCGGCGGCGCCACGCTCGTCGAGCTGTCCCTGCCGATCATGGCGCTGGGCTTCACCTCGATGATGTTCGGCCTGATCATCTCGTCGCTGGTGAAGACGGCCGAGAAGACCATGCCGCTGCTGGTGATGTTCGCGATCATCCAGGTCGTGTTCACGGGCTGTCTGTTCGCCCTGAACGGCACGGTCGGCGTCAACCAGGTCTCGTACCTGATGCCGTCGCGCTGGGCGGTCGCCGCCGCGGGCGCCACGCTCGACTTCAACCGGATCAGCCCGCCGGAGGAGGGGGCCGGAACCGACCCGCTGTGGGACCACACCGCCGGCACCTGGGCCATGGACATGGCCGCGCTGATCGCCCTCGGCGTGGTCTGCGGCTTCTTCGTGGCCCGCTTCCTGCGCCGCCACGAGCCCGAGGTCATGCGCAAGTAGCACCGCCGTACGACACCGAGGGGCGGCACCCCGTCAGGAGGGTGCCGCCCCTCGGCGCGTCCGCGCGCGGGAGCAGGCCCGCGCCGGCCTCAGTACGCGCTGTCGACGTTGTCCATGGAGCCGTACCGGTCGGCCGCGTAGTTGCAGGCGGCGGTGATGTTGGCGACCGGGTCGTAGATGTTCCAGGACGTGCCGGGCACGTGGTAGGCCTGGAAGGTCGGCGGGATGACCTGCAGCAGACCCTTGGAGGGGACACCGTTGACGGCGTTGATGTCCCAGTCGTTGACGGCGTTCGGGTTGCCCGAGGACTCCCGCATGATGTTGCGGTGGATGCCGCTGTAGGACCCCGGGATGCCGTGCTTCCGCATGATGTCGAGCGACTCGCGGATCCAGCCGTCGAGGTTGTCCGGGTAGCTCCTCGCGGCGACCCGCTCGACCCCGGTGCGCCGCGTGGCGCGGCTCGCGGCCTCCTCTGCCCGGCGCTCCTGCGCGGCCTTCCGGGCCGCGGCCGCCGCGGCCGCCTTCTTCCTGGCCGCCTCGGCGGCCTTCCGCACGGCGGCTGCGGCGTCGGCCTTCCGCTTGGCCTCGATCCGCTCGATCTTCAGGCTCGCGCCGGCGAGCTGGTCGGTGACGCCGGCCCTGACGTCCGTGATCCGCTCGGCGCTGTAGGTCACCCGGTCCGCCGGGACGGCCTCGACCGCGGTCGTCCGCGCGCCGCCCGGTACGGCGGAGAAGGCGACGGCGGCGGCGCCGAGCGCCGCGACACCGGCTGCCGCGATCCTGTGGGTGCGCGGCAGGGCGCGACCACGGCCACCGGGGCCGGAGCTCTCGGACATGCGGAACGGACCTCTTCGAATAGCGCGGAGGTCGCTCTTCGGCCGGCTCGTCCGGCGGCGGACGCGGGTGCTTCCCGCGCGAACGCCGCGGGCGAGGATCCGCGGCGCCGAGCGACGGGAGCCATTCTTAGCGGCCGCGAAAAGCCGGAACAAAGACGTGACGTACGAAGCCCGGTAGTGGAGCGGGGGAGGGCAAAACGGTGCGGATCGCCCTGTTCTCCCCGATCAGGCCGAACTCGCTCCCTCCTATTCCCCTTCGTACGTGACGTGCGCCCTATGGGAGGGCTCACATGGACTCCGCCCCGGCCTCGCATTCGGTTGCGCCGGCAATGCACCGGGTGAGGCCCGTCCTCCCGGAGGGGAAGGCGCGTCCCCCGGGACCCGCGCCGCGGACCCGGCCGCCCGGACCGGGCGGCGCCCCCGGCCCCGGCGCCCTCCGGTACGGGTGTCCTCGGCGCGGGAGCCGGGACCGCCCCGGACCCGGGCCGCGCGGGCGGGTCCTGGGCCCATCGGCGGAGGAGAGGGCCGTCGCCGGTCCGATCCGCGCCGCCGCGACCCGCCGGTACCGTGAAGGTATGAGTCACGGCCCCCGGTCCGGCCTCGCCGCGGTGAGCTCCGCGCTGCTGGCCATGAGCAGGCACCTGGAGGTGCGCGACGTCCTCAAGACGATCGTCGCCTCCGCCCGCGAACTGCTCGACGCGCAGTACGCCGCCCTCGGCGTCCCCGACGACCACGGCGGCTTCGCCCAGTTCGTGGTCGACGGCGTCAGCGACGAGCAGTGGAAGGCCATCGGCCCCCTCCCGCGCCAGCACGGCATCCTCGCCGCGATGCTGCACGAGGCCAAGGTCGAGCGCCTCGCCGACGTCCGCCGGGACCCCCGCTTCGAGGGCTGGCCGTCCGCCCACCCCGACCTGGCCGACTTCCTGGGCCTGCCGATCCGCGACGGCGACGAGGTCATCGGAGCGCTGTTCCTGGCGAACAAGAACTGCCCGAAGCCCGAAGGCGGTTGCGGCTTCACGGCCGACGACGAGGAACTGCTCTCCATCCTCGCCCAGCACGCCGCCATCGCCCTCACCAACGCCCGCCTGTACGAGCGCAGCCGCGAACTGACCATCGCCGAGGAGCGCTCCCGCCTCGCCCACGAACTGCACGACGCGGTCAGCCAGAAGCTCTTCTCCCTCCGCCTGACCGCCCAGGCCGCCGCCCGCCTCGTCGACCGCGATCCCTCCCGCGCCAAGGGCGAGCTCCAGCAGGTGGCCGCCCTCGCCGCCGAGGCCGCCGACGAACTGCGCGCGGCCGTCGTCGAGTTGCGGCCGGCCGCCCTCGACGAGGACGGCCTCGTCGCCACCCTGCGCACCCAGGCCCAGGTCCTCGACCGCGCCCACAGCGCGCGCGTGACCTTCACCGGCCGCGGCGTCAGGGCCCTGCCGTCCGCCCAGGAGGAGGCCGTGCTCCGCGTCGCCCAGGAGGCGCTGCACAACGCCCTGCGGCACTCCGGGGCGGAGCACGTCGACGTGACCCTGGAGCGGCGCGGCGCCGGAGCGGTCCTGCGGGTCACGGACGACGGCAGCGGCTTCGACCCGCAGGCGGTGCGCCGCGCGGGACGCCACCTGGGCCTGGTCTCCATGCGGGACCGGGCGAGCGGCGTCGGCGGCCGGCTGAGCGTGGAATCGGCGCCCGGCAAGGGCACCACGATCGAGATGGAGGTTCCCGGTGGCTGACGCGATCAAGGTGCTGCTCGTGGACGACCACCAGGTGGTCCGCCGGGGTCTGCGCACGTTCCTCGAGGTGCAGGACGACATCGAGGTCGTGGGCGAGGCCGCGGACGGCGCCGAAGGCGTCCGGCGGGCCGAGGAGCTCGGCCCCGACGTCATCCTCATGGACGTCAAGATGCCGGGCACGGACGGCGTCGAGGCGCTGCGCCGGCTCCGCGAGCTGGACCACCCCGCGCGCGTGCTCGTCGTCACCAGCTTCACCGAGCAGCGCACGGTGGTCCCGGCCCTGCGGGCCGGCGCCGCCGGGTACGTGTACAAGGACGTGGACCCGGACGCGCTGGCCGGCGCCATCCGCTCCGTCCACGCCGGTCACATCCTGCTCCAGCCGGAGGTCGCGGGCGCCCTGCTCGCCCAGGAGGAGACGGGCGCCGGACACGGCCGGGGAACCTCCCTCACGGACCGGGAACGCGAGGTGCTCGGTCTGATAGCGGACGGCCGCTCCAACCGGGAGATCGCCCGCGCGCTGGTCCTGTCCGAGAAGACGGTGAAGACCCACGTCTCGAACATCCTGATGAAACTCGACCTGGCGGACCGCACCCAGGCGGCCCTGTGGGCCGTACGCCACGGCCTGACGGACTGAACCCGCGCCCCTCCCGGCACCGCGGAGCCCCGGAAGGTTCCCCTCCGGACTGAGATTCATACTGTCGTGGGAATGTCCCCCACTCGGCGTATCCCTCGGTGGTCTCCGCCGTTCTCCAGTGCGTGCCGCGGCGACTGCCGCGGAATCGCAAGGAGGACTGAGAAGTGAAGAACCTGAAGAAGGCAGCGGCTGTGACGATGGTGGCCGGCGGTCTGCTCGCGGCCGGCAGCGGCGTGGCCTCCGCCACCGACGGCGATGCGGTGGCCCACGGCACCGCCGTCGGCTCGCCGGGCGTCGCCTCGGGCAACGTCGTCCAGGCCCCGGTGCACGTCCCGGTCAACGTGTCCGGCAACAGCGTCAATGTCGTCGGCGTGCTGAACCCGGCCTTCGGCAACCTGGCCGTCAACCGCTGACCCCGGCCCGCCGGGCCGGTGCCGACCTCCGGTCTCCCGGGCCGCCCGGGAGACCGGTCACGCACGTCACCGGCGCCCGCGGCCCGGGGGACCGGCGGCGCGACCTCCGGACGCGCCGAGGGCGCCGCCGGTCACGGACACCCGCCTCAGCCCCTCCCGCGCTCCCGCTCCTCCACGACGGAGTTGTACGCGGCGACCTGCGCCCGCCGGGCCGTCCGCTCCACCGGCCGCAACGCGGCCGTCCGCGCCGCCATCTCCGAGGCGCTCACCGCGCCCCCCTCCCCGCTCCGGTACGCCAGCGAGATCAGCACCCCCACCCGCCGCGCCAGCTCCAGCACCCGCACCGCCCGCGGCGGATACCCCGGCGCCAGCACCTCCCACTCCCGCCCGCCCGTCCCCCGGCCACCGCTGCGCGCCGCCCCGCCGACCCGCGCCCGGTACGCGTCGATCGCCGCCTGCGCCGCCGGCCCCGACCCGGCCACGTCCAGCCGCGTCAGCACCTCGGTCGCCTCCCGCAGCGCCTCCGCCAGCTCCCGCTCGGCCTCCCCGAGCGACGGCACGTCGGCGGGCGGCGCCTCCCGCACCGGCAGGCAGTGCCAGACGACCTCCACGTGCGCGTCGCCCTCGGGCCCGGCCTCGTACACCTCCGGCACGAAACCCAGCGCGGCGCCGTGGCAGACCACCGCCTCCCGGGCCTCCAGCGCCCGCGCGTTGAACTCCGGCGGCCCGCTCAGCCCCAGCGGATGCCCGGGCACGGGCAGCGCGACCCGCAGCCCGGAGGCGCCGAGCGTCCGCAGCCGGCCCAGCGCCAGCGTCAGACCGACGGGGGCCGACTCGCCGGGCAGCCCCTCCACCCGGTGCACCGCGTCCTCGCCGACGATCGCGAGCACGGCGTCATCCGGCGACACAAGTCCGGCAATCAGGGCGTTTCCCCAGGCGGCAAGGCGTCCTGAGCGTGGTTCCGACAGCATGCCTCCACCCTAAGGACCGGACCGATGGAATGCCCGGGGCGACCGGTGGCGTAGATTTCGTTGAGGGCTGCGCCCACCGGCGCGGCGGACCGAGCCACAGGCGTACGCGACAGCCGAGACCGGCCACACTGCAAGGGGAGACAACGCGCTCATGAGCGATGTTCTGGAGCTTCAGGACGTATCCGTGGTCCGCGAGGGCCGGGCTCTGGTGGACCAGGTCTCCTGGTCGGTCAAGGAGGGCGAGCGCTGGGTCATCCTCGGCCCGAACGGCGCCGGCAAGACGACCCTCCTGAACGTCGCGTCCAGCTACCTCTTCCCCACCAAGGGCACCGCCACCATCCTCGGCGAGACCCTCGGCGAGCCCGGCACCGACGTCTTCGAGCTGCGCCCCCGCATCGGCATGGCCGGCATCGCCATGGCCGACAAGCTGCCCAGGCGCCAGACCGTCCTGCAGACCGTGCTGACCGCCGCGTACGGCATGACGGCCGGCTGGCGGGAGGAGTACGAGGACATCGACGAGCAGCGCGCCCGCGCCTTCCTCGACCGCCTCGGCATGTCCGAGTACCTGGACCGCAGGTTCGGCACCCTCTCCGAGGGCGAGCGCAAGCGCACCCTGATCGCCCGCGCCCTGATGACCGACCCCGAGCTGCTGCTCCTCGACGAGCCGGCCGCCGGCCTCGACCTCGGCGGGCGCGAGGACCTCGTGCGCCGCCTCGGCCGCCTCGCCCGCGACCCCATCGCCCCCTCGATGATCATGGTCACCCACCACGTCGAGGAGATCCCCCCGGGCTTCACCCACGTCCTGATGATCCGCCAGGGCAAGGTCCTCACCGCCGGCCCCCTGGAGCTCGAACTGACCTCCCGCAACCTCTCCCTCTGCTTCGGACTGCCGCTCGTCGTCGAGCAGGTCGGCGACCGCTGGACCGCGCAGGGCCTGCCGCTGTCCTGACCGCGCCCGCTTCGCGCCCTGTCCCCGGCGGCACCCGCGGACCTACCATGACCGTGTGAACGACATCGACGCATGGGTGTGGTGGCTCGTCGCCGCAGCAGGACTCGGAATCCCGCTCGTTGTGACCGCGATGCCCGAGTTCGCCATGTTCGCGGTGGGCGCCGTCGCCGCCGCGGGCGTCGCGGGATTCGGCGCCGGCATCGTCGTCCAGGTGCTCGTCTTCGTCGTCGTCTCGGTCGCCCTCATCGCCGTCGTGCGGCCCATCGCGGCCCGGCACCGCACGCAGCGGCCCCAACTCGCCACCGGTGTGGACGCGTTGAAGGGCAAACAGGCCGTCGTGCTGGAGCGCGTCGACGGCTCCGGTGGCCGGATCAAGCTCGCCGGCGAGGTCTGGTCGGCGCGCTCCCTCGACACCGACCGCGCCTACGAAGCAGGCCAGGAAGTGGATGTCGTGGACATCGAGGGGGCCACGGCGATCGTCATCTGACCTCGTAGGGCGCAACTGGGGCGAACACCTCGCGAGGCAGGCGACGGTCTGTCAGACTCGACCAGCAAGATCTTCGACAACCATAAGATCTGCCGAGAGCGTCAAGGCGGAGAAGGGTACGGGGAACGACGGTGGAACCGGTCATCATCGTCTTGATCATCCTGGTGGTGTTGGTCTTCATCGCCCTGATCAAGACCATCCAAGTCATCCCACAGGCCAGCGCCGCCATCGTCGAGCGCTTCGGCCGCTACACGCGGACGCTGAACGCGGGCCTCAACATCGTCGTCCCGTTCATCGACACCATCCGCAACCGCATCGACCTGCGCGAACAGGTCGTCCCGTTCCCGCCGCAGCCGGTGATCACCCAGGACAACCTGGTCGTCAACATCGACACCGTCATCTACTACCAGGTGACCGACGCCCGGGCCGCGACGTACGAGGTCGCCAGCTATATCCAGGCCATCGAGCAGCTCACCGTCACCACGCTGCGCAACATCATCGGCGGCATGGACCTGGAGCGCACCCTGACCTCCCGCGAGGAGATCAACGCGGCCCTGCGCGGCGTCCTCGACGAGGCCACCGGCAAGTGGGGCATCCGCGTCAACCGCGTCGAACTCAAGGCGATCGAGCCGCCGACCTCCATCCAGGACTCGATGGAGAAGCAGATGCGCGCCGACCGCGACAAGCGCGCCGCGATCCTCCAGGCCGAAGGCGTCCGGCAGTCCGAGATTCTGCGCGCCGAGGGTGAGAAGCAGTCCCAGATCCTGCGCGCCGAGGGCGAGGCCAAGGCCGCCGCCCTGCGCGCCGAGGGCGAGGCCCAGGCCGTCCGTACGGTCTTCGAGGCGATCCACGCCGGCGACCCGGACCAGAAGCTGCTCTCCTACCAGTACCTCCAGATGCTCCCGAAGATCGCCGAGGGCGACGCCAACAAGCTCTGGATCGTCCCCAGCGAGATCGGCGACGCCCTCAAGGGCCTGTCCGGCGCCGTCGGCAACTTCGGTGCCATGGGCGGCGGTTCGGGCGGCAGCGGGGCACCGGGCAAGGGCGGCCCCGGCGGTGCGGAGCGCCGCGAGAAGCCGCCCATCGACTGACCGGCCGTCACACGGCGCCGGGGCCCGCCTCCATGAGGAGACGGGCCCCGGCGCCGTGCCGTACGTCTACGCGGCGTCCCGCGCCAGCCACCCGGGCAGCGCGTCGAAGTCCTCCTGCCCGAGCGCCAGCAGCATCGCGTCCGCCGGCGTCGGCTCGAACGGCTGCCGCAGCAGCGTCATACCGGCCTCCTCCGGAGTCCGGTTCGCCTTGCGGTGGTTGTCCTCGGCGCACGCGGCGACCGTGTTCAGCCAGGTGTCCCGGCCGCCTTGCGACCGCGGCACCACATGGTCCACGGTCGTCGCCCGCCTGCCGCAGTACGCGCAGCGGTGCCGGTCCCGGACCAGCACGCCCCGCCTCGACCACGGCGCTTGTCTGCGGAAGGGCACCCGTACGTACCTGCACAGCCGGATCACGCGGGGCGCCGGTATGTCGACCGCGGCTCCACGCATCCGCAGTTCGGGATGGGCCTGCTCGACGACGGCCTTGTCCTGCAGGACCAGAACGACGGCTCGGTTCAGCGTCACCGTCGACAGCGGCTCGAAGCTCGCGTTCAGCACCAGCGTGTCCCGCATACCAGCCCACCTCCCGTGTGCCCTGGCCCACCCCTTGGCGGGCTGGGATCAACTCTGGCCGGGCACGCCGGGACGGACAACGCAATATCCGCTGCTCCCACGGGGAGTGACCCCGCGGCCCCCCACGACAAAAATGCCCGCCTCCGATCACTTCCAAGACCGGAGACGGGCAAACGTCCCGTGAACGTCAGGCTTCGGCGGGCACCTCGTACTCACCGATCAGCTGGGCCCGCGCGATCGTGTGGAACCGCAGGTTGAACCCTACGAACGCGGGCGTGGCGTCCGCGTCCGGGCCGAGCTTCTCCTGGTCCACGGCGTACACCGTGAACACGTACCGGTGCGGTCCGTCCCCGGCCGGCGGCGCGGCACCGCCGAAGTCCTTGGTGCCGTAGTCGTTGCGCGCCTGGATCGCGCCCTCCGGCAGACCCTCGAACCCGCCGCTGCCCGCACCCGCCGGCAGCTCGGTCACCGAGGCCGGGATGTCGAACACCACCCAGTGCCAGAACCCGCTGCCCGTCGGGGCGTCCGGGTCGTAGCAGGTCACGGCGAAGCTCTTGGTCTCGGGCGGGAAGCCCTCCCACCGCAGGTGCGGCGAGGTGTTGCCGGCCGCGTAGACCTGAGCGTCCTTGAGCGTCGCCCCTTCCTGGACGTCCTCGCTCGTGACCGTGAAGGACGGCACGGGCGGATGGAAGTCGTGGGGGAGCGGCCGCCGCCTGAGCTCGGTCACCTGGGTACCTCCTGATCGGTTCGTTGCCTGCGGGTCGAGCCTAGAACCAGTTGCGCTTGCTGCCGACCTCGGCCAGCCACTGGTTGAGGTAGGCCGCCCAGTCGGTCCCCTGATAGTCGAGCAGCCCCACCTGGAACGACCGGAAGGTGTCGCTGCCCTCGCTGAACAGCCCCGGCTTCTTGTCCATCTCCAGCACGACGTCCATCGCCTGCTCGTCGGCCACGAAGCTCAGCTCGACCTGGTTCAGACCGCGGTACTGCTGCGGCGGGAGGAACTCGATCTCCTGGTAGAACGGCAGCTTCTGCCGCGTGCCCCGGATCAGGCCGCGCTCCAGGTCCGCGTTCTTGAAACGGAAGCCCAGCTGGACGAAGGCGTCGAGGATCGCCTTCTGGGCCGGCAGCGGGTGCACGTTGATCGGGTCCAGGTCACCGGAGTCCACGGCCCGCGCGATCTCCAGCTCCGTCGTCACGCCGATGTTCATCCCGCGCAGCGCCTGCCCGTCGATCATCGTGATCGGCGTCTCCCACGGGATCTCCAGCCCGAACGGCACCGTGTGCACGGCGTTCGCCTGCAGCTCGAAGGCCCCGCCGAGCCGCACCTTCGTGAACTCGATGTCCTGCTTGTACTCCTGGTCCCCGCTCTCGACCTCGACCTTGGCCTGCAGCCCGACCGACAGTCCCTCGATCTGCTGGTTCACGGACCCGCCCTGGATCCGCACCTCGCCCTGGACGACACCGCCCGGAACGACGTTGACCTCGTTCAGCACCGTCTCGACCGAAGCCCCGCCGGCCCCCAGGCTCGCGAGCAGCTTCTTGAACGCCATGTCTCTCCCTTTCCAGGCGGCCCCAGGGGCGGCGCCCGTTCCGTCGTCCAGCCTCTGACTTGCGAAGGAATCCTCGAGCGGACCCCTGACCCCTACAAACGCGATCCGGCCGTGGCCGGTTCCTCGCCCCGGCAGGGCGAACGACCCCCGACCACCCCTGCTGCCCCGCCCGTCTGCGTTACCCTCGGACGGCATGATCGCGACCTCCGACCGTACCCCTCTGCCCCGGGAGTTCTTCGACCGACCCGTCCTGGAGGTCGCCCCCGACCTCCTGGGCCGCATCCTCGTACGCACCACCCCGGACGGTCCGATCGCACTCCGCCTCACCGAGGTCGAGGCCTACGACGGCCCCAACGATCCCGGCTCCCACGCCTACCGGGGCCGCACCGCCCGCAACGGCGTGATGTTCGGTCCCCCCGGCCACGTGTACGTCTACTTCACCTACGGCATGTGGTTCTGCATGAACCTGGTCTGCGGTCCGGAGGGCAGGGCGAGCGCCGTCCTGCTCCGCGCCGGCGAGATCGTCGAGGGCGCGGAGCTGGCCCGGGAGCGCCGTCTCTCGGCCCGCAACGACAAGGAACTCGCCAAGGGGCCGGCCCGCCTGTGCACGGCCCTGGGCGTGGACCGGGCCCTGGACGGCACGGACGCGTGCGCCGCCGGCGAGACGCCGCTGCGCGTACTGACGGGCGCGCCCGTCCCCTCCGACCAGGTACGCAACGGACCGCGCACCGGCGTGGCGGGCGAGGGGGGCGTCCACCCCTGGCGCTACTGGATCGCCGACGACCCGACGGTCAGCCCGTACCGGGCCCACGTACCGAGGCGACGCCGGGGTTGACGCGGGCTGGGGAGATGCGTAATGTAGTCCGAGCCGCTGAACCGGGTACTGTGATCGTCAGCAGCCGGAGCGGCCAATCCACTACCTACGCTCTCCCCTCAGCGGGGACGAATTCAGCGTGTCCGCATGTCTGAATTCGAAACCTGCGGGACTCGATTATGAGTCGAGCGGGGAATCGGCTAACGTAGTGAATGTCGAAAGGCCACCGGGCGAAAGCCCGGCCCGTAGACAAATCCCGTCGACTGGGAATCGGATCGGAAAAGGATCTGATAGAGTCGGAGACACCGAAGGGAAGCGCCCGG
>NZ_BAAATK010000051.1:0-5672 GCF_039533365.1 Streptomyces glaucus
GTGGTCGGCGGCGGCCGGGCCGGGCTCGGCGCGCACGAGCGCGGCCTCCACCTCGCCCGGCTCGGTGCCCGCGGACGGCTCGGCGACGGTCACCGCGACGGCCGAGCCGTCGTGCCGCCAGCACCCCAGGTGCGCGGAGCTGCCCGGCTCGGCCCCGGCCAGGACGCGCCGCCCGGTGCCGTCGGGGCGCACGCACAGCACCCGGGTGAGCTCCCCGCCCTCCGGGGCGGTGGTGTACGCGATCCACCGGCCGTCGGGGGACCAGGACACCTCGGTCACCGGGTCCGGTCCGGCGTCCAGCAGCTGGGCGTCGCCGCCGTCGACCGGCCCCGTCCACAGCTGCGGCACACCGCCCCGGTCGCAGATGAAGGCGACGTGCCGGCCGCTGGGGTCCACCGAGGGGTACCAGCAGCCGTGGGCCGTCACCAGGTGGGGCGCGTCGTGGGCCACGGCGGTGTCCGGCAGCGCGACGGGCGCCGGCGCGGGCAGCGGTGCCCGGGACGGCACGTCGTCCGGGAGGTTCGCCGCCCGGACGCCCCGGACCGGGCTCACCGCGTCCCGGCGTCGGGCGGCGGGCCCGGAGCCGTCGGGACGCGCGGACGGCACGAAGGCCGCGCCCGCCCGCGGGGCGGCCCCCGGCAGGGGCGTCCCGTCGCCGGCCAGGGGCGTCGCCGCCGGGTCCGGGGACGGCGGGTCCGGGGACGGCGGGGCCTGGACGTCCGAGGGGCCCGGCCGGGGGGACGCGGACGTCCGCGGGGCCCGGCCGCCGGTCAGCTGATCCCGTGCGTCTGCAGCCATATCTCCAGCAAAGCTACCTGCCACAGCGTGTTCGCTCCCCGGTGGGTGCGGTGCGCGTTGGGTTCCGCGAGCAACCGGGCGACGTACTCCTGGCGGAAGACGCCGCGGGCCTTCGCCTCGGGGGCGGTGAGGGCCTCGCGGACCCGCTCCAGCACCGGGCCGGCCATGTGCTTGATCGCCGGGACCGGGAAGTAGCCCTTGGGCCGGTCGACGACCTCCCGCGGCAGCACCTTGCGCCCGGCGGCCTTCAGCACGCCCTTGCCGCCGTCCGCGAGCTTGAGCTCGGGCGGGCAGGCGGCGGCCAGCTCGACCAGTTCGTGGTCGAGGAACGGCACGCGGGCCTCCAGGCCCCAGTCCATGGTCATGTTGTCGACCCGCTTGACCGGGTCGTCGACCATCATCACGTGCGTGTCGAGCCTCAGCTGCGCGTCGAGCGCGGTCTCGGCGCCCGGGGCCGCCAAGTGCGCGCGGACGAAGTCGCCGGACGCGTCATGGTCGGGCAGCAGGCCGGGCTCCAGGATCCGGGCGAGGTCGGCGTGCGGCCGGTCGAAGTACGTGTCGACGTACGCCCGGGCCGCGTGCTGCCGGGACACGTCCGCCATGTCCGGATACCAGTGGTAGCCCGCGAAGACCTCGTCGGCGCCCTGGCCGCTCTGGACGACCTTGACCTCCTTGGCGACCTGCTCGGACAGCAGGTGGAAGGCGACCACGTCGTGGCTCATCATGGGCTCGCTCATGGCCCTGACCGCCCCGTCCAGCGCGTGCGAGACCCGGTCGGAGGGGACCAGCAGCTGGTGGTGGTCGGTGCCGAAGTGCCGTGCCACCAGGTCGGAGTAGTGGAACTCGTCCCCCTCCTCGCCCCCTTCCGACTCGAAGCCGACGCTGAAGGTGGCCAGGTCCTGCTGCCCCTCCTCGGCCAGCAGGGCCACGATCAGGCTGGAGTCCAGCCCGCCGGACAGCAGCACGCCGACCGGCACGTCGGCGACCATCCGGCGGCGCACGGCGGTGCGCAGCGCCTCCAGCACGGCGTCCGTCCAGTCCTCGGCGCTCAGGCCGGCGTACTCGGGCCGGCGGGTGTAGGCGGGCTGCCAGTAGCAGTGGTCACGGTGCGTGCCGTCCGGCTCGATCACGCGGACCGTGGCCGGCGGGAGCTTGCGCACGCCGTTGAGGACGGTCCGGGGCGCGGCCACGGTGGCGTGCCAGCTGAGGTACTGGTGCAGGGCCACCGGGTCCAGCGAGGTGTCCACGCCGCCGCCGGCCAGCAGCGCCGGCAGGGAGGAGGCGAACCGGAGCCGGTCCGGCGTCTCGGCCAGGTACAGCGGCTTGATGCCGAGCCGGTCGCGGGCCAGGACCACCCGCCCGGTGTCCTGCTCGACGACGACGAAGGCGAACATGCCGTAGAACCGCTCGACGCAGGCCGTGCCCCACTCCTGGTAGGCCTTGAGCACCACCTCGGTGTCGGAGTCGGAGAAGAAGTGGTGGCCGCGGCCGCGCAGCTCCTCGCGCAGCTCGCGGTAGTTGTAGACGCACCCGTTGAAGACGCCGACGATCCGGGCCCGGGGGTCCGCCATGGGCTGGGCGCCGCTCTCCGACAAGTCGATGATCTTGAGTCGGCGGTGGCCGAGGGCGACCGGCCCCTGCGACCACAGCCCGCGGCCGTCGGGACCCCGGGGCGCGAGCCGGTCGGTCATGCGCTCGACCGCCGCCATGTCGGGCCGCCCGTCGTCGAAGCGGATCTCACCGCTGAGGCCGCACATCAGACGGACCCCCTTCCGCGCGGGTGCTCGGGTGGTGCGGACCGCCGTGCGGCGGCGCCCCTCCACAGGCCGACGGGGGACGGGGACATGCTGGGCATGACGGTGGAACTCTCCTCGATCGCAGGGTTGGGTGTCGGCTCGTCCGGCCGGGACCGGCGTACGGCGGCCCGGGCGGGCGGCACAGCCGCTCCGGCGGCCGCCCGGCCGACGCGGGAGGTGACGAAAGGGCGGTGCGGCATCGGATCAGCCGACCGCGCCCCCGGCCGTCGTACGGCGAAGGCGGGGGCGGGCGCCGCCGGTTCCGACCGGCGGGACCGGCCGCCGGGCGGCCGGGGCGGCGGGCCGGCCGGCGCGTCCGCCGCGGGTCTCGTCGACCATCAGGTCGACGCTGGCGAGCAGGTCCTCGGCCGCCGCCGCGCGCCGCAGCCGGTGGGCGGCGCTCCCGGCGGCCAGGGCCTCCTCCAGCAGTCCGTGCACGGTGTCCCAGTCACCGGAGGCCTCCAGGGCCGGGCGCAGCCGGTCGCGCATCCCGCGCAGCACCTCGGGGGCCGGGGCGGCCCGCCGGGTCGCCGGATCCACCAGGTACCCCTCCAGGCCGGAGCGGGCGGCGCGCCAGGCGGCGGCGCGCAGCCAGTCGTGGTGGCCGTCGCACAGCGGGCCGTCCCGGTCCGCCAGCCGCTCGCACGCGTCCCGCACCAGCGCCCGGAAGAGACCGGCGACCAGCACGACCGTCTCCGCGCGCGGGCAGGCATCGCATATCCGCAGCTCCAGCGTGCCCTGGTGGGCCGAGGGCCGGACGTCGTGGTAGACCATCCCGGCGTCGCTGATGACGCCCGAGCCGATCAGCTCCTGCACGGCCGTGTCGTAGTCCGCCGCACTGGCGTGGCAGCCGGCCGGCCCGGCGGTGGGCCAGCGCTGCCACAGCATGGTGCGCCAGCTGGCGTACCCGGTGTCCGCGCCCAGCCAGAACGGCGAACTGGCGGACAGCGCCAGCAGGGGCGCGAGCCAGGGCGAGACCAGGCACATGGCGCGCACGGCGGTGTCGCGGTCGGGCACGTCGACGTGCACCTGGGCGCTGCAGATGAGCTGTTCGTCGGCGACCCTGCGGTACTCCTCGGCCATGTGCCGGTAGCGGGCGTCGGCGGTGACGTCCCGGGGGGTGACCCGGGCCAGTGGCACCGTGCCGGCCGCCACCACGGCCAGGCCGAGCGAGGAGGCCGCCGCGTCCAGCCGGCGCCGGGCCCCGGCCAGGTCGGTGTACAGGTCGTCGAGGGTGTCGTGCACCCGGCTGTTGCTCTCCACGACCGACTGCTGGAGCTCGGTGGTGAAACCGGGTCTGTCCAGCCGGTCCAGCACGGCGCGGGCGCGTGGCACCAGGTGCCCGCTCTCCACGTCCAGTACGTGAAACTCTTCCTCTGCCCCGATGCGCACGTCGGTTTCTCCCCTTGCCGTGTCCTCCGGTCGGCCGCTCCGGGTTGCGGCCCCTGGGGCCGAAGCGGAGGCCGATCCGCGCAAGTCGGGTGCCCTGAGACGGCCGGTGCAAGCCCGCCGACCGCACCATGTGTCGCACAAGTCTCAGATGAGCGGTCACGGTCGGTGTTCGCCGGGCCCCGCGGCCCCTCGGCGCGCCGGACCGCGGCCGCGGCACGCCGTGCCGCGGCCGCGACTGTGGCGGCGGTCGCCGCCGGGCCGCGGGACGCCCGGCGATTCCGGCAGGTGAGAACACTTTTCGGGCCGGACGATCAGGGAACCCGGCCTCCTGTCCGGTCCGTTCGACAGACAGGAGGCCGACGTGGCGGAAGAGCAGCACACCCAGCAGGATCCGACCACCCAGCACCCCCGCCCCGACTTTCCCGACCAGGACCAGGCCCATCCGGGCTGGACCGGACCGATGGATCCGCCGCCCGACCACGGTGAGGAGTCGTACCGCGGCTCCGGCCGGCTGGAGGGCCGCAAGGCCGTCATCACGGGTGGGGACTCCGGTATCGGCCGGGCGGTGGCCCTGGCCTTCGCCCGCGAGGGCGCCGACGTCCTGTTCACCCACCTCCAGGAGGAGGAGAGCGACGCGCGCGAGACCGCCCGCCTGGTGGAGGAGGCCGGCCGCAAGGCGGTGGCCGTCTCCTGCGACATCCGCGAGGAGGCCAACTGCCGGGCGCTGATCGACCGGGCGGTCGCCGAGTTCGGCCGCATCGACGTCCTGGTGAACAACGCGGCCTACCAGATGTCGCAGCCGGAGGGCATCGAGGCGATCGAGACCGAGCAGTTCGACCGGGTCATGCGGACGAACCTCTACGGCATGTTCTGGCTGACCAAGTTCGCCCTGCCGCACATCCCCCGGGGCGGCAGCGTCATCAACTCCACGTCCGTGCAGGCGTACAAGCCCAGCCCGCACCTGCTGGACTACGCGATGACCAAGGGCGCGATCGTCACCTTCACCCAGGGGCTGGCGCAGATGGTCGCGGAGCGCGGCATCCGGGTGAACGCGGTCGCGCCGGGCCCGGTGTGGACCCCGCTCATCCCCGCGACGATGCCGGACACGGCCGAGTTCGGCAAGCAGAGCCCCATGGGCCGCCCGGCCCAGCCGGCCGAGCTGGCCCCGGCCTACGTCTACCTGGCCTCCCAGGAGGCGAGCTTCATCACCGCGGAGATCCTCAACGCGACCGGGGGGACGCCGCTGCCCTGAGCCCGCGGCCGCCGGCCCGGCCGCCCCGGCCGCCCCCGCGGCCGGTCCGGGCCGGTCCGGGCCGGTCCGGGGGGACGCATGCTGTACAGTGGATCTTGAGATGGGCGCCGGGACTCCCGGTGGCTCACGGTGCGTTGGTGGTCCAAGGAAAGACGCCCCGCTTCCTGCGGGGAGATGCAGGTGCAAGGCCTGCCCGGCGCTCGGGACCGAGGGCCCTGTCCGGTACGCCGGACAGGGCCCTCGGCCGTTCGCGGACGACGCCGGGGCACGGGCGCTCCGCCGCCCGCCCGCGCCGGCCGGCGCGCTGCCGCGGCGAGCGTCGCGGCACCGGTCCCGCCGGGCGCCGGCCGGGACGGAAGGGCACCGGAGCGCGCCTTCGCCGTCAGTGCCGTGCCGGTGGCCGGCCCTCCCCGGGCGGTTCCTGCCGGGGGGCG
>NZ_BAAATK010000051.1:5681-44569 GCF_039533365.1 Streptomyces glaucus
CCCGGCGACGGCGTTCGTGCTCGTCCTCCCATATCCGCAGCAGGACGAGCGGGTCGGCTCCGCAGGCCCGTGCGTAGCGGTCGGTGAAGCGGTGGCTGGGGAAGCGCTCTCCCGCCAGGACGGCGGTGACGTGGCGCACGTCGCTTCCGGTTCTCCGGGCCACGGCGTCCAGCGGCAGGCCGCTTCGCTGCCAGACCGATGCCATGACGAGGCCGATATGAGTGGGTGCGGGCGACGGGCGGTGCTGCGGCTGAGGGGGCATGGGAAGGGCTCCGCTGGCGTGGGGGTGACCGAGTGCTGGAGGCGTGCGGGGCGCCGGGGTGCGGCGCCCCGCACGCGGTCATATCGGACGGTGGTCCGGGACGCAGGCGGCCCGGTGGAGGGCCGGCTGCAGACAGAGCAGGAGGAGCGCGGTGAGCACGGTGTGGGGCTCGGGCTGCTGCAGGAGCAGGGCGTGGCCTGCCGGCGAGGTCATCGCTTCCAGGCCGCGCAGCAGGCAGTTCGCGCACGGGCGCGCCGTCCGGCGGGGACGGGGACGCGCGTGCCGAGGTTTACGGCGGCGGTGCCGGGGGGAGGTCGCCATCGCGATTTCTCCTTCGGAGTCGTGGACGCGGGACCCCGGCGGCGGCGCCAACCACAACTGCCGGGGTCCTGCTGCCGATCGGCCACGGTGGCCGAGCGCGGCCGACGCTAAACGGAATACGCCGGGTGCGTGGCCGGTGTGCTTCCCCCGCGCGCCGTTCCGGCGCCCGCCCGGTGGCCTTCCGCGACGACGGCAGCCGGCGGTGTTCGAATCCGGCGCGGGGCGTGCGCGCCGGGCCGCGTGCTGCCTTCCGACCTGGTGAGAGCGGTGCCGTCCGGCCCACGCGACCCCCACGGGTATTCGACTGCTGTCCAGGTGTTCCAGGAAACCGCCGCGACGGTCCGACCATGTGATGAACGTTTTCGGAGGCGGGCGCATTTGCATGCCACCCTGCGGCGTATTTGCGACAAATTCGCCGCAGACGCGCATACATGCCGTCGGGTCCGGCGATTCTCCAGGTGGCAACCGGAATGCAATTGCATTCGGATAACGGGGAAAATTGTTCACCGCGGAGGTGCACCGGTGAAGAAACAGAGGTATGCGCCCGCCGGGACGACAGTGACGCGCAGCGACACGTCGCCGACGTGGCGGAAGAGTTCGCACAGCAACCCCCAGGGCGCCTGCGTGGAGGTCGCGGAACCGGCCGCCGGCCGGATCCTCTTCCGGGACTCGAAGGTGTGCGAGGGCCCGGTCATGGGGGTTTCCCGCCCGGCGGCGGAGGCCTTCACGGCGGCCCTGGCGCGCGGCGACCTCTGAACGACGTCGGGAACACCCCGGGCCGCGACGTCCGCGACGGCGGATCCGGGGCCGGCGGACGAGGCGGCCCGGCCCGGCCCGGGCCGCCTGCCCCGGCGCGCGTCATCCGCGCCGGACCCACGGCCGTGGAATCCGTACTGGACAGCGGGCCGAACCGGCCAGTAGGCATGAGGCCGATGCAAGTGCATCCGGCTGTACCGGACGGATGACCACCGACGAGAGGATGAGCCGTGGGAGAACAGCCCCAGCCCGCGCGGGAACCCGCCGTCGAGGCGGAATTAGGGCAGGACAGGCCGCACAGCGCCCGGATGTACGACTACTACCTGGGCGGGAAGACCAACTACGCCGTGGACCGGGAGGCGGCCCGGGCCGTCATCCGGCTCTTCCCCGCGATCGAGACGGCGGCCCGGGCCAACCGGGCCTACATGCACCGCGCGGTGCGGTACCTGGCGCAGCGGGGAGTACGGCAGTTCATCGACGTGGGCACGGGGATCCCCACGGCCCCGAACCTCCACGAGGTGGTCCAGGCGGTCCGGCCCGACGCGTCCGTCGTCTACGTCGACAACGACCCGATCGTCCTCGTCTACGCCGACGAGCTCCTGGACGGCACGCCCGAAGGGACCACCCGGTACGTCGAGGCGGACGCGACGCGGCCCGACGAGGTGCTGGCGGCCGTGGAGGGGACCGGGGCCATCGACTTCGACCAGCCGGTGGCCCTGAGCCTGCACGCCCTGCTGCACTTCGTCCCCGACGACAAGGACCCGTACGGCATCGTCGGCCGGCTGCTGGGGCGGCTGGCGCCGGGCTCGTGCCTGAGCCTGTCGCACTGCACCGGCGACTTCGATCCGGAAGCCTGGGCGGCCATCGTCGACACCTACCGGCAGCGGGGCACGCCGGCCCAGGTGCGGACCAGGGCCGAGGTGCTGCGCTTCTTCGACGGACTGCGCCTGGCCGACCCCGGGCTCGTCGTGGCGCACCGGTGGCGCCCCGAGCCCGGGAGCGGCCCCGGCCCGGTCACGGACAAGCAGGTGTCGCTGTACGCCGGGGTGGCCCGGAAGCCATGAGCGGGAGGCTCAGCGGTAGTAGCCGGACGTCAGCAGGTCCCGCAGTCGCTGAAGCGACCGCTCGGGGGTGAGGGACACTCCGCGCAGCCGGTCGAACCCCCTGATGCGGGCGTCGACCTGTTCCTCGTCCTGGAAGATCAGACCGCCGTCGTAGACCTCGGCGTAGGCGATGTCGGGCAGGATCCGCGCGGAGAAGTCCCAGATCGTGACGGAGCCGATGTGCACCGGCACGTTGTACCTGCCCTGCTCCGCTATGCGGATGAGGTAGCGGGGGCAGGCCGCCAGCTCGATCAGGTGCTCCAGCTGCCTGCGCATGATCTGCGGCGAGCCGTACCCGCGCCGCAGGGAGCCCTCGTCGATGACGCAGATCAGCTTCTTGTCCGCGGGGGCCTCCCGGAAGCGGCGCTGGCGTTCGACGCGGAGGGCGACCAGGGCTTCGCGCTGCTGTACGTCGCCTCCGCCGGTCGCGATCACCGCGCGGGCGTACTCCTCGGTCTGCACCAGGCCCGGCAACTGCTGCGGCTCGTACGTCCTGATGCGCTGCGCCATGTCCTCGAAGCTGACGACCGCCTGCAGGTGCTTCTGGGCCACCCCCGACCAGGGCTGCCACCACGGCAGCCGGTTGGCGTGTTCCGCCAGCTCCCGCAACTGCGCCTGCTCCGCGGGGTCGTCCACCCGGTAGATGGCGAAGAACCGTGCGAGATCGCGCTCCTTGAACTGGTGCTGGCCCGACTCGATCCTGCTGACCTTCGAGTTCGACACGCCCAGTTGCAGGGCGACCTGCTCCTGCTTCAGCCCCAGCGCCTCGCGCCGGACCCGCAGCGCGTTGCCCAGCACCATGCGCGGTGCGGACGGAACCGCCTCGTCCCTGATGTAGCGCACGCGGCGCCCCGGCCTCAGCGGCTCCCCGCTGCCAGGCCCCTGCGCGCCCGCCGGCCCTTGCCCCACGACCTCTCCTCGACCCCTGAACGACGGTGATCCTGACGGCGCTCATCGTGCACGACGGCGCACGCGGCCGAGGCGGAATCGGAAAAACCTTTCGCTCCCGGGCGGTGACCGGCCGGGATCCGGCCCCCCGAAGCGTGAGCGGAGGCTGTCCCGGCCCGGTCGGAGCCGGCCGCCGCGCGCCCGGGCGGCACCGCCCGGCGCGTCCGGCGGGCGGACGGCGCGCCTCCGGCGCGGACACGCTGCGCGTCCGACGGGAACCCACCGTGAACGGGCGGGGCCCTCCCGTGAGCGGCGATCCGCAGAATTGCGGGGTCCGGCGGACGGCGGGACGCTGGACGAGTCAGCCGTGCGGCGTCCGGTCGCACGACGCCCGCGACTCCTCGGACCCGGCCCGGGACGACCCGGTGAAGCACCCGGCGCACGGCCGGCGAGCGACCGAGCGGCGGGTGACCGGGGCGGCCGGGGCGCCGGCCGCGGCAGGCCGAAGCGGGGGCCGTGACATCGGCGCCTCCCCGAGGAGATCACCATGGACAGTTCGACCCTGGACGCGATGCGGACCTCGCTGCGGGGACCCGTCATAGACCCGCAGCATCCGGACTACCCCCGGGCCCGCAGCGTCTACAACGCGATGATCGACAAGCGTCCCGCCGCCGTCGTGCGGTGCGCGGACGCCGCGGACGTCATGGCCGCGGTCGCCTTCATCCGCGACCACGGCCTCGAACTCGCCGTCCGGGGCGGCGGGCACAGCGGTCCCGGTCTGTGCCTCGTGGACGACGGCGTCACCGTCGACCTGTCGCCGATGCGCTGGGTGCGGGTCGATCCCGCCACGAGGACCGCGCAGGCGGGCGGCGGCAGCCAGCTCCGCGACCTCGACCACGCCACCCACGGCTTCGGGCTCGCGACCCCCACCGGCATCGTGTCGATGACGGGCCTGGGCGGCCTCACCCTCGGCGGCGGACACGGATACCTCACCCGCAAGTACGGCCTGACGGCGGACAACCTGCTGGCCGCGGACGTCGTGCTGGCCGACGGCAGCTTCGTCACCACGAGCGAGACCGACCATCCGGACCTGTTCTGGGCCCTGCGCGGCGGCGGAGGCAACTTCGGCATCGTGACCTCCTTCACCTACCGCCTGCACCCGGTGGACACCGTCGGGGTCGGCATCACCGTGTGGCCGGTCGACCACACCCGCGAGGTGCTCACCTGGTACCGCGACTTCCTCCCGCAGGCCCCCGAGGACACCTACGGCTTCTTCACGCTCTTCACCATCCCGCCCGGCCCGCCCTTCCCCGAGGAACTGCACGGCCGGAAGGCGTGCGGTGTCGTGTGGTGCCACACCGGCGACCCGCGGACCACCGAGGACGTCCTCGCCGTGGTGAACGAACCCGCCCCGCCCGCCTTCCACTTCACGGCGCCGATGCCCTACCCCGCACTGCAGAGCATGTTCGACGACCTGATCCCCTCCGGGTACCAGTGGTACTGGCGCGGCGACTTCTTCGACCGCATCCCGGACGCCGCCGTGGACGTGCACCTCAAGTACGGCGAGAACCTGCCCACCCCGCTGTCGCTGATGCACCTCTACCCGGTCGACGCGGCCGCCCACCGGGTGGACCCGGACGACACCGCGTGGAGCTACCGGGACGCCGTCTGGTCCGGCGTCTTCGCCGGCGTCGACCCCGACCCGGCCAACGCCGGGACCATCAGGCAGTGGTGCGTCGACTACTGGGAGGAGACGCACCCCCACTCCATGGGCGGCTCGTACGTGAACTTCATGGGCCAGGGCGAGGGCCAGGAACGGGTCCGGGCCACCTACCGCGACCACTACGACCGGCTCGCGCAGGTGAAGCGGGCGTACGACCCGGACAACCTCTTCCACGCCAACCAGAACGTCAGGCCCGCCCCGCAGCTTTGACGGCCGGACCCGGCCGTCCGCGCCCACGATGCCGCCGGCCGCTCGGCGCCGCCGCGGGGAAGCCGCCGCACGGGGGCGGCCGGCGGCGGGGAGCGGCGGGTGCCGGCCGGTTCCCCGCCGCCCGGCGTCCCGGCGCCGCCCGCCGCGTCCGGCGCGGTGCCCGGGACGCCGCGGCACGGATCGGGGACGCGCCCCGAAAGGCGCGCCTTTGTCGGCGCGATGCGGAAGAATGCCCTGACAAACGAGATCGACATCGCCTCCCTGCCGGGTAAGCGATGACCAGTTCCCTGTCATAAGGAGCCACCCGTTGAAGCAGTCCACCTCCGGCCCGGCCCGGCCCCTGGCCGCCCCGTCGACCGCGCACGCGCAGCACGGCGGGACCATACGGGCATCCGACACGGCGAGAACCGCTGCCCGGCTCGCCGCGGTGGCCGTCATAGCCGACGCACGGCACGCGGACGGCGGACGCAGCCGCAGCCGGGGAGGACCGCCCTTGCCGGCGGGGCGGGCCGCCCACGGCCCCCGGCCCTCGCGGTCCGGGAGTTCCGGCCGGCACCCGGCGGGAAGGACACCGGCCGGCGACACGCGCGTCCCGCACGGCGCGGCGGGGGAGGACTGATCATGCTCCTGACCCACCGTGCCCGGCCCGCCGCTCCGCTCAGCCCCTCGGACGCCGATCTGGTGCGCATCGTCCGCGACCCCCGCACCCCCGTGTTCCTCACCGTGCACGCGGGCGGCCGCCGCAGGTACAGCTACTGGCAGCCGTTCGACCCCGCCACCGGCAGGGGCAGCTGCTACGTCGCCCTGCCCACCGACGCGTGCGACCGGCTGCACTCCACCGGCCGGATCAGCCTGAGCGAGCCCATCGTCGACCCGGGCAAGACGGTCTACCGGGTCCAGCCCGCGGACACCCCGGCCGAACCCGTCCCCGTGGCGTACCGCCGGGCCCGCGCGGCCTGACCGGCAGCCGGACCCGCCCGGGCTGCCGGGAGGCCGGGGAAACCGGCCCCCCGCGTCCGGCGGGACCGCCTGACGACAGCGCCCCCGCGGGTGCGGGACGCCCCGGCCGGGCCCTCCCCGTCAGCCGAACTGGCCGGGCCGGTAGTCGCCGGCGGGCTGCCGGACGATGACGTTCAGGCGGTTGAAGGCGTTGATGAGGGCGATGAGGGAGACCAGGGCGGCGAGCTGCTCCTCGTCGTAGTGCTTGGCGGCGTTCGCCCACGCCTCGTCCGTGACGCCGCCGGCCGCGTCGGCGATGCGGGTGCCCTGCTCCGCCAGCTCCAGCGCGGCGCGCTCGGCGTCGGTGAAGACCGTGGCCTCGCGCCAGGCCGCGACCAGGTTGAGCCGCACCGCGGTCTCCCCGGCGCGCGCGGCCTCCTTGGTGTGCATGTCGGTGCAGAAGCCGCAGCCGTTGATCTGGCTGGCGCGGATCTTCACCAGCTCCTGCGTCGCGGCCGGCAGCGTGGAGTCCGAGATCACCTTGCCCGCGGAGACGAAGTGCTTCAGCACTCCGGTCGCGTTCGGGCTGCCGAAGAGATCCAGACGAGCGTCCATGGCGGGTTCCTCCGTCGTTTCCGGTGCTTGCACCCCTTCGACGGAACGGGCCGGCGCGATGTGACAGGAACGAGTGTGACGTGCGTCTCCCCGGCGTCCCGCCGGGCAGCTGCCCGGCGTGCGGCGGCGGGCCCGCTCGTCGGCACCGCACATGCCGGCGGTCTCCGCCCGGCGCCCCGGCCGCTGATCCTCTCTCACGCCGGCGCGGCTCCTGCCGGCGTGAGAGGGGATCAGCGGCTCAGCCGGATGCCGGCCGCACCGCCCCGGTACCCGGTTCGCCGTCGGCCTCGTCGCCGCCGCCGGACCGGCCGGTGTCCGGGGCCCGGCCCCCGGCGGGCCGGATCGTCATGCCGGGCCGGCGCCGGTGGACCGTCAGGCAGGACAGGCCCCGCTCGCCCGCGACGAGACCGCGCGCGGAGCCGTGGGGCAGCCAGGTGAGGCTGCCCTCCCCCAGCGGAAGGGACCCCTCGGAGGTGACCAGGGTGCCCCCTCCGGTCACGACCAGCAGAAGGACGTCCAGGTCCGGCTCGGTGTGGGTGCCGACGCGCCGCCCGGGCGGGAGCCGGACGACATTGGCGTCGAGCTGCCGGCCCGGCTCGGCCAGCCGCCACACCGCGCCCGCCGCCGGGCCGAGCGCCTCCAGCGATCCCGTCTCGAAGAGAACCCGGGGCACCGGCCCGCCGGCCGGGTCCGGGGCGCCGTCGTCCGCCAGAGCCACCACTGCCACCTTTCGCCGTGTTCCGTCCACCCGCGCGGACCGACCGGTGCCCTGGCCGGACGAACGCCGGAAACCGGGCCCGGACCGCACCCCGCGTGATCAGGTCACTGTAGACAGCGGGCGCCCGGGCCGTCCTCCCCGCAGGACGGCCCGGCCCCGCCGGCGTACGGCAGGCGGTACCGGCCCGCTCCCCGGACGCGGCGCCGGCCCGCGGACCGCACCCGCCACGCGCGGGACCGACGGCCGGGGCCGGGCGCGGCGGGGAGGCCGCAGCCGATCGTGACCGGTCCCGGCGGCCCGTTAACGTTGTCCCCATGGGGACACCTAGAGGGCCGCGGGGCGCCTACGCGGCGGGGCAGGCCAGGCGGCCGCAGATCCTGGAGGCGGCCATGCGGCGGTTCGGCCAGGACGGCTACCACAACACCTCGCTGGCCCGCGTCGCACGGGACGCCGGGATCACCGACGCCGGGCTGCTGCACCACTTCGGGGGCAAGCAGCAGTTGCTGCAGGCGGTCGTGGAGTACTGGCACCACCAGCTGGACGAGCGGTGGCGACGGGTGTCCGACTCGGTGCGGGACGCCTTCCGGTGCCACGTCGAGGACATGGCGGAGGCCCTGCGCATGCCGGGCATCGTGGAGCTGTCCGTGGTGCTCGCGGCCGAGGCCACCGCCGCCGGCCACCCCGCGCACGACTTCTTCTCGCAGTGGCAGGAGAAGGGCGTCCGGGAGCTGACCGAGCGGCTGCGCGCCGGGAGCGAGTCCGGTGAGCTCAAGCCGGACCTGAACCACGAGGCGATCGCCCGCGAGTGCGCGGCCGTCGACGCCGGGCTGCGGCTGCAGTGGCTGGCCAGCGGCCGCTCCTTCGACTTCGTCGGGGTCATGCGCTCCCACCTGGACCACCTGATGCGGTCCATCTCGGCCGACGGCAAGGGGCTGTGAGCGGGCGGCAGCCCGGCCCCCAGCCCCCAACCCCCGGCCGCCCGGTTCAGTCCCGCGGCGCGTACCGCAGGCCGTGTCCGAAGGGGTAGAGCGGGTCGCGGCTCTCCTGCGGCACGTCGGGGCGGCCCGCCCTGACCTCGGCCATCGAGCGCGGCAGCTGGAACGGCAGCCGCCCCCGCGGCTCCGCCCGGCCGAACAGGACGTCCAGCAGGGCCCGGTCGCCCGCCCCGAACGCGGCGAGCAGCGCCGCGCAGCGGTCGGCGATCTCCGGGATGACGGCGGGCCGCTCCAGGTGGACGGCCACCACGGTGGGCACCGTGTCCAGCAGCGCCAGGATCTCCTTCAGCCGGGCCTCGTCGAAGTCGAGCCGCCCGGCGTGGAAGAAGGACTCGAACAGGCCGGGGCGCGGCTCGTACGGGGTGGCCAGCCGCAGCACCGCGAGGTCGGCGTCGGCGGGATCGTCGACGAGCGGCGCGTACGCGGCGGCGATCGCCGGGTCGACGCCCTCGACGTACAGCCGCGGGGCGCCGGTGAGCGGCAGCAGGCCGGCGCCGTTCTTCAGCAGCGTGAGACCGGCCCGCTGGGCCTCCTCGCCGGCGGCGCGGAAGTCGGCGCGGCCGACGGTCTCCTCGGCCGCGTCCACGTCGACGTAGCGGCGCTCGTCGAACAGGCCGAGACGGAACTTCTCGGCGAGCAGCCGGGCCACCGAGGCGTCCAGGCGCGACTCCTCCAGCAGTCCGTGCCGCACGAGGTCGACGACCAGCTCGGGGCAGGACTCGCCGCCGATCTGGTCGGCGCCGGCGTGGAAGATCCGCAGGATACGGTCGGCGGGGCTCAGGTCCTCCACCCCCCAGGCGCGGGCCGGGTGCGGCTCACCCATGACGAGCTGGTCGGTGACCAGGCCCCAGTCGGTGCAGACGATGCCGTCGAAGCCGAGCCTCTCGCGCAGCAGGCCGGTGATGACGCCCCGGTTGAAGCCGAAGCCGACCTCCTCGTAGCCGGTGCCGACCGGCTTGCCGTAGTACGGCATCATCTGGGTCGCCCCGGCGGCGATGGCGGCCTCGAACGGCCCGAGGTGGTAGTCGAAGAAGCCGCCCGGGTAGACCTGCTCCTTGCCGTAGGGGAAGTGCGGGTCCTCGCCGTCCCGCTGCGGGCCGCCGCCGGGGAAGTGCTTGACCATCGCCGCGACGCTGTCGGGCCCCAGCCCGTCGCCGGGCCCGCGCAGGCCCTCGATGTACGCCCCGACCAGACGGGACGTCAGGTCGGCGTCCTCGCCGAAGGTGCCGGAGATGCGCGCCCAGCGCGGCTCGGTGGCCAGGTCGACCTGCGGGTGCAGGGCGACGCGCAGGCCGACGGCGAGGTACTCGCGGCGCACGGTGTCCGCGTAGCGGCGCACCAGGCCGGGGTCGCCCACGGCCGCGAGGCCGAGGGTCTCGGGCCACTGGGAGAACGGGCCGGCCATCATCGCGGTGCCCGGGTTGTCGGTGAAGGCGTGCCGCGGGTCGGTGGACAGGGTGACCGGGATGCCCAGCCGGGTGTGCGCCGCCAGCTCCTGGAGCCGGTTGTGGAAGGCGGCCATCTCCCGCGGGGCGGCGGCGCCGAGGACGTTGAAGTGCGTCATCCGGCTCTCGGACAGCATCTGCTCGGCGGTGCGCCCGGCGGGCGCGGCGTGCGGCGCGGGGCCGATCGCGTGGTGGAAGACGAGCCCGGCCTTCTCCTCCACCGTCATGCGGGGCAGCAGGTCCGCGACGCGTTCGCGCACGCTGCGGGCGGGGTCCTGGTACGGGTGGTTCACTGCTGCTCCTCGGGGTGCGTGGGGGCGGGGAAGGGGGTGCGGAAGGAGTGGCGGCCGGGCCCGGCCTCGACGGGCCCGGCGCCCGGCAGACGGACCTCGGCGGTGGTGCCGGGCGGCACCAGGACGTCGACGAGCAGGGCGTGCCCGGTGCGGCGCCAGGACACCTCGGCGCGGCCGTGGGGCGTCTCGTGCGCGGCCTTCGCCCAGGTGAGGCCGCCACCCGGGCGGGGCCGCACCAGCAGGCGGCGGTAGCCGGGCGCGGCCGGGGCGAGACCGGCGACCGTGCGGTGGATCCAGTCGGCGACCGCGCCCAGCGCGTAGTGGTTGAACGAGGTCATCTCGCCCGGGTTGACGCGCCCGTCGGGCAGCATGCTGTCCCAGCGTTCCCAGACGGTGGTGGCGCCCATGTCCACCTGGTACAGCCAGGACGGGCAGGACCGCTCCAGCAGCAGCCGGTAGGCGGTGTCCAGGTGTCCGGTGGCGGTGAGCGCGTCGCACACCAGGGGGGTGCCGAGGAAGCCGGTGCCGATGCGGTGGCCGCGTTCGGCGACCAGGGCGGCGAGCCGGTCGCCGGCGCCGGCCCGTTCGGCCGGGTCCTCCAGCAGGTCGAAGCAGAGGGCCAGCGCGTAGGCGGTCTGCGTCTGTTCGGTCAGCAGGCCGCCGCCCGTGTGGAAGCGGTCCCGGAAGGCGTCGCGCACCGAGTCGGCGAGGGCGTGGTGGCGCACCGCGTCGTCCCGCTCGCCGATCACCTCGGCGCTGCGGGCGAGCAGCCGGGCGGAGCGGGCGAAGTAGGCGGTGGCGACCAGTTCGGAGGAGGTCACCGCCCGGCCGGGGTCCTCCGGGGGAGCCGTCGGGTCCAGCCAGTCGCCGAACTGGAAGCCCGCGCCCCAGATCCGGCCCGGCCCGGCGATCTCCTCGACGGCGTCCACCCACGCCCGCATCGACGGGTACTGGACGCGCAGCACGTCGGCGTCGGCGTACCGCTCGTACAGCACCCAGGGCACGATGACGGCGGCGTCGCACCAGCCGGCCATCGGCGGGTTGCCGGGCGGCAGCGGCACGTCGGCGATCACCGGGATGTCGGGGGTGAACACCGGCGGGACGCCGTGCTCGTCGTCGCCCTGGTCGGCGGCCAGGTCGCGCAACCAGGACCGCAGGAAGGCGCGCACGTCGTACAGGAACGCCGCGGTGGGGGCGAAGACCTGCACGTCGCCGGTCCAGCCCAGACGCTCGTCGCGCTGCGGGCAGTCGGTGGGCACGTCGAGGAAGTTGCCGCGCATGCCCCACACGACGTTCTCGTGCAGCCGCTCCAGCGCGGGGTCGGAGCAGGAGAACCAGCCGGTGCGGCGCAGGTCGCTGTGGAGGACGACGGCGGTGACGTCCTCGGGCGCCGGCTCGCCCGGCCAGCCGTCCACTTCGGCGTAGCGGAAGCCGTGGAAGGTGAACCGCGGCTCCCACTCCTCGCCGCCCGCGGCGCCGCGCAGCGTGTACCGGTCGACGGCGACGGCGGTGCGCAGCGGACGCACGCACAACTCGCCGTCCTCGTCCAGGACTTCGGCGTGGCGCAGGGTGATGGTCCGGCCGGCCTCGCCGCGCACCCGGATGCGCAGCCGCCCGACGAGGTTCTGGCCGAAGTCCAGCAGGGCCCGGCCGCCGGGCAGGGCGGTGACCGCGACGGGCCGGACGGTCCCGGTCCGGCGCACGGGCGGGCTGTCGGCGGGGAAGAGCACGGCGGTGTCGAAGTCGAGGACGCGCACCGGGTGCCAGGCGGAGTCGTCGAAGCCGGGCTCGCTCCAGCCGGGCTGCTCGCGGCGCGCGTCGTGGTGCTCGCCCTCGTACAGGCCCGCGGCGAGCACCGGCCCGTGGCAGGCGCGCCAGCCGGGGCCGGTGGTGACCGTCTCGGTGGTGCCGTCGGCGTACTCGACGCGCAGTTCGGCCAGCAGGCCGGTGTCCGGGCCGTAGATGTCGCGGGTGCCGCCGTTGAAGCCGAGCCGGCCCCGGTACCAGCCGTCCGCGAGGTGGGCGCCCCAGGCGTTGGCGCCCGTGCGCAGCAGCGGGGCGACGTCGAAGCAGTGGTAGCGGTGGCGGTGGCGGTAGCTGGTCCAGCCGGGGGCCAGGACGTGGTCGCCGACCACGGCGCCGTTGAGTTCCAGCTCGTACACGCCCAGCGCGGTGACGGTCAGCCGGGCCGCTCTCACCCCGGCCCGCACGGTGAACTCGTCGCGCAGCAGCGCGGCCGGCCGGGCCGCCCCGGCGGGCGGGCCGGCCTCGGGCAGGTGGGGGGTGATGACCTGGGCGGTCCAGTGGTGCGACATCGGTGCCTTTCCTCGGGGCCCGGCCACGCGGGGCGTGGCCGGGCCGGGACGGGGTGCGTCAGACTGCGGCGGCGGGTGCCTCTCCGGTCTCCTTCTCGGGTTCGCGCAGGGCGGGGATGAACAGGCCGATGACGAGGGCGACCAGGCTGAGCAGGGCGCCGACCCAGAAGGCCCGGGCGTAGCCGCTGTCGCCGTAGAACGCGGTGCCCTCCACGACCGTGCCGTCGGCGGCGAGGGCGGCGAACATCGCGGCGCTGAACACCGCCCCGAAGACGTGGGTGAGCATGGTGAGCATGCCGCTGCCCAGGCCCTGCTCGTCGGTGGAGACCGCGCCGACGACCAGCACCGGCGCGGCGGCGACGACCAGGCCGCTGCCCAGGCTCGCCACGCACATCGTCCAGGTCAGCTGGACCGCGTCGGCGTGGAAGAAGCCCGCCAGCAGGTAGCCCAGGCCCATCGCCGTGAGCCCGGCCCACCAGATCGGCCGGGTGTCGACGGCGCGCAGGAGACGGCTGGCGACCAGGCCGGTGACGAACAGCAGCAGGTTCCAGGTGACGCCGACGGTGGCGCTGTGCTGCGCGGTCCAGCCGAAGCCGGCCGAGACGCCGGGGATGTGCGGGTAGAGCGCCAGCAGGATGGCGACGACGGGCGCGGTGTAGGCGACCGCCTGGGCCAGGGCGCCGGAGACGACGGTGGCCGCCACCGCGCGGCGGCGCAGGACGCCCAGGTCCAGGATCGGGTGGCGGCTCGTCCGCTCCACGAGCAGGAAGCCGGCCAGGGCGGCCGCACCGGCCGCGAGCCAGGCCAGGGTCTTCGCACTGCCCCAGCCCCAGGCCTGTCCCTGGCCCACGGCGTAGACGAGGACGGCCAGGCCGCCGCCGAGGACGAGGCCGCCGAGCCAGTCGAAGCCGGACTCGAAGGCGTGCTTCGGGGTCTCGGGCACGAGGGCCGCCACGAGGAGGAAGGAGACGGTGGTGGCGGCGGCCATGAACCACATGGCCCCCTTGTAGCCCCAGCCGTCGATCAGCCAGCCGGCCAGGAAGGGCGAGGCGAGGGCGACCAGGCCCAGGCTGCTGCCGAGGATGCCGCTGGCGGACTTCACCAGCCTGGCCGGGAAGATGTCCCGCACGGCGGGGAAGGAGAGCGCCGGGAAGGGGCCGTAGCAGGCGGCCAGGCCCCGGCCGACCAGCAGGAGTTCGAAGCTGTTCGCGGTCGCGGCGATGACGTCGCCCACCACGCCCAGGGCGATCATCCCGAGCATGATCCGCTTCTTGCCGTACAGGTCGCCCAGTTTGATGACGAACGGGCTCAGCAGGGCGGAGACCAGTGTCACGATCAGGGAGAACCAGGCCACCTGCGTGGTGCGGAAGCTCTGCGCCACGTCGGCGGTGGCGTTGGAGCCGAGGATGCCCACGGTGACCAGCAACTGGGTGGGCCAGATGAGGGCGATCAGGACGCCCACCAGACGCGGAGTCCACCTCTGACGGTGCGGGGAGGGTGCTGCATCGAGCGAGGGACTCGCTGACGTCGGTGTCACGAGACCGCTCCTTTCGGAAATCAGCCGGGCGCGGGGAGGCGAGGAGATGCGCGGACCGCGCCGTTGACGGGGCGGCCATGTGCGCGCAACGAGGGCGAAACGTTTCAGCCGCGCGGTCGATGATGAATCCGAATGCCTAGTGGGCACTAGGTTTTGGTGGTGTGACACACGTCACACGGGCAGAGGGGTGCGTCGGAGCGGCCCGCGGCACGGGCCTTGCGGAACCGGCGCGGCGGAGCGCGCCGGACGGGAAGGCGGCCGGCCGCGCACCCCGCGGAACGCGCGCGGACGCCGCCCGCGGCGGGCGTTCCCGGCGCCCGGCCCTCAGGGCCTGGCCAGGGACCGGAACTCGGTCGGCGTCATGCCGGTGTGCTGGCGGAAGAAGGCGCTGAAGACGGTCGGATAGGTGAACCCGATGCGCTCGCTGATGACGGCCGGCGGCAACGAGGTGTGGATGAGCAGGCGCTTGGCCTCCAGCAGCACCCGGTCGTCGATGTAGCGCTTGGCGCCGCAGCCGAGGGCCGCCCGGGTGGCGCGGGTGAGGGTGCGGGGACTGTAGCCGAGCCGGGCGGCGTAGTCCTCCACCCGGTGGGTCCGGCGGAAGTCCTCCTCGACGGCCTGGCGGAACAGCTGGAACGGCTCGCTGCCGCCGGAGCGCGTCCGCCGCCTCGGGTCGGCGAGATGGACGAGCCGGACGAGGATCACCGAGAGCAGGTTCCGCAGCGTCTCGATGTACGCCTCCAGCGGCAGGTCGGCCAGGCCGGCGTGCTCCTCGACCAGGGCGTCCAGCAGGCGCAGCAGGGCCGCCTGCCGCGGCGCGCCCGGGGTGACGAGACGGTGCGGGACGTGCTCGCCGTCCCGGATGAGGGCGTCCGTCGCGGCACTGGGGAAGCCCGAGGGGAAGACCAGGACGGTGCCGTCGCCGTCCCCCGGCCCGTCGGGGAACTGGAGCACCTGCCCCGGCCACACCCACAGCCAGTCGCCCGGGGCGAGCAGATAGGAGGTGAAGTCCACCGAGCACCGCAGGCGGCCGCTCCGCAACGCGACGATCAGGTGGAAGGCCGGACGGACGGGCACCGTCAGGGGCAGCTCCCGCCCGGCGGCGCGGGCGGCGAGTCCGGGCAGGTCGAGGACCTCCAGGCCCGGCGGCCTCCCGGGCGTCGGACGGTACGGCACGGCCGGGACGCCGGCCGTGCCGCGGCCGGCCGCGATCTGTCCGTTTTTCTTCATCGCGTGCCCGAGTGTACGTCGGGCCCCCCTCCCGGCCGGTTCTAGGTTTGCCGGAGGGAAGCTCCGCCGCGGGACGGGCCGCGCACGCTCCGGCCGGCTTCCGGCCCCCGTCCCCGGGACGTGCGGCGCCGCGGGCCGGAAACCGCCCACGGCCGCATCCGGCCGCTCGTCCCGCCCCGGCCGCGCGCCCTCCCCGCAACCAGGAAGGACCACCATGACCATCGAGTTCGCCACCCGCTACCGCGAGCGCTCCCACATCCCGCCGGAGCCGGGCAAGCCGTACTTCATCGAGAAGGGCATGGGCGACCGCGCCCACCTGTTCACCGACCTGTTCACCATCTACGCCGGCGGCGAGCAGACCGAGAACACCTTCAACTTCTTCACCTGCGAAGGCCCCAAGGGCGACACCATCCCCGCCCACTCCCACCCGGACACCTACGAGGTCTTCTACATCACCGACGGCGCGGTGCGCCTGTTCGTGGAGGACCTCCAGGGCGAGCAGTACGAGAAGCTGCTCACCGCCGGCGACTTCGGCTTCGTCCCGAAGAACTGCCCGCACGCCTACCGCATCGAGCGCCACCACAGCCGGATCGTCGGCGTGGCCGCCGGCCCGGGCGGCACCTTCGAGCGGTTCTTCGAGAACCTCGGCACGCCCACCGACGAACTCGGCCTGCCCGGGAAGCCGTTCGTCCCCGAACCCCACAAGTTCGGCACCGTGCCGCAGCGGTACGACGTGAACTTCCTGCCCGACCACGAGTGGCGCACCGGAAGCTGAGCGACCCATGCCGTACCTGAAGGCCCTGCTCGCCGGCGTGCTGGTCGGCGTGGCCTATGCGCTGGTGCGGGTGAAGTCGCCCGCACCGCCCCCGGTCGCGCTGGCCGGGCTGCTGGGCATGCTGCTGGGCCAGGCGGCGCCGGAGGCCCTGTGACGGCCCCCGGCGCGGCCCGCGCCTTCCTCCGCAGGGCCGCCCCCTCCTTCGCCGCCGGCCTGCTCATGGGCGCGCTGTACTGGGCGCTGGACCTCACCTCGCCCGCCCCGCCGCTCATCGGCCTGACCGGGCTGGCCGGGATCGTGCTCGGCGAACGCGCCGCCACCGCCGTCCGCGACCGCCCGGCCCGGCGCCCCGCCCCCTCGCCGTCCGCCGCAGACCCAGGAGACCCCCGTGCCCTCTGACGCCCCCGGATACCTCGACGTCCACGCCCACTTCGTCACCGACTCCTACGTCCGCCAGGCGCGCGCCGCCGGCCACGAACTCCCCGACGGCGTCCCCGCCTGGCCCACCTGGTCGGCGGCCGCCCACCTGGAGCTGATGGACCGCTGCGGTATCGGGACCTCGATGCTGTCGGTGTCCTCGCCGGGCGTCCACTTCGGCGACGACACCGCCGCCCGCCGCCTGGCCCGCGAGGTCAACGAGGCCGGCGCCGAGACCGTGCGCGACCACCCCGGCCGCTTCGGCCTGTTCGCCTCGCTGCCCCTGCCGGACGTCGACGGCGCCCTGGCGGAGATCGCCCACGCCTACGACGCCCTGCACGCCGACGGCGTGGTGCTGGAGACCAACACCCACGGCACCTACCTCGGCGACCCCGGCCTGGAACCCGTCTGGGCCGAGCTCGACCGGCGCGGCGCGGTCGTCTTCCTGCACCCCACCTCCCCGGTGTGCTGGGAGCGCTCCGCCCTCGGACGCCCCCGCCCGATGATCGAGTTCGTCTTCGACACCGCCCGCACCGTCACCGACCTGCTCATGGCCGGCACCCTGGACCGCCACCGCGACCTCACGGTGATCGTGCCGCACTGCGGCGGCGCCCTGCCGGTCCTGGCCGACCGCATCGACGGGTTCATGCGGATGTTCATGCCCGAGGGCACCGAGGCGCCCGGCGCCGTCGAGCAGCTCGGCCGCCTCTACTACGACCTCGCCGGCCCCGCCCTGCCCCGCCAGCTCCCCGCGCTGATGAACCTGGTCGGCACCGACCGGCTGCTGTACGGCAGCGACCACTGCTGGACCCCCGCCGCCGGGGTGGAGGCCCACGTCGCGGGCCTGGACGCCGCCGAGGCACCCGACGGCGCCACCAGCTGGCGGGCCCTGACCACCGCCAACGCCCGCCGCATCCTGCCCCGCACGGCCCTGTGAACGACGGAGTCGCCACCGTGACCGACCGCGGCCCCGCGCCCTTCCCCCTGCACCTGCTGGCCCCGCCCGACCCGGCGGTCCTGCCCCTGCCGCACCCGGCCCGCCCCGCCGACGGCGTGCGGCTCCTGCGCGGCGCCGTCTACGCGGTACCGGACGGCAGCCGCCCGCTGGCCGTCGACCTGTGGCTGCCCGAGGACGCCGCCGGACCCGTGCCCGTCGTCGTCTTCGTCCACGGCGGCGCCTGGCGCACCGGCCTGCGCGACGACCTCGGCCCCCGCTTCCGCCACTGGCGGCCGGGCCCCTTCGCCCGGCTGGCCCGGGCCGGGTTCGCGGTGGCCTGCCCCGACTACCGCCTCAGCGGCGAGGCCCCGCACCCGGCCCAGACCGACGACCTGGCCGCCCTGCTGGCCTGGCTGCGCACCCGCGCCGCCGGCCTCGGCCTGGACGCCGCGCGGCCCGTGCTGTGGGGCGAGTCCGCGGGCGGGCACCTCGCCGCCCTGACCGCCCTCACCCAGCCCGCCGGCACCGTCGCCGGCTGCGTCACCTGGTACGCCCCCACCGACCTGACGCACCTCGCCGACGATCTCCCCGAGGGCGCGTACGACACCCGCGACCCGGCCACCTTCGAGGCCCTGCTGCTCGGCGGCGCCCCGGCACAGCGGGCCGGGGCGGCGCGCGACGCCAGCCCGGTCACCCGGGTGACCTCGCAGGCGCCGCCCTTCCTCCTTCTGCACGGCGCCGACGACGTCCTGGTCCCCGCCCGGCAGTCCGTCCGCCTCGCAGAGGCCCTGCGCGCGGCCGGTCACCAGCCGGACCTGCGCCTGGTCACCGGCGGCAACCACCTGTGGGTGGGCCTGTCCGACGAGGACGTCGAGAACTGCTACGTCCGCACCGTGGACTTCGCCCGCCGCTGCACGGGCGCCGAAGGGGGCTGAGCCGGACGGCCCGGCGGCACGGCACGCCAGGTCACTCCGCGCGGTGATCGGCCGCAGGAGGCGCGCGGGCGTCCCGGCGACGACCACCATCGGCGGGACGCCGGCGGTCACCACGCCGTCCGCGCCGACGACCGGTCCGCCTCCCACCGCCACGCGGGCAGGACCACCGCGCCGGCCCCGGCCCGCACGCCGTCCTCGTCGCGCACCGGTGCCGGCGGGGGCGGGGGATCAGTTCCTGCCGGAGGTCACGTCGGTGATCGTCCAGCGCTGGTTGGAACCGGAGTTGGGCGGCCAGGTGGTGACCGCGGCGCCTTCGTGGGTGGCCTGCCCGCCGATCTCCAGCAGGCGCCCGGTGGCGGCGTTGACCAGGGTCCAGGTGCCGTCCCCGGTGGTCGACGCGATCCACTCGGCGGCCGCGTCGCGCCGTCCGGTGTCCGGTTCGGCCACCGGTACGTCGTTCCGCACGGCCAGGCGCCTGCCGTCCACCGGGTTGGTGAAGACGTAGCGGTCGCCGGTGCCGCTGCCGGGGCGCACCCGGCTCAGCCGCCACTGCTGCGCGGCGGAGCCGTCGCCCGTGCCGATGACGAGGCCGGTGCCGTCGTCCGCGACGGTGACCGCCTTGCCGCTCTGCACGCCGGTCAGGGTGTAGGTGTGGCCCTTGCGCAGCAGCGGGGCGTCCTTCGCGACGCCGGAGACACCCCGGACGACGAAGGACGTCACCGACTGCGCGGGCACCGTGAAGGTGGCCGCGCGGCCCGTGACCCTGACGGGCGCGTGCCGTTCGAGCTTGCCGTCGGCGCTGGTCACGACGGGCGTGACGGTCGCGTCGCGGCTCACGGTGCGGAACTTGGACAGGTCGACGGTGACCTCGCGCGCCTGGGTGGCGCTGTTGACGTGGACGAGCGAGGCGCCCTTGCCGTCCCTGGTCACGGCGGCCGCGCTGGAGGTGTCGTCCACCTTGATCAGCCGGTCGCCGGGCCTGATGAAGTGGGTGAAGTTGCGCGCGGTGTCGAACTTGGTGTTGGTGCGGACGGGGCAGGTGTCGAGGGTGTCCTGCGAGGTGCAGCTGAACGGCACCTGGATCTCGCCCCAGTTGCCGCCCCTGGCGGACTCGCCGCCGGGCTTCATGTTGTCGTAGTCCTCGACGGGCTGCCAGAACACCCAGGCGCGCGGCTCCAGTTCCCGCAGGTCGTCGACGATGCGCTGGGCGAGGCCGAGACCGGGGCGCATGTCCGTGAAGCTCTGCCCGTCGCCCCAGTCGCCCTCCACCTCGCTCATCCACAGCCGCTTGCCCTCGGCCTTGGCCAGGTCGCGCACGGTGGTGCGCTGGCCGGTGCCGTAGGTGTGCACGTTCATCTGGCCGACGAGGGCGCGGGCCTCGGCGGAGTAGGCGTTCCAGTTCTGGGCGAAGAGGGACGGGTTGGTCTCGTCCATCGCGGAGATCTCCGCCTCGGTTCTCGCCTTCCGCAGCGCCGGGGCGAGCGCCCGGAGCACCTTCTGCTGGAGCTCGGGGCCCATGTGGGCGCCCTCCTGACGGCCGCCGACGGGTTCGCCGTCCGGGCCGAGCCGGGTGCTCCAGTAGGTGGTGTTCGGCTCGTTGAAGGGGTCGACCGTATCGACCTTGATGCCGTGCGCCTGCTCCAGCCGCCTGGTCGCGCCGGCCAGGTAGGCGGCGAAGTCGTCGACGGACTCGGCCTTGAGCTGGTCCTCGGACGCGTCGAACCCGCCCGAGACGTAGCCGCTGACCGTCATGAACCAGGGCGGGGAGTTGCTGAACGTCTCCCAGTGGGTGATGTCGTCCTTGATGCGGTCGACCCACCAGCGCTGGGTGGCGTCGGCGTCGTCGTTCCAGTCGGCCGGATCGCCGGCGTCCCACCAGTCGGTGTCCTCGCGGGTGGTGCCCGCGGGGGCCCGCCACCAGCCCTCGACGGCGCCGCCGGCGCGCAGGTAGTCCTTCACGTCCGGGGCGTTGCCGCCGCCGATGTTGTAGCGGGCGATGTTCAGCGCCAGGCCGTCGTCGCCGAAGAGGAGCGCGGCGAGCTTCTCGCGTATCTCCTTCGGGTAGTCGCCGGTGGCGTTGGCGAACCAGACGAGGCTGGTGCCCCAGCCCTCGAACGGCTCCTGCTGGTAGGAGGGGTCGGGCCGGACGGTGACGGAGGGGACGTCCGCCGCCTGCGCGGTGGGCGGCGGGGCGGACACCAGGGTGGCCCCGGTGGCCAGGGCGGTGATGCCGGCGGCTGCGAGCAGCCGTCTGCTGCGGGTACGGCGTGCCATCGGTGTGCTCCCAACTGAGGTGTGGTCGCGCTCTGGTGGACCTCCCGCCCCGCGCACGGCGGGACGGGAGGGACGGCCCCCGCAACGGGTGCGTGCCGTTCCGGGGAGTCGTGGGGTGCGGGTACGGCTCAGGCGGCCGGCTGCCGCAGGACGGCGACCGCGCGGGGCCCGAGGACGAGGGAGCCGTCGGCTCCCGTGCCGCCGAGCAGCACCTCTCCGGTGAGGCCGGGCACCGTGACGGCCTCGTCGGTCCTGTTGACCAGGAACACGAACCGGGCGTCGGCGTTCCGGCGCACGGTCGTCTCGACCAGCCCCCGTACGGCAGCGGGCAGTTCGCTCGCCACGCCGGCCGGTTCCAGCAGCCGCGGCAGCAGGGCGGTGAGCCCTTCGACGCCGAGCCGGGTGGAGACGTAGGCGGCCGAGCCCCCGCCCGTCGGACGCCGGGTGACGGCGGGCCGTCCGGCGTGCACGCCGGTGCGGTAGCGGGACAGCACCTCGGTCCCGGGGGCGGTGACGGTGATCCGGTCGGTCCACAGGCTGCCGGTCGTCGCGTCGTCGAGTGCGACGGTGTCGCCGGCGAGCAGCGGCCCGAACTCCTCGATGCGGATGCCGAGCAGGTCGCGCAGCGCGCCGGGGTAGCCGCCGAGCCACACGTGGTCGTTCTCGTCGACGACGCCGGAGAAGTACGTCGTGACGAGGTGGCCGCCCTGTTCGGCGTACCGGGTGAGCGTCTTGGCCAGGTCGGCGGTGACCAGGTGCAGCACGGGGGCGATCAGCACCCGGTGGCGGTGCAGGTCGGCCCGGGTGGTGACGAGGTCGGCGCGGATGCCGAGGGCCAGCAGGGCGGAGTACCAGTCCAGCGCCTCCTGCCGGTAGTCGAGCAGGGAGGTGGGGTGGGAGTCCTGCTCGCTCGCCCACCACGACTCCCAGTCGTAGAGGATGCCGACCCGGGCGGGCTCCCGCTCGCTGCCCGCGACGGGGGCGAGCGCCTTCAGGGTCGCGCCGAGCTCGGTCACCGCGCGGAACAGGTCGCTGTCCGGCCCCGCGTGCGGGACCATCGCGGAGTGGTACTTCTCGGCGCCGGCCGCGGACTGGCGCCACTGGAAGAAGCACACCGCGTCGGCTCCGTGCGCGACGTGCAGCAGCGAGTCGCGGGCCAGCTCGCCGGGCCGCTTGGCGACGTTGACGGGCTGCCAGTTGACGGCGCTGGTGGAGTGCTCCATCAGGAACCAGGGCCGCCCGCCGGAGATGCCGCTGGTGAGGTTGGCGGAGAAGGACAGCTCGTCGCGGTCCTGCGGACCCGGGTGGACGTAGTGGTCGTTGGAGACGAAGTCGATCTCGCCGGCCCAGTCGGGGTAGTTCATGCCCTTGGTGCCGCCCATCACCATGAAGTTGGTGGTGACCGGGACGTCCGGCGTGATCTCCCGCAGGATCGCGCGTTCGGCGCGCAGGTGGTCCTTCAGCGCGTCCGACGAGAAGCGCTTGAAGTCCAGCTGCTGGGTGGGGTTGGGATGCGAGGCGGCCAGCCGGGGCGGCAGGATCTGCTCCCAGTCGGTGTACCGCTGCGACCAGAACGCCGTTCCCCAGGCGTCGTTGAGCGCGTCGAGCGTGGTGTAGCGGGCGCGCAGCCAGTCGCGGAAGGCGCGGGCCGCGTCGTCGGAGTAGTCGTACACGTTGTGGCAGCCCAGCTCGTTGCTGACGTGCCAGGCGACCAGGGCCGGATGACCGGCGTAGCGGGTGGCCATCTCGCGGACCAGGCGCAGCGCGTACCGGCGGAAGACCGGCGAGGTGGGGCGCCAGTGCTGGCGCGCCCCCGGCCACAGGGTCTCGCCGCCCGCGGTGACCGGGAGGATCTCCGGGTGGGCCGTGGTGAGCCACGGCGGCGGGGACGCGGTGGCCGTGGCCAGGTCGACGCCGATGCCGCCCGCGTGCAGGAGGTCCATGACCTCGTCCAGCCAGGCGAAGTCCCACTCGTCCTCGGCCGGCTGGATGCGGGCCCAGGAGAAGATCCCCACCGACACGAGGTTCACGCCGGCCTCGCGCATCAGCCGGACGTCCTCCTCCCAGACGGAGCGGGGCCACTGCTCGGGGTTGTAGTCGGCGCCGTAGACGAGGCGCGGGGCGAGGTCACCGTCCGCCCCGCTGCGGCGGGACAGGAGGGTGGAGATCATGGCGGTCCTTCCGGGGGTGGGGCACCGGGGCGGCGCGGGGTGTGCGCGCCGCCCCGGCGTGCTACTTCTCGACGGTGAAGCCCTGCTCGGCGCCGTACTCGACGGAGGCGTCCTGCCACGCCTTCAGGCCGTCGGCCAGCGTGGTGCCGGAGACGTAGGCCTTGCCGACGGTGTCGTTGAAGATCGAGTTGGCGTACACCTGGTACGGCAGGTACGACCAGTCGTCGGCGACGTTCGCGGCGGCCTCGGCGAAGACCTTGTTGGCCTGCTGTCCGCCGAAGTAGGGGAACTCGGTGTCCTGGAACGCCTTGGAGTTCAGCTGCGCGGTGGTCGCCGGGAACGCGCCGCCCTTCACCCGGGTGTCGACGCCCTTGCCGACGTTCGCGTACTCGACGAAGGCGTAGGCCAGTGCCTCGTTCCCGCCGAGCTCGGGCAGGGTCAGGGCGCTGCCGCCGTTCTCCGCGCCGGCCCGGGCGCCCGCCTCCCACTGCGGCAGCGGGGCGACGCGCCAGTCGCCGGCGGCGTCCTTCACGCCGGAGGTGAAGTTGGCGGGCATCCAGGCGCCGGTGGCGAGGGTGGCGATGGTGCCGTCGCCGAGGCCCTTGTACCACTCGTCGGACCAGCTGGTGACGGGCGCGAGGAGCTTCTCGTCGAGGAGCTTCTGCCAGGTGCCGGTGTACTTCCTGGCGCCCGCGTCGGAGAAGTCGATCCTCACCTTGGTGCCGTCGACCCGGTAGGGGCGGGAACCGGCCTGCCACAGCAGGCTGGTGGTGAAACCGGCGTCACCGGCGTCGTTGGTGATGTACGCCTTCGGGTCCGCCTTGTGCAGGGCGCGGGCCGCGTCCACGTACTCGTCCCACGTCGTGGGCACCTTGATCCGGTACTTGTCGAAGACCTTCTTGTTGTAGAACAGCGCCATGGGGCCGGAGTCCATCGGCAGGCCGTGGACGCCCTCGCCGCCGGCCTTCACGCTGTTCCACGGGCCGGGGGAGAACCGGCCGGCCAGCTTGCCGGCGCCGAAGCCCCTGAGGTCGGTGAGCTGCTCGGTCAGCGCGTACTGGCCCAGGGCGTAGTACTCGATCTGGGCGACGTCGGGGACGCCCTTCTTGGCGGAGATGGCGTTCTGCAGCGCCTTGTACTGGTCGTTGTGGGTGCCCGCGTTGACCAGGTTCACCTCGACGCCGGGGTGCTCCTTCTCGAAGTCGGCGGCGACCTGCTTCAGGGTGGGCTCCCACGCCCAGACGGTGATCGTGCCGCCCTTCTCCAACGCGGCCCGGACGTCCGCCTCGGAGACCTTCTTCGGGCTCGAGCCGGAGTCGTCGGAGCCGCCGCAGGCGGTGGCGCCCAGGGCGAGGGCGCAGACGAGGCCGATGCCGCGCAGCAGGCGGCGGGAGGGCATGCGCATGGTCGTGCTTCCACTTCTTCGTGGCCGAAACCGTGACCGATGGGGGTTGCAGGGGCAGGGGCCCGCGCGGCACGCACGCGAAGGCGCGGGGCCGCACGGTCGTGCGGTGGGGGAGCGGCGCTATTCCTTGACGCTTCCGGCGGCGAGTCCGGACTGCCAGTACTTCTGCAGCAGCAGGAACGCGGCGATCAGCGGGACGATGGTGATGAGGGAGCCGGTGATGACCAGGTGGAACACGGGCTGGCCGCCGGCCGTCGAGGCCTGGGCGTTCCAGCTGTTCAGGCCCAGGGTCAGGGGATACCAGTCCGGGTCCTTGATCATGATCAGCGGCAGGAAGTAGTTGTTCCAGGTCGCGACCATGGTGAACAGGGAGACGGTGACGATGCCCGGCGCCAGCAGCGGCAGGGCGACCCGGAAGAAGGTGCGCACCTCGCCGGCGCCGTCGATGCGGGCCGCCTCCAGCAGCTCGGTCGGGATCGCCTCACCGGCGAACACCCACATCAGGTACAGGCCGAACGGGGAGATCAGGGAGGGAACGATCACCGCCCACGGGGTGTCGGTGAGCCCCATGCTGCTGAACATCAGGAACGTCGGCACCGCCAGCGCGGTCCCCGGCACGGCCACGGCGCCGATGACGACGGCGAACACCGCGCGGCGTCCCGGGAAGTCGAACTTGGCCAGCGCGTAACCGCCCAGCACGGCGAGGAAGGTGGCGCCGCCCGCGCCCAGGACGACGTACAGGACGGTGTTCAGCAGCCAGCGGGTGAAGACGCCGTCGTCGTAGGTGAACGTCTCGGCGATGTTGTCCCACAGGGCGAAGTCGCCGTCGAACCACAGGCCGAACGAACGGGACAGCCCCTGCTGGGTCTTGGTGGCGCTGACGACCAGCCAGGCCAGTGGCACCAGGCTGTAGAGCAGCACCAGGCCGGTGAGCACGGTCAGCAGGACGCTGCGCCGGGGCCGGGAGGGGGAGTGGCCGCGCCGGGGCGTGCGCAGCCGGGACGCGGGGCCGGACGCGCGGGAGGGCGCGGAGCGGCCGGGGACGTCGGCGACGGTACTGGTCATCGCTGCTTCACCCTCCCTTGCGCAGGCCGCGCAGCTGGACGACATAGGCGATGACCATGGTGATCAGTCCCATGACGATGGCGACCGTCGCGGAGTAGTTGTGCTGCTGGCCGGAGAAGGACAGCGAGTACGTGTAGGAGTTGGGGGTGTAGTCGGTGGTGATGGCGTTGGGCGCCAGCTTCTGCAGGACGCTCGGTTCGTTGAAGAGCTGGAAGCTGCCGATGACGGAGAAGATCGTCGCGATGACCAGGGCACCGCGGATCGCGGGCAGCTTGATGGCGGTGATGACCTGGATCTGCCCGGCGCCGTCGATCTCGGCCGCCTCGTACAGCGAGTGCGGGACCACGCGCAGCGCCGAGTAGAAGATCAGCATGTTGTAGCCGACGAACTCCCAGGTGACGATGTTGCCGATCGAGGTCAGCACCAGGTCCGAGGAGAGCGGGTCGGGCAGGGACAGGCCGAAGGCGTCGTTGAGGTCGCCGACGAGGCCGAAGCGCGTGCCGTACATGAAGCCCCACATGAGGGTGGCGACGACGGCCGGCACCGCGTACGGCAGGAAGACCGAGATGCGGAAGAAGTTCCTGCCGTAGAGGCGCCCGCTGTCCAGGGCCAGGGCCACCAGGAGGGCGATGCCGAGCATGACCGGCACCTGGACGCACAGGAAGAGCGAGACGCGGCCGAGCGCGGCCCAGAAGTTCTCGTCCTGCAGCGCCTGCCGGTAGTTGTCGAGGCCGACGAAGGTGGTCCCGCCGATGAGCTGGTCGCGGAAGAGGCTCAGATAGACCGAGTACGCGATCGGAGCCAGGAACACCACGGCGAAGACGGCCACGAAGGGGCCGATGAAACCCCACCCCGTCCAGGAGCGGCGGTCCCGTCTCGCCGGGGGCGGTGCCGGCCGCGGCCCGGCGGCCGCCGGCGGTTGCAGCGTCGTCATGTCGTTCCTCGCTCGTCCGCACTTGTGGAACCG
Organism: Streptomyces glaucus; assembly: GCF_039533365.1. NCBI lineage: Bacteria > Bacillati > Actinomycetota > Actinomycetes > Kitasatosporales > Streptomycetaceae > Streptomyces > Streptomyces glaucus. Next base: position 31,978 of record NZ_BAAATK010000051.1, read on the forward strand.
ATGGCGTGGACCGGACCGGCCGGACGGCACACCCCCACCTAATGTTTGCGTAAACATCGGCGGCCCAAAAAAAGGCGGCGAGCTGTTATGTTTACGTAAACATCTGGTGGCGGCATGTCTACACTGCCCCGATGACGACGGTCAAGGGTCCTTCGGGGAAACCATGACGCGGACAACGACGGAAGGCGGCTGACGACGAGTGGACTCGGCTGAGAGGGCGCCGGCGAGCCTGCCCGGCCCGGCCGTCGAGCGGGCCGGAACCACCGGTGATCCGGCCGGCGGCGCTTCGAAGCGCACCGGTGACCGCGCCCGGCGCGGTGTCCGGACCACGGCCTCGATGGCCGACGTGGCCCGCCTGGCGGGCGTCTCCTCGCAGACCGTCTCCCGGGTCTCCAACGGCTATGCCGGAGTGCACGAGGAGACCCGCCGTCAGGTGCTGGCCGCGATGAAGGAGCTCGGCTACCGGCCCAACAGCGCGGCCCGCGCGCTCAAGCGCGGCGAGTTCCGCACCATCGGCGTCATCACCTTCACGCTCGCCACCACCGGCAACGTGCGGACCCTGGAGGCGATCGCCACCTCCGCGGCGCGCGAGGGCTACGCGGTGACGCTGCTCCCGGTCGCCGTGCCCACGCAGGACGAGGTGCGCGGCGCGTTCTCCCGGCTGGAGGAGCTCGCCGTCGACGCGGTGATCGTCATCATGGAGGTCCACCTGCTCGACGCGGTGACGATCACCCTGCCGCCGCACGTCCAGGTCGTGGTCGTCGACTCCGACGCCGGCGACCACTACACGGTCGTCGACACCGACCAGGCCGGCGGCACCCGCGCCGCCGTGCAGCACCTGCTCGACCTCGGCCACCGGACGGTGTGGCACCTGGGCGGCCCGGCGGACTCCTTCGCCGCGCAGCGCCGCACGGACGCCTGGCGCGCCGCCCTCACCGAGGCCGGCCGCGTCCCGCCGCCGCTGATCCGGGGGGACTGGTCGGCGGAGTCGGGCTACCGCGCCGGGCTCGAACTCGCGGCCCGCGAGGACTGCACGGCCGTCTTCGCGGCCAACGACCAGATGGCCCTCGGCCTGCTGCGGGCCCTGCACGAACGCGGCCGGCGGGTGCCCGAGGACGTCAGCGTCATCGGTTTCGACGACATCCCCGAGGCGTCGTCCTTCCTGCCGCCGCTGACCACCGTCCACCAGGACTTCGCCGAGGTGGGACGGCTCTGTGTCGAGGCCGTGCTGCGCAAGATGCGCCAGGAGGGCCCGGAGCGGGGCACCACGCTGGTGCCGACGCGGCTGGTGCTGCGGGAGAGCACGGCCCCGCCGGGGCGGGACCCGAAGCGGCCCTGACGCACCGGCCGTCCGCCGCGGCGGACGGCGGATGCGGGGCGCGGCCGGGCGCCCGGGCCGCTCCGTCGGCCGGCGGCCGGTGCGTACCACCGCCGTGACCACGGTAATATGGATCTTGCGCGAGCCGCTCGAGGACGGGCGGTGAGACGTGCGTTGGTGGTCCAAGGAAAGACGCCCCGCTTCCCGTGGGGAGATGCAGGTGCAAGGCCTGCCCAGCGCTCGACCGAGGGGTTCTGCTCCCGCACCCGTGCGGGAGCAGAACCCCTTCCGCCGTTCCGGGCCCGTCAGGCGTCGCGCTCCTGCCGGGGGACGGCGCGCACCGGGTGCTTGCTCAGCACGGAGACCCGGTTGAAGGCGTTGATGGTGATCGCCACCCAGATCACCGCGGACAGCTCGTCGTCGGTGAAGACCCGGCGCGCCGCCTCGTAGGCGTCCTCCTGGAGGGCGGCGTCCGCGGGCTCGGTGACGGCCTCGGCCAGGGCGAGCGCCGCGCGTTCCCGGGCCGTGAACACCTCGGTGTCGCGCCAGGCGGCCAGCACCCCCAGCCGCTGCGGGGTCTCGCCCGCGCGCAGCGCGGCCCGGGTGTGCAGGGCGAGGCAGTAGGCGCAGGCGTTGATCTGCGACACGCGGAGGTTGACCAGCTCCACGAGGACGCGGTCCAGGCCCGCGTCGGCGGCGGCCGCGCGGGCCTCCACGGCCGTCTCGAACAGGGCGTGGTAGACCTTGGGGTTCTGCTTGTCGATGAAGACCCGCCGGCCCTCGGGGCCTGCTGCCGTGTCGCTCAACCCGGACTCCTTCGTGGATCTGGCGTCCCTCGCTCCTTGTGCCGTGCACTCTACGGGGCGGAGACTTACCATCGACATGATTGTTGAATATCAAACTACCTTTGGTGAGAGGGGCGTGCGATGAGCAACTCCGAGGTGCGGCCCGCCGGACCGCGCTGCGAGGCCGCGGGCCGCGGCGCGCCCGCGGGGCAGGCCGGCGTACTGCCGCCGCGGGCCGTGCCGCTGGGCGGCCCGCGGGCGATGACGGTACGGCGCACGCTGCCGCAGCGGGACCGGACGCTGATCGGGGCCTGGTGCTTCCTCGACCACTACGGCCCCGACGACGTGGCCCACACCGGCGGCATGGACGTCGCCCCCCATCCGCACACCGGACTGCAGACCGTGAGCTGGCTGTTCAGCGGAGAGATCGAACACCGCGACAGCCTGGGCAGCCACGCCCTGGTCCGGCCCGGTGAGCTGAACCTGATGACGGGAGGCCGCGGCATCAGCCACTCCGAGGTCTCCACCCCCCGCACCACGGTCCTGCACGGCGTGCAGCTGTGGGTGGCCCTGCCCGGGGAACACCGCGACACCGGCCGCGACTTCCGGCACTACGTCCCGGAGCCGGTCCGGCTGGACGGAGCCGACGTCAGGGTCTTCCTCGGCACCCTCGCCGGCGCCGCCTCCCCGGTGCCGACCTTCACGCCCCTGCTCGGCGCCGAACTCCTCCTCGCGCCGCGCGCGACCGTCGCACTGGAGACGGACCCCGCCTTCGAGCACGGCCTCCTCGTCGACGAGGGCGAGGTCCGGTTCGCCGGGACCCTGCTGCGCCCGGCGGAGCTGGGCTGCCTGGACGCCGGACACGCCACGCTGACCCTGACGAACGAGACGGACGCCCCCGCCCGGACCGTGCTGCTGGGCGGGACGCCGTTCCAGGAGGAGATCGTCATGTGGTGGAATTTCGTCGGCCGCAGCCACGAGGACATCGTCGCGGCCAGGCAGGCGTGGCAGAACGCCTCCGACCGGTTCGGAACGGTCGACGGCTACGCCGGGGAGCGCCTTCCCGCCCCCGCCCTTCCCCACGCCACCCTCACCCCGCGCGGGAACACGGCGCGCCGCGGAGCGGACGGGTGACTTCCCGCCGCCCCGCGCCACGGCCCGCCCGTGCGGCGAGGGCGCCCGCGGCTGCTTCCCGCGCGGCCGGCCCACTCCCGTCCGGCGCCCGCGAGCCGGTCGCGCGCTGTCGGGCGGACCGGGTCTCGCCATGGGTGGGAACGTGCCCATAGAGTGCGGGGGCAGTTCTGCGACCATCATCGAAGCGGGAGAAGCACGTGAGCGAACAGCCCATCCGCTGGGGCATCCTGGCGACCGGCGGCATGGCCGCCGCCTTCACCGAGGACCTGCTGCGTCTGCCGGACGCGCAGGTCACCGCGGTCGGGTCCCGGTCGGCGGACGCCGCGCGGCGGTTCGCGGCGAGGTTCGGCATTCCCCGGGCCCACGGCAGCTGGCAAGAGCTGGCGGCCGACCCGGAGGTGGACGTCGTCTACGTGGCCACTCCGCACGCCCACCACGTGCCGGCGGCGACGGCCTGCCTGGAGGCGGGCAAACCGGTGCTGTGCGAGAAGCCGTTCTCGCTCAGCGGCCGGCAGGCCCGCGAGCTGGCCGAACTGGCTGGCAAACAGGGCCTGTTCCTGATGGAGGCGATGTGGACCCGCGTCAACCCCACCGTGCTCCGTGTCGCGGACCTGGTGGCCGACGGCGCCATCGGCGAGGTCCGCGCGCTGCACGCCTCCTTCGGGGAACGGGTGACCGCACCGCCGGAGCACCGGCTGTGGGACCCGGCGGCGGGCGGCGGCGCCCTGCTCGACCTGGGCACCTACCCCGTCTCCTTCGCGCACCTGCTGCTCGGGACCCCGGACACCGTCACCGCCCACGCGTGCCTGTCCCCGCAGGGCGTCGACGCGCAGACCGGTGTCCTGCTCGGATACCCCGACGGGGCGATGGCCGTGCTGTCGTGCTCCCTGCTCGCCCGTGACGAGCACCGGGCGGCGGTGTACGGAACCGCGGGACGCATCGAGATACCGGCGGACTTCTTCAACCCGCGCTCCTTCGTGCTGCACCGCGACGGCCACGAGCCGCAGACCGTCACCGCCCCGCCGCAGGAGGGCAACGGCTACGGACACCAGGCCAGGGAGGTGATGCGCTGCCTGCGGGCGGGCCTGACCGAGTCGCCGCTGGTGCCGCTGGCCGACACCCTCGCGGTCATGGAGGTCCTGGACACGGTGCGGGAGCGGATCGGGGTGCGCTACCCGGGGGAGTGACGGCCGGGCGGCCGCGACCGGGAGGGGCGGCCGGCGCGCCACGGCGGTCCGCCGCCCCTCGGTCGGCCGTGGCGCGCCGGCGCCGGGGCCGGGCGCGGGCCCCTCGACGCAGGACGAGCCCGCCCCCGGGACCCGGTGGACCGGGCGTCGGGGGCGGGCTCGCGGTGCGGCGTCGTGCGGGGCGGTGGGCGCCGCACCGGGCCGGGGTCAGGCTCCGGGCAGGACGCCGGTGCGGGCCACCTGGGCGTACCAGCGGGCGCTGGCCTTGGGGATGCGCGTGCCGGTCGGGTAGTCGACGTAGACGATGCCGAAGCGCTTGCTGTAGCCGTGGGCCCATTCGAAGTTGTCCAGCAGGGACCACAGGAAGTAGCCGCGGACGTCCACGCCGTCCTGGACGGCCTGGTGCACGGCGGCCAGGTGGCCGCGCAGGTAGGCGATCCGCTCCGGGTCGTTGACGTTGCCCTCGGGGTCGGCGTAGTCGTGGAACGCGGCGCCGTTCTCGGTGATGACCAGCGGCAGCCGGGGGAAGTCGGCGGCCAGCCGCTGCAGCAGTTCGTACAGGCCGGTCGGGTCGATGGCCCAGCCCATGGCGGTGGTGTCGCCCGGGGGCTGGTGGAAGGCGACCCCGTCGGCCGCCGGCCACGGGCTGTGGGTGCTGTTGCCGTGCCCGTCGGAGGTGTGGGTGCCGCTGCCGTCCGCCTGGGAGACGAGCGTGGGCGAGTAGTAGTTGACGCCGAGGAAGTCCAGCGGCTGGTGGATCTGCGCGAGGTCGCCGTCGCGCACGAAGGACCAGTCGGTCAGCGCGGCGGTGTCCTTGAAGAGGTCCTCCGGGTAGGCGCCGCTCAGCATCGGGCCGGTGAAGACCCGGTTGGCCAGTGCGTCGATGCGGCGGGCGGCGTCGGCGTCGGCGCCGCTGTCGGTGCGCGGACGCACGTGGTGGACGTTGAGCGTGACCGAGCACCGGGCGTCCGCCGGGATCCGGTCGCGCAGCGCCTGCACGGCCAGCCCGTGGGCCAGGTTGAGGTGGTGGGCGGCGCGCAGGGCGGCGACCGGATCGGTGCGGCCGGGGGCGTGCACACCGGAGCCGTACCCGAGGAAGGCGCTGCACCAGGGCTCGTTGAGGGTGGTCCACGTCTTCACCCGGTCACCGAGGGCGTCGGCGGCCAGGGCCGCGTACTCGGCGAACCGTTCGGCGGTGGCGCGCTCCGGCCAGCCGCCCGCGTCCTCCAGCTCCTGCGGCAGGTCCCAGTGGTAGAGGGTGGCGACGGGCTGGATGCCCTTGTCCAGCAGCTCGTCGACGAGACGCCGGTAGAAGTCGAGCCCCTTCTGCACGGCGGGACCGCGGCCGGTGGGCTGGATCCGCGGCCAGGCCAGGGAGAAGCGGTAGGCGCCGATGCCGAGTTCGGCCATGAGGGCGACGTCCTCGCGCCAGCGGTGGTAGTGGTCGGTGGCGATGTCCCCGGTGTCGCCGTTGCGGACCCGGCCCGGGGTGCGGGCGTAGGTGTCCCAGATGGACGGCGTGCGGCCGTCCTCGGCCGCGGCCCCCTCGATCTGGTAGGAGGCGGTCGCGGTGCCCCAGAGGAAGCCCTCCGGGAAGGTGCGGTCGGTGTCCGGGGCGGATGCGGTCTGCTGCTGTGCTGCGGTGACCACGTGTGTCCTTTCGGGTGAGGGGGTGGGGGCGCGTACGGGCCGAGCGGATGCGCGGTGCCCGGGCGGCGCGCGGGGCGGGCCGCCGGGGGAACCGGGGGGTGGCCCGCCCCGCCCCGGGGTCCGGGCGCCGGAAGGGGCCCGGGGGTCGGTTCGGCGGGTCAGCCCTTGACGGCGCCCTGCATGATGCCGCTGACGATCTGGCGGCCGAACACGATGAACATCGCCAGCAGCGGCAGCGTGCCGAGGAGCGCGCCCGCCATGATCAGGGACTGGTCGCGGATGTAGCCGGCGCTGAGCTGGGTGAGGGCGACGGGGACCGTCGGGTTGGTCATGTCGAGTACCACGAACGGCCAGAAGAAGTCGTTCCAGGCGTGCACGAACGTGATCATGAACAGCACCGCCATCGCGGGGCGCGCGATGGGCAGCACGATGCTCCAGAAGATCCGCAGTGAGTGCGCGCCGTCCACGCGGCCGGCCTCGACCAGCTCGTCCGGCAGCGCCTCCGACAGGTACTGCCGCATGAAGAAGACGCCGACCGCGCTGACCAGGGTGGGGAAGATGACCGCGGGCAGCTGCTGCGACCAGCCCAGCTCGGACATCATCATGAACAGCGGCACGACACCGAGCTGCGGCGGCACCATCATGGTGCCGATCACCAGCATGAGCAGGACGTTGCGGCCCTTGAACCGCAGCTTGGCGAAGGCGAATCCGGCCAGCGTCGCGAAGAACACCGTGGACAGGGCGATGGTCCCGGCCACGATCGTGCTGTTGATCATGGCCTTGCCCATCGCCGCCTCGTCCCAGGCGCGGGCGAGGTTGTCGAAGAGGTTCGGGCCGGGCAGGAACGGCGGCGGTGTCTGGCTGACGCGGGTGTTGTCGGTGGAGGCCGCCACCATCGTCCAGTACAGCGGGAAGATCGACAGGATCGCCGTGATCGCGAGCAGCACGTAGGCGAGCGGGCCCGCGTGGTGCTGGCGGCCGGCGCGCTGCCTCAGCAGCCGGCGGCCACCGCGGCCGGCGGCGGTCTTCTGCGGGGAGGTCCGGGCCGGGCTGTCCGTCCGGACCGGGAGGCTTTCTGTGGTCATGGCGTCTCCTGGTCAGGACGTGCGGGAGCGCAGGCGCCCGATCAGGCGCTGCGCCACGAAGACGAGGACGAGCAGCAGGAACATCGCCCAGGCGACGGTCGCCGAGCGGCCCATCTGGTAGTTCTTCCAGCCCTCCTCGTACAGCAGCAGACCCAGCGTCTGGTACTGGTTGTCCGCGCCGCCGGTCACGCCGTTGGGCCCCTGGCCGAAGATCAGCGGTTCGCCGAACAGCTGGGTCGCGCCGATGGTGGAGAGCACGATGGTGAAGACGATGGTGGAGCGGATCCCGGGGACGGTGACGTGGGTGAACTGCTTCCAGCGGGAGGCGCCGTCCAGGGCGGCGGCCTCGTACCGGTCGGCGGGGATGGCCTGCATGGCGGCCAGGTAGAGCAGCGCGTTGTAGCCGGTCCAGCGCCAGATGACGATGGTGGAGATCGCGATCTGCGCGGGCCACTTGTCGGCCTCCCAGTCCACCGGGTCGGCGCCGACCAGGCCGAGCGCCCAGTTGATCATGCCGAAGTCCCGCTCGAAGAGCATGGTGAACACGAGGGCGGCGGCGCCGACGGAGGTGGCGTAGGGCACGAGCGAGGCGACGCGGAAGAACAGCGAACCGCGCATCCGGTAGTTGAGCAGGTGGGCCAGGCCGAGGGCCATCAGCAGCTGCGGCACCGTGGAGATGACGCCGATCGTGATGGTGTTCAGCAGCGCGTTCCAGAACCGGGAGTCGTTCCACAGCTCGACGTAGTTGTCGAACGCCACCCACTCCATGACGTCGAGGGTGGCCAGTTCCACCCGGTGCAGGGAGATCCAGGAGGTGTAGACGAGGGGGTAGAAGCTGAACGCGGCGAACACGACGAAGAACGGTGCGACGAACGCGTAGGGCGCGCCCTTGACGTCCAGCCGGTGCAGCAGCGCGCCGCGTCGCCGGCCGGCGCCCGCGCCGCCCGGCTTCGGGGACGGGCCTTCACGCCCCTCGCCGACCTGGGCCTTGGTGGTGGAGGTGGCCACCGGACTTCCTTCCTGAGAACAGATGGGTGAGCCGGGGCCGCCGGACCCGACGACGGAACGCGGGCGGGTCCGGCGGCCGGAGGGGCGGCGGGTCAGCCGACCGCCTTCTCGATGCGGTCCGCGGTGGTCTTCCACGCCTCGTCGCGCGAGGCGCCCTGCTGCTCGATCAGGGTCAGGCCCTGGGAGAAGGTGTCCTTGATCGTGCCGTCCTTGCGGCCGAGGACCTGCTTGTCCGGGATCTCCTGAGCGGCCTCGCCGAAGATCCGGCCGATCGGGGCGTTGTTGAAGTACTCCGCGGTGACGCTCTTGACCTCGGTGCTCTCCAGCGCCTTCTGCGAGGACGGGACGCTGCCCTGCTTCTGGAAGATGTGGGCCTGCTGCTCCGGCGCGGTCAGCCAGGCGACGAGCTTCTTGGCCTCCTCCTTCACCGGGCTCTGCTCGACCACGCCGAGGAAGGAACCGCCCCAGTTGGCGCCCTTGGGGGCCTTGGCGACGTCCCACTTGCCCTTGTTCTGCTCGCCGGCCTTCTCACCGATGTGGCCGAGCATCCAGGCCGGGCAGACGGCCGTGGCGAACGTGCCGTTGGCCAGTCCCGGGTCCCAGCCCGGCTGGAACTGGCGGAGCTTGGCGCTCAGCCCGTCCTCGGCCGCCTCGGCGGCGAGGTTCCAGGCCTCCTTGACGGCCGGGTTGGTGTCGTAGATCAGGTCGCCCTTGGCGTTGTAGTACTGCTCCGGGTAGCCGTAGACCATGGCGTTGAACAGGCCGCTGGCCGCGTCCATGTACGCCACGTCACCGCCCTTGAAGTCCTTCTTGAAGGTGCGGCCGACCTCGACGTACTTCTCCCAGCTGCCCTCCCACAGCTTGGCGACCTCCTCGCGGTCGGTGGGCAGGCCGGCCTTCTCGAAGTAGTCCCTGCGGTAGCAGACGGCCATCGGGCCGATGTCGGTGCCCAGGCCCAGCACCTTGCCGTCCTCGGTGGTGATCTGGGACTGCTTCCACGGCAGGAAGTGGTCGGTGCCCGCCACGTCCGAGAAGTCCGCGAACTTGCCGGCCTGGGTGTCGACGATCTCCTTGGCCCGGCCGATCTCGATGCCCTGAATGTCCTTCAGGCCCTTGCCGGCGGCGAGCCTGGTCTGCAGGGCGGTGTAGTACGTCTGCTCGTCGCCGGCCACCTCGGCCTGGATGTCGACGTTCGGGTTCTCCTTCTCGTACTGCTCCAGCAGGCCCGTCTCCTTGAAGCCCATCACCCCGTACATGCCCATGGTGATGACGACCTTGCCGTCCTTCTTGCCGCCGCCCGTCACGGAGTCGTCGCTGCTGCTGCAGCCGACGACGAGCGAGAGCGCACCGGCGGCCGCGACCAGCGCGACCGCTCTCGTACGCGACGACCTGTGAACAGTGCCCATGTTTCTTCCTCCAAGCGACGGCGCTGACGCACCGGAGTGACAAGTCCCGTGATGTCCAGGGCGGCTGTGACGATCGGTGGGAACGTACCCACCGGTGGGTGGGAACGTGCCCACCGACGGGTGGAAGACTCGTCCCGGCAGACGCCCTGTGTCAATAACGTGAACGCAACTTGTTGCTGGAGCCGGTGCCTCCGTTCGTTTGGTAGGCCCGGTGGGGTGCTGCTTCGGCCATGGCGTCTGCCACAATTGCCGCTGGTCAGTCCGCGGCCGCTGCCGCCGCGGTCACCGAGGGAGGAGCGCATGACAGGGAACCGCCGCCCCACCATCAAGACGGTCGCCGCCCGAGCCGGGGTGGGACGGACGACGGTGTCCCGCGTCATCAACGGCTCGGACCTCGTCAGCGCCGACGCGCGGGCCAGGGTCCTGGCGGCGATCAAGGAGCTCAACTACGTCCCCAACTCGGTCGCCCGCGGCCTGGTGACCAACCGGACCAACGCGGTGGCGCTGGTGATCCCGGAGTCGGAGAGCCGGCTCGGTTCGGAGCCGTTCTTCGCGGGACTGATCCGCGGTGTCAGCGGTGCGCTCGCCGAAACCCGGACCCAGTTGCAGCTGATGCTCGTGCGCGACCAGTCCGAACGGGACCAGCTGACCGCGTCGGTGGCGACCCGCCGGGTCGACGGCGTGCTGCTGGTCTCGGTCCACGCCCACGACCGGCTGCCGGGCATGCTGGAGGAGATGGGGCTGCCCACCGTGCTGGCCGGCCGCCGCGACGAGCGGGAGCGGCTGAGCTACGTCGACTCCGACAACGCCGGGGGCGCCGCCGCCGCCGTCCGGCACCTGCTGGGCAGAGGCAGAAGACGCGTCGCGACCATCACCGGGGCGCTCGACATGGACGTCGGCCGCAGCCGGCTCGCCGGGTGGCGCGACGCCCACCGCGCGGCGGGGGTGCCGGCCGACGAATCCCTGGTCGAATTCGGTGACTTCACGGAGGAGGGCGGCCGTCGGGCGATGCGTTCGCTCCTTGAACGCGCCCCGGACCTGGACGCCGTCTTCGCCGCCTCCGACCTCATGGCCGTCGGCGCCCTGGCCGAACTGCGTTGCCAGGGACGGCAGGTGCCGGGTGACGTCGCCGTCGTCGGTTTCGAGGACTCCGTCCTCGCCCGCCACACCAACCCGCCGCTGACCACGGTGCGCCAGCCGGTCGAGGAGCTCGGCCGGACGATGGCCCGGATCCTGCTCACCGAGATCACCGAAGTCGCCGCGGGACGGCAGCAGTTGACGCTCCCCACGGAACTGATGGTGCGTGAGTCCTCCTGAGGCGGAAGCCGGGGACCCGCCCGTGCGCCCGGCCGGAGCGCTGCCCGGAGACGCCCGGCCGGCCCCTCGGGCCTCGCCGCCGGCGCGGTCGCGGCGGCCCGCCGGGGCCGGCCCGGAGTTCGGCCGGCGGCCGCACGATCACCGCATCGGCGGCCGTGTGATCACCGCATCCGGCGCCCGCGTGCGGTATTCCATGGATCATGGAGGATCTCCCGGCGGAGGCCGCCGTCCCGCGTCCGGGGACACGGCCGGCCCCGCGTGCGAAGGCACGGCCGTGTGACGCGTCCGCGGCCGGCGGCGAGGCGTCGGCCGGTGGACAGCGCCCGCAGCCGCTGGATCCGCTCGCCCCGGGCGAGACGGCCGGCCGCACCGACGCGCTGCCCGAGAGCACCGGGAGCGTCGCGTACCGCCGTGGCGGGCACCGCGTCCCGGCCCGTGCCGCGGTGCGGCCGCCGGCCGGCCGCGGGCGGCGCGCCATCCGGCGCAGCGACGGCCCGGCCGAGCGGCGCCCGGCGCAGCTGCCCGTCGACGCGGCGGAGCCGGTGTGCCCGGCCCGCTCCCGCCGCCTCCGGAGCACCCCGGCGGGCCGGTCTACCTGGACTACAACGCCACCACCCCCGTCGACCCGCGGGTCGCCGAGGCGATGGCGCCGTACCTGACCGGCTTCTTCGGCAACCCCTCCAGCAGTCACTCCTGCGCCGAGGTCCCGCGCCGGGCGCTCGCCGAGGCGCGCGCACAGGTGGCCGCCCTGATCGGAGCCGAACCCCACGAGATCGTGTTCACCTCCTCGGGCTCCGAAGCGGACCTGCTCGCCCTGCGCGGCGCGGTGCTGGCCTCCGGCCGCGCCCGGCCGCACCTCATCACCCAGGCCACCGAGCATCCGGCCGTGCTGGAGACGGCCCGTGCCCTGCGGCGCCTGCACGGCGTACGGGTGACGGTGCTGCCGGTGACCGGTGACGGGCTGGTCGACCCGGCCGCCCTCGCCGCCGCCCTCACCGGGGAGACGGTGCTGGTGTCGGTGATGGCCGCCAACAACGAGACCGGCGCTCTCCAGCCCGTCGCCGAACTCGCCGCCCTCGCCCACGCCCACGGCGCGCTGTTCCACTGCGACGGCGCCCAGGCCGCCGGGAAGATCCCCCTCGACGTCCGGCGGCTGGGCGCCGATCTGCTGACCATGGTCGGACACAAGATGTACGCGCCCAAGGCCACGGCCGCCCTGTTCGTACGCGACGGCGTACGGCTGGAGCCGGTCGTCTACGGCGGCGGCCAGGAACGCGGCCTGCGCGCCGGCACGGAGAACGTCGCCCTGGCGGTCGCCCTGGGCACCGCCTCCCGGCTCGCGGGCCGGGAACTCGCCGACGGCCGGGCCGGGCGGGTCGCCGCGCTGCGCGACGCGCTGCACCGGCGCCTGGCCGACGCGCTGCCCGGCCGGGTCCGTCTCAACGGGCCGGCCGGGGCGCGCCTGCCGAACACGCTGAACGTCAGCATCGACGGCACCCTCGGACACGAACTGCTCGCCGCCTGCCCGCGGATCGCGGCCTCGACCGGTTCGGCCTGCCACAGCGGCGCCCACGCCCCGTCTCCGGTGCTCCGCGCCATGGGCCTGCCCGTCGGCCGGGCACTGGGGGCGCTGCGGCTGTCACTGGGCCGCTGGAGCTGCGAGGCCGACGTCGACGCGGCGGCGGCCGCGCTGATCCGCGCG
>NZ_BAAATK010000052.1:0-43449 GCF_039533365.1 Streptomyces glaucus
GCCGCACGACGGCGGGTGTCTGCGCGCCGTCGCTCACCCGCGGCCCCGGGCGGCCGGGGACGACGGCCCGCGTCGACGCCGCCGGGCCGGACCACGGCTCCTCGGCCGCCGCGGGTCACCGCGGCGGGCGCCAGGCGTCCCGAGGGTGGGCGGGCGGGTGCTCGACCGGTGCGGCGGACCCGTCATCCGGTGACGGTGCGGGCGCGGTGCCGTACGTTCCGGTCGGCGGCGGCGTGTACGGCCCGGCGGGGTACGCGACGGGTGCCGGGTACTGCGGCGGGGCGGGGTACGCGGCCGGCGCCGGGTACTGCGGCGGGGCGTAGGCGGCGAACGGGTGGGCCGCGAACGCCGGGGCGGGCGTCACGGGCGCGGGGGCGGCGAGGCGCTGCGGGGGGTTGCGGCGCGCGAGCCACAGCACCGCGGCGGCGTAGAGCAGGATCATCGCCGTGTCGACGAGGGCGAGCTGCCAGGGCAGGTCGGCGGCGGTCTCGTCCGAGGAGAGTCCGTCGACGACCGCGGCGGCGACTCCGAAGCCCATCAGGTTGTTGAGCACGTGCAGGGCGACCGCGGCTTCGAGCCCTCCGGTGCGGACGGTCAGCCACCCCGCCACCAGGCCGAACACCAGCAGGTCGGCGAAGCCCCACGGGGTGCCCCAGCCGTGCGCGGCGGCGAACAGCGCCGCCTGCGGCAGCATCGCGCACCACGGCGAGCGCAGGAAACCGCCCACCGCCTGCAGCAGCCAGCCCCGGAACGCGTACTCCTCCGCGGCCGCCTGGAACGGCACGAACACCGCCAGCACGGCCAGTGAGACGAGGAACGCCGGCAGACCGACCCACTCGGCCGGTGCCGAGGACTCGGGGTCACCGCCGGGCAGCGACACCGACGCCAGGGCCAGCAGCGAGACCGCCGGTACCGCGACCGCCAGGCAGCGCGCCAGCCAGCCCCAGCGCAGTCGGCCGGCCACCGACGAGACGCTGCCGGCCGGTCTGCGCTCCGTCCAGCGTACGGCCAGCAGGACCAGGGGCAGCAGGAAGGCGATGTACGACAGTTCCAGCGCGGTGGTGGGCAGCGGGCCGAAGTCCACCGAGCCGTCGGGCAGTTCCGGCCGGCCCGATGCCTTGCCGACGGCGTAGGTGACGGTGTCGACGAGGCCGACGCCGAGTATCCAGCCGCCGAGCACCAGCAGCAGGCCCGGCAGCGGCCGCCACCACCGGTGGCGGCCGGTGAGGCGGGCCAGCCGGTGGTACGGGAGGGACGGTGAGGGAGCAGGTGTGGTCATGTCCGACAGCATCTCGTCATCGTCCGCGTGGGACGTCCACCATCGGCAGGAATGCCGTCTCCCTCTTCGGTTGCAGACGCCGCCCGGTTCCCGGGCGGAAGGGGCGTTCGACATCGGCGGGACGGCCGGACGTCGCCCCGGCGCGCCGCTTCGCGATGATGGGCGGGACTCCCCCGGGAGCGGCCGGGCCTGCGTGGCGCTGTCGGCGAGGCGCGTCCGAGTCCGTCCCGGCGCCGCCGCCTCGATCCGGGTGACGACGCCTCAGGGACGGGAAGGGGGCGGGCCGGCCGCCGGGCAGCCGGCGCTCGTCGCCCCTGCGCCGATCATGATCGCGACTGCGTACCGGACGGCTCCGCACGCCGGGCCCAGGGGCTTCGAGCGGATCGCCCCGGGCCGCCGGTCCCGGCCCGTGATCCCGCCATCCGGACGATCGATAGGATGACGCTTATCGTTCAAACGAACATTCTCGGGTGGGAGGCTCGATGCGGGAGCCGGTCGATCTCAGGCGTCAGCGGATTCTGGCCGCGGTGCAGGCACGCGGCACCGCACGGGTACGTGATCTCGCCGAGGAGCTGCAGGTCTCGGTGGTGACCGTGCGCCGGGACGTGGAGGAGCTGACCCGTGCGGGGCGGCTGCGCCGCGGTCACGGCGTCGTCCGTTCGACGCTGCCCGCCGAGGAGGTGCCCGCCCGGGCCGGCGCCGCGCCCGGCGACCGGGTGGCCGTGGTGGTCCCGGAGCGGCACTCGTATCTGACCGAGACCCTGCACGGCGCCCGCACGGTGCTGGAGGAGGCCGGGCTGCGCATCGCCCTGCACATCGCTCCGCAGGTGCCCGGCGCCGAACGGCCGCTGGTGGAGCGGGCGCTCGCCGACGGGGCGCGCGGGCTGCTGCTCGCCCCGCGGTGGCGCAGCCGGGCCGACGAGGAGGCCGACGAAGGCTGGCTCGCCGAGCTGACGGTACCGACGGTGCTGATGGAGCGCCGCCCGCGGCGCGGCAGCGCGGCGCAGGCCCTGGACTCCGTGTGCTCGGACCACTGGTACGGCGCGCATCTGGCCGTCGAGCACCTGGTGGGCCTCGGTCATCGGCGCCTGGTGTTCGCGACGCGCGACGACAGTCCCACCGCGCGCTCGTTGCGCACCGCCTTCACCGGGATCGCCGGGGGGCATCCGCTGGTGGAGCGGTGGGCGTGGGCGCTGAGCGCGCCGGAGGCCGGGGCCGGGGGCCCGTACGCCGCGGACGAGACCGCCCAGCTGCCGGCGCTGTTGCGCGAGGTGGGCGCGACCGCGATGGTGCTGCACGGCGACGTGGACGCCCTGATGATCGTCCAGCGGCTGGCGGACGAGGGGGTGCGGGTCCCGCAGGACTGCTCGGTGGTGGCCTACGACGACGTGGTGGCCGGTCTCGGCGCGCCGCCGCTGACCGCCGTCTCCCCGCCGAAGGCCGAGGTGGGGCGGGTGGCCGCGGAGCTGCTGCTGCAGCGGCTGTCCGGTGCGCCGGGCGGCCGGCCCGTCCGGCGGGTGGAGTTGCTGCCGCGCCTGACGGTGCGGGGTTCGACGAGCACGCCGTCCGCGTGATCGTTTGATCGTTTCATTTTCTTCTGATTGATCTATTGACCGCTTGTTCCCGGGAGTTCAGGATTCCCCTGTCCCGAAGAGCCGTGTCGAGGACGACACGCAGGAGCCCCGGGAGGCGCCATGCCCGGTCGACGCAGCCGTCGATCCGTGCTCGCCGCGATGGCCGCCGTACCGCTGTCAGGAGCCGTGAGCGCCTGCAGCGCCGGACGTGACGGCCGGTCGCGTGGCAGCAGGAGCAGAACCACGCGCATCACCTTCTGGTCCGCCCTGCGCGGCAGCCAGGAGGTGGTCGACGCGTTCAACCGCACCCACGACCGCATCCAGGTCGACTTCCAGCAGATCCCCTCCGGCGGGCAGGGCGGCTACGCCAAGCTCAGCAACGCGGCCCGGGCCGGCAACGCCCCCGACATCGCCACGATCGAGTATCCGCAGGTCCCGGGGTACGCCATCGACGGTGTGGCCCGGGACATCACCGATCTGGTCCCCGACGGCCTGCGCCGCGCCCTGCTGCCGCAGGCGCTCGGCCTGACCACCTTCGAGGGCCGGATCTTCAGCGTGCCGCTCGACGTCGAGCCGATGGTGATGCACTACCGGGCCGACCTGTTCGAGCGCTACGGACTCACGGTGCCGCGCACCTGGGACGAGTTCGCCGAACAGGCGCGCGTGGTGCGCCGCAAGGCGCCCGGCCGGCGGCTGGTGCTCTTCCCGACCGACGGGATGACCCAGTTCGCGGCCTACGCCTGGCAGGCCGGCGCCCGGTGGTTCGACACCGTCCGCGGCGCCTGGAACGTCTCGCTCGCCGACGCGCCCTCCCGCAAGGTCGCGCACTACTGGCAGGGGCTGATCGACCGGGACGAGGTGTTCGTGAACGCCGTGGAGAGCCGGCAGGCGGACGCGCAGATCGGCAACGGCCTGGTGCTCACCCGGCTCAGCGGCGCCTGGGACGCCGGCGCGCAGATGAACGCGCGGCCCGGTCAGAAGGGCCGGTGGCGGATCGCCCCGCTGCCGCAGTGGGATCCCGGCCGCCCGGCCGTCGGCACGCACGGCGGCTCCACCTTCGCCGTCACCAAGGACAGCCGCCATCCCGAGGCCGCGATGGAGTTCATCGCCTGGCAGGTCTCCCACCCCGACGCCCTGCGTGCCCGCCTGTCCAGCGGCACCAGCAGCCAGTACCCGGCCACGCCCGGCCTGGTCCCCGTCGGGCGCGAGGCGTTCGACCGGTCGTACTACGGCGGGCAGGACATCTACGCCCTGTTCGAGCAGGAGGCCGAGAAGATCGGCGAGGGCTGGGTCTGGGGGCCGCGGATGAGCGCCACCCAGAAAGTCATGCAGGACTCCTTCGCCCGTGTCGGCGGCGGTCAGGGCACCCTCGTCGAGTCCCTGCGGGCGGCCCAGGAGGGCACCATGCCCGACCTCAAGGCCCTCGGCCTGTCCACCACCCAGCACAGCACCTGAGCCGTCGAAAGGCAGGTGACACCCCATGACCGCGACCACCCACCGGCGGGTGCCGGCCGGCACGTCGTGCCCCGCTCCCCCGGCCCCCTCCCCGGCCGGCCTGCGGGCCCGCAGAGCCGCCCGGCGCCGTCGGCTGACCGCCTGCGCCGTGCTCATGACGCCGTTCTTCGCCCTGCTGCTCACCGTCTTCCTGATCCCCGTCGGCACGGCCGTCCACCTCAGTCTCCACAGCGACGACCAGCCCGGCCTCGGCTTCGGCCCCGAGCGCACCGTCTTCGTCGGCCTGCGCTCCTACGCGGCCGTGCTGACCGATCCGACCTTCCTCGGCGGCCTCGGCACCGTCGCCCTGTACTGCCTGGTCTACCTGCCCCTGATGGTCGCCGGCGCGCTCGCTCTCGCCCTGCTGCTGGACTCCGGCATGGTCCGGCTGCGTGCCCTCGCCCAGCTCGGCCTGTTCCTGCCGCACGCCGTGCCCGGCATCATCGCGGCGCTGATCTGGCTGTACCTGTACACGCCCGGCATCAGCCCGGTGATCGACCTGTTCGCCCGGGCCGACATCACCGTCGACTTCCTCGGCGTGCACACGGTCGTCCCGTCCATCGTGAACATCGCCCTGTGGAGCAACCTCGGCTACAACATGGTGGTCTTCTACGCCGCCCTGCAGGCCGTGCCCCGCGAGGTGATCGAGGCGTCGGTGGTGGACGGCGCGGGCCCGGTGCGCACCGCGCTCCAGGTCAAGACGCCGCTGGTGCGCGCCTCCATCGTGATGGTGTCGATCTTCACGCTGATCTGGGCGCTGCAGCTGTTCACCGAGCCGATGCTGCTCAGCCAGTCCTCACCGATGATCAACTCCCGGTTCTCGCCGAGCATGTACATCCACGACGCGGCGTTCACCCGCAACAACTACAGCCTGGCGGCGGCGGCCTCGGTCGTCCTGCTGGTGTGCACCATCGCCCTGTCCTACGGCGTGACCCGCCTCACCAGCCGCGCCGACACCGCCGAGGAGGCCCGATGAGCGCCGCCGGCAACGCCCCGCGGCGGCCGAGGCTGCTGAGCGTCACGACGGTCAACGCGGTCGTCGCGGTCTTCGTCCTCTACACGCTGCTGCCCGTGGCGTGGCTGGTGCTCGCCGCCACCAAGGACCGGGACGCGCTGTTCCGCAGCGACCTGCTGTCGCCGGGCGGCTTCTCCTTCGCGCAGAACCTGCGGGACCTGTTCGCCATGGACGGCGGGCTGTACGGCCGCTGGTACGTCAACAGCCTGCTGTACGCGGTGCTCGGCGCCGCGGTCGGCGCCCTGCTGAGCGTCGCCTGCGGCTACGCCTTCGACAAGTACCGCTTCCGCCACAAGGAGAAGCTGTTCGGCCTGGTGCTGGCGGCGGTGATGGTGCCGCAGACCGTGCTCGCGCTGCCGCTGTACCTCATGGCCTCCGAGGCCGGCCTGGTCAACACCTTCTGGGCGGTGTTCGTCCCGGTGCTGTTCAACCCGTTCGGCGTCTACCTCGGCCGGATCTTCGCCCGGGGTTACGTGCCCGACGAGGTGCTGGAGGCGGCGCGGGTCGACGGCGCGGGGGAGCTGACCACGTACGCCAGAGTGGCGCTGCG
The DNA here is from genome assembly GCF_039533365.1 of Streptomyces glaucus. Lineage (NCBI taxonomy): Bacteria > Bacillati > Actinomycetota > Actinomycetes > Kitasatosporales > Streptomycetaceae > Streptomyces > Streptomyces glaucus. The sequence continues at coordinate 5,913 of NZ_BAAATK010000052.1, forward strand.
GATGCTCGGGCCCGGCCTGGTCACCGTGTTCCTCTTCCAGCTCACCGCCATCTGGAACAACTTCTTCCTGCCCATGGTGATGCTGTCCGACCAGAGCCTGTATCCCGTCAGCCTCGGCCTGTACCAGTGGAACAGCGCCGCGTCGGTGTCGCCGGAGTACTACCCCGTGGTCATCACGGGGTCGCTGCTCGCCGTCGTCCCGCTCATCCTCGCCTTCGTCCTGCTCCAGCGTTTCTGGCGCAGCGGGCTGACCGCCGGAGCCGTCAAATGACCCCCCGCGACCCCGGCCCCGGTTTCCGTCCCCGGGCGGCCGTGGCCATGTCCCGGGACGCCGCCGGGGCCGTCCTCGACCCCGAGACGCTGCGTGCTTTCCGCACGGTCTGCGACCTCGCCCCGCCGCCGGTGCTGGACGAGCTGACCACGCCCCGCGCGCGGTCCGTACTGGCCGACGTGGACCTGCTGATCACCGGCTGGGGCTGCCCGCCGCTGGACGCGGAGGTGCTGCGGGCGGCGCCCCGGCTGCGGGCGGTCGTCCACACCGCGGGCAGTGTTCGCGGGCATGTCACCGACGCCTGCTGGGAGCGCGGCATCGAGGTGTCCTCCGCCGCCGCGGCCAACGCCGTGCCGGTGGCGGAGTACACGCTCGGCATGATTCTGCTCACCGGCAAGCGGGTCCTGGAACGGGCCCGCGACTACCGCGCGTCGAGGTCGCGGGACGACTGGCTGCGCACCCCGCGCACCGTCGGCAACCACCGCCGCACCGTCGGCATCCTGTCCGCGTCGCTGATCGGCCGCCGGGTCATCGAACTGCTGCGCCCGCACGACCTCGACGTCCTGCTGTACGACCCGTACGTCGACGACGCGGAAGCCGCCGCTCTGGGCGCCGAACGCGTCGGGCTGCCGGAGCTGTTCGCGCGCTGCGACACCGTCAGCGTGCACACGCCGCTGCTGCCGCGGACACGCGGTCTGGTCAGCCGCGACCTGATCCGCGCGATGCCGGACGACGCGGTGCTGATCAACACCGCGCGGGGGGCGGTCGTCGACCAGGAGGCGCTCACCGAGGCCGTCCTGGCGGGACGCATCCGGGCGGTCCTCGACGTGACCGATCCCGAGGTGCTGCCACCGGACCACCCCCTCTGGGAGTGCGACAACGCGCTGATCACCCCTCACCTCGCCGGTTCCCAGGGCAACGAGTGGCGCCGTCTGGCCGACCTCGCGCTCGCCGAGACCGCCCGGTGGGCGTCCGGCTCCGGCTTCCTCCATCCCGTACGACGCGAAAGGCTGGCCTTCCTCGCATGAGCATCCCCTTCGACCTGCCCGCCGAGGACCGCGTGTCCAGCCCGTACACCGGGTACACCCGCGCCCACTGGGAAGCGGTGGCCGACGGGCTGCTGGCCGCCGCCTGGCGCTGGAGCACCCCCGGCTGCGCCCTGCTCGACCTGCCCGGGCGGCCGTCCCGGTCGGGCGTGCGCTCCGACGGCCTGGAGGGGTACGCGCGGACGTTCCTCGCGGCGGCGTTCCGGGTGGCGGGCGCCGGCGGCGCCGATCCGCACGGCCTGCTCGACCGCTACGCCCGCGGCCTCGCCTCGGGCACCCGCTCCCCGGGGCGGGACGACACCGAGTCCTGGCCCCTGATCCTCGACCACGACGTGCAGGGCCAGCCGATGGTGGAGTCCGCGTCGGTCGCCCTGGGGCTCAGGCTGACCGCGCCCTGGCTGTGGGACCACCTCGACGCGGGCGTCAAGGACCGGGCGGAGGCGTGGCTGCGCGGGGCGCTCCGGCACACGCCCGCACCCAACAACTGGTACCTGTTCCCCTACACGGTCGCCGGGTTCCTGGAGTCGGTGGGCCGCGGCGACGCCGAGACGGCGGCGGCCCGGCGGCGGGCGCTGGAGCTGCTGGAGGGCTGGTACCGGGGCGAGGGCTGGTACGCCGACGGGGACGGACGCGCCTTCGACCACTACAACGGCTGGGCGCTGCACCTGTACCCGGTGCTGGACGCCCATCTCGCCGGTGACGCCGAGGCCCTGGAGCGGTACGGCGCCCGGCTGCGCGCCCATCTGGCCGGATTCGGCCTGCTGTTCGGGGCCGACGGTGCGCCCCTGCACTTCGGCCGGTCCCTGACGTACCGCTTCGCCGCCTCCGCCGCGGTGAGCCTGGGCGCGCTGACCGGGCACACCCCGCTGACGCCGGGCGCCTCCCGCCGGCTGGCCAGCGGCAGTCTGCGCTACTTCACCGAGCGCGGCGCGCTGACGGACGACGGCCTGCTGAGCCTGGGCTGGCACGGCCCGCACGAGGCCACGCTGCAGCCGTACTCGGGCCCGGCTTCCCCGTACTGGGCGTCGAAGGCGTTCGTCTCCCTGCTGGCGCCCGCCGGCCATCCGCTGTGGACGGCCACGGAGGAGCCCGCGCCGGTGGAGGAGGAGGACCGGACGCTGGCACTGCCCGTGCCCGGGCTGCTGGTGCAGGCGACGCGGGAGGACGGGATCGTCCGGCTGCACAACCACGGCAGCGACCACGTGCGCCCCCACGAGGGCGAGTCCGCCGCCGAGGACGATCCGCACTACGGCCGCCAGGCCTACTCGACCAGGACCGGCCCGACCGCCGCGCGGAACGTGGCGGACAACCATCTGTCGGTCGAGGTGGCCGGCCGGCACAGCGTCCGGCGCCGTGTCCATCCGCTCGGGGCGGGGCACGGCGACGGCTGGGGCTGGGCGGCGTCCTGGCACCGGCCCGTCTTCACCGACGGGCCCCCGATGGTGCCGGGGCTGCGGGTGGAGAGCGTGACGGTGGCGCGGGGGCCCTACGAGGTGCGGGTGCACCGGGTGACCGGGGCGCCGCCCGGGGCCCGGGTCGTCCAGACCGGCTGGGCCACCGGCCCCGACGAGCCCCTGGTCTCCGGCCTGCACGGGCTGCACGGCTGGGACACCGCGTCCGAGACGGTACGCGCCCCGCAGGGCACCGCCTATGCCCGCTGGGCCCTGGTTCCCCGCCTCACCGGCCCGGCGGCGGGGACCTCCCTGCACGTCAGCCTGGCCGTCCTCGCCGCCGCGCCGGGCCCCGGCCCGCTGGCCGAGGCCGTCACCGAGGTCGTGCCCGGGGACGCGGCCGTCGAGGTGGTCTGGGCGGACGGGGCGCGCACGCGGGTGGCGTTCGGCGACACGGTGCGCGTGACGCACGGCGCATGACAGGGGCCGGCGGTGTCGCCGGAGTGCCGCACCCGCATCGGCGGCGCGGCGGGGAGTGACGGCTGCCCCGTATCCTGAGCCGTGTGCTGCCGAATGTCGATGTCGAGAGCGAGGAACTGCGCCGGCGCGTACCGGCCTTCGCGACCGGACCGGACGTGACGACGCAGCGGCTCCCCGTCGGCCGGGGCTGAGCCGGCCATGACGGACACGGGTGGCGGTGGTGCGCGACCGCGCGGCACGTGGTGGCGTGAGGTGGCGGTCACGGCGACGGCGCTCGCGTTCTGTCTGCTCGGCGGGATGATGCAGGTCGACGACACGCTGTCGCCGCCGCCCGCCGCCGCCTGCTTCATCGCCGTGGTGTCCTGTGCCCTGCTGCCCGTGCGGCACCGGGCACCCCTGGCCGCCCTGGCGGCCACGACCGCGGTCGGTGTGCTGGTGCCGCCCCTGGGCCTCCTGATGACCCCGCTCGTCGTGGCCCCCGCCGTGATCACCGCCTACTCCTACGCGCTCGCCGCGCGCACCGAACGCCGCGCGGCGAGCGCGGTGTTGCTCGCCTCCGCGGCGCTGGGCGCCGTCACCCCCCTGTCCGGGGACTTCTCGTGGAAGGACGCGAGCAGGATGGCGGTGGTGGCGGCCTTCCCGCTGGTGGCCGGCGTGCTCGGGCACTCGGTGCGCAACCGGCGGGCCTACCTGGCGGCCGTGGAGGAGCGGGCCCGGCGGGCCGAGGAGAGCCGGGACAGCGAAGCCCGCCGGAGAGTGGCCGAGGAACGGGTGCGCATCGCCCGGGAACTGCACGACCTGGTGGCCCATCAGATCACCCTGGCCAACGCGCAGGCCACGGTCGCCGCCCACTTCCTCGACACCCGCCCGGAGCAGACCCGCAAGAGCCTGACGGAGCTCGTCGAGACCACCGGCCACGCGCTCGACGAACTGCGCGCCACGGTCGGTCTGCTGCGTCAGTCCGGGGACGCGGCCGCGCCCGCCGAACCGGCGCCCGGACTGTCCCGGCTTCCCGCGCTCCTCGCCTCCTTCCGCCGCGCGGGACTGGAGGTGTCGGTGCATCAGGAGGGCACGGCCAGACCGCTGCCGCCCGGGGTGGACCTCACCGCCTACCGCATCGTCCAGGAGGCCCTGACCAACGTGACCAAGCACGCCGGCACCGGCAGCGCCCGGGTGCGCCTCGCCTGGAACCACGATCGCGTGACCATCACGATCGCCGACGACGGGAAGGGCTCCCGTACGGCGCCGTCCGCGTCCACGGGGCCCGGCGCCTCCCCGGTCCCGGACCGCCCGCCCGGTCACGGTCTGATCGGAATGCGCGAGCGTGCCACCGCGGTCGGGGGACGCCTCTTCGCGGGCGGGCGCCCGGAGGGCGGCTTCCTCGTCTCCGCCGAGCTGCCCCTCCCGCCCGCCGGGGACACGACGCGGACGGCCGACGGAGCGACCGGGGGACGGACGGCCGACGCGGCGGCGGGCGACGCACGGACCGGCGACGGAGAGGCCGGGGATGCGCCGTGACGCTCCGGGTGCTGCTCGCCGACGACCAGGCCCTGCTGCGCGGCGCCTTCCGGATGCTGCTCGACAGCGCCGACGACATCACCGTGGTCGGGGAGGCCGGCGACGGCCGGGAGGCGGTGCGGCTCACCCGGGAACTGCGCCCGGACGTGGTGGTCATGGACATCCGGATGCCCGGGGTGGACGGCCTCACCGCCACGGCGGAGATCTGCGCCGACCCGGAACTGCGGGCCAGCCGCATCCTGATCCTCACCACGTACGAGACCGACGAGTACGTCGCCCGGGCGCTGCGCGCGGGGGCCGGCGGCTTCGTCGGCAAGGGCATCGGGGCCGAGGACCTGGCGGACGCCGTGCGGACGATCGCCGCCGGCGATACCCTGCTGTCCCCGGCCGCGACCCGCTCCTTGGTCGCCCGTTTCCTGGCCACCCCGGAGGACGCCCCGTCGCGCCGTGCCGAAGAGCTCGCCGTGCTCACCCCGCGCGAACGCGAGATGGTGGCGCTGGTCGCGACCGGCCTGTCCAACCAGGAGATCGCCGAACGGCTGTCCCTCAGCCCCTTCACCGTCCGCGCCCATGTGCAGCGCGCCATGACGAAACTGGGGGCCCGCGACCGGGCGCAACTCGTCGTCATCGCCTACCGGACGGGCCTGGCCCGCACCGCCCCCGACGGCGGCACCGACCGGCTGCCGTAGTCACGGCATCGGGACGGATCCGGGCAGCGCAAGGGCTGAATAGGCCGGTCGTGCCGGCGCGGTGGGCATGGTGTCGAGGGCGCGCAGCAGGGTGTTGCGTCGCTCCAGGGCCCGCGCCGTGAGGGGGAGGAGCGTGGCCGCGCCGTTGTCGACCAGTGCCTGGTTCATGGCCACGAAGGGGCGGACGCCGCGTTCGTAGGCGGCGAAGGCGGCCGTGTGGTCCCGGTTCGTGGCCAGGGCGTGGGCGAGCATGTAGGCGCCGACCAGCGCCAGGCTGGAACCTTGTCCGGTGAGGAACGAGGGCGCGTACGCGGCGTCGCCGACGAGCGCGACGCGGCCGCTGGACCAGTGGGGCATGCGGATCTGACCGGCCGTGTCGAAGAACAGGTCGTCCGCGTCGCGCAGGGCGCCGACCATGCCGGGGACCTCCCATCCCGCGCCGGCGAAGACCCGGGCGACCAGGTCCCGCTGGGCGCCCGGGTCCCGGAGGGCGTCGACCGGCGGGTGCGGCCGGTGGAAGGCCAGCAAGGCGTGCAGCTCGGCGTCGTCCCCGACGGCGTAGAGGGCCGCGGCCCTGCCCGGGGTGTTCCACAGCACCAGTTCGTGGGAGAGCCCGAAGGTGTTCGGCATGGTGAACACGGCGAAGCAGTGGCCGAGGGGGCGGTGGAACCGTTCCTCGGGGCCGAACAGGGACGTCCGGGTGGCCGAGTGCATGCCGTCGGCGCCGACCACCAGGTCGAACGTGCGCCGCCGCCCGCTGCGGAAGGCGACGTCGACCCCTCGTTCGGACTGGTCGAGGGTGTCGATGGAGTCGCCGAACAGGAATTCCACGTCGTCGCGGACCACCGCGTGGAGGATCGCGACCAGATCCCCGCGACGCACCTCCAGGTCCCGTCCCTCGACGGCGCCGGCGACGACGCGCGGGACGACCGAGGCCACCGTGCCGCCGTCGGCGTCGAGGAAGGTGCAGCGGCGCGAATCGATGTGCGCCTCCCGCAGCTGCGGCAGGATCCCCATCCGCCGGACCACCTCCGTCGCGGTGCCGCGGACGTCGATCGGGTAGCCACCGTCGCGCGGCGATCCCGCCTTCTCCACCACGGTGACCGCGCATCCTGCCCGGTGCAGCCAGTACGCCAGCGCGGGCCCGGCGATACCGGCTCCGCAGATCAGCACGTCACGCTTCGTGCCGGCAGTCACGTCCGTCGACGGACCGGTGGGTGTCATGCCCGGGCTCCTTTTCTCGTGGCACGGACGACGAGCAGTGACAGCGCGGCGACGAGGCCGGCGACGGCGAACCCGGTGACGAAGGCCGATTCGGCCGGCCGGCCCGTCGTCGGATCGGCCCCGGCGACGAGGATCGCGCCCGCGCCCTGGGCGCCCAGGGCGGCGCCGATCACGCGCGTCACCACGAGCAGGCCGGTGGCGATGCCGACATCCTTGGCCTCGACGGCGGTGGCGGTGCCGGCGAGCAGCGCCGTGGTGCCGACGCCGGCGGCGAACGCGGTCAGCGCCTTCGCGAGGGCGAGCTGCCATTCCGCGCTGTGCAGCGCGGCCAGGGCGATCATCGTGGCCGCCGTGACGACGGCGCCCGCGACGACCACGGCACGCGGACCGAAACGCCGCGCCGCGATCCCGCCGACCGAATCGCTGACCGCCCCGGCGAGGACGCCGGGCAGCAGGAGCAGTCCGATCTCGGTGGTGCCGGCTCCGAAGCCGTACCCGTCGGCGGACACCCCGAACAACTGCGGCAGCAGGAGGGTCACCATCCCGTAACCGGTGGTGATGACGAGGGTGAGCACGCACGCATGCCACATCGCGGGCTTCGCCAGCATGCGGAGATCGACCATCGGCGAGGCCGCCCGGCGCTCCACGGCGACCCATCCGGTGGCGAGGGCGGCCACGCCCACCGCGAGGGCACCGACCGCGAGCGGCGGCAGGCCGCCGTCCCCCGTCAGCGTCACCAGCCCGAGCATGAACGCGAGCAGCGTGCCGCTGAGCAGAACCGCGCCGGGCCAGTCGATCCCCGGGGCCGACCGGACCGGCGGATCATGCGGCATCAGCAGCGCGACCGCCGACGTCGCCGCGATGACCGCGAGCGTCGGCAGCGTGAACATCCACTGCCAGGACAGTGCTTCGGCGATCGGCCCGGCCAGCACCGTTCCCACGATGCCGCCGCCCGTGAACAGCGCGACGACCAGCCCGATCGCCGCCTGTGACGCCCCTGCGGCCAGATGGGTGCGCACCAGGATGAAGGAGAGGGGCAGCGCACCCACCATGGCGCCCTGCAATATCTGACCGAGCAACAGCATCGGCAGGTTCGGCGCCAGGCCGGCCAGCAGGCCACCCACCGAGACCACGGCCATCAGCCGGACCAGCACCCGCTTCCCGCCGTGACGGTCGCCGAGCTTGCCCGCGACGGGGGCGATGACCGCGCCGGTGACGAGTAACGCGTTGCCGACCAGGGCCCCTTCGGCGGGGCTGACCCCCAGCTCGCGTTGCAGCAGCGGCAGAGCGGGCTCCACCACGGACTGCAGGGCGCCGAGGGCGAGCGCCAGGACGCCGAGGGCACCGATCCACAGCCTCCCGGTGCGGGCCGGGGAGACCACGGCTTCGGGGGGAGACGTTCTTTCCATCATTCAGCGATCACTCCAGGCGTCGTCGGGCAGGGGGAACGCGCGAGATGCGCGCGCCTCCCACGGTTCCCTCCGGCGCCCTGGCGGGGCATCGTCTCCCGTCACCGTCTTTCCCTGGTGCTCCCGCACCAGCCGCGCACGCGTCCTGGTGCCTGCGCACTACAGGCCGGGCCGGGGGCCTCGCGCGCAGGCGGCACGCCGGCGAGGGCCCCTGCGGGCAGAACCCGGCCGGGCCGGGTCCGCGGAGGACCGGCTCCCCGGGCCCGGTCCTCGGCGCCTTCGTGCTGTGCGACACCCGGCGCATGGACGCCGCGGTGAACCGGCCGGCGCGGGCGGCTTCGATGTCCGGGGCGAGGACGCTGCCCGCCGCCCGCCGCCCGTGCGGCACCACGGCACCGTGCCCGGACGGTGTTCCTTCCCGCTCCCCGAGCCGCCGGTGCCTGCGTCCGCCGCGCGGCCCGGGCCCGTCCGAGGACGAGCACCGGGAACGGGCCCGCGCGACCGTGCGGCAGCGGATCAAGGGGTGCCGACGCGTACGGCGGTGGTCGCCAAAGTGGTGTAGCGCATCGTGAAGCGGCCGCCCAGAGCGTCGATGGCACGGCCGACCGCGCCCAGTACCTCGGCCAGTCGGCCGGGACGGAGCCGGGTGAGGCCGCCGGTGGTGGGGAGCAGGTCCAGCCATTGGTCGCGCGTGCAGGACCGCTCCCAGTCGAATCGCCACTGTTCCGGATCGCTGAACCGCCCGGTCTCGCGGATCCTGTCGGCGATCTTCGCGTACCCCGCCCGGTACGTCTCCGGCGGACGTCGCGCCGGCCGGCCGGCGAACGGGGAGTCGGGCGCCACCCGACGGTAGGCGGCCGCGAACGGCTCGGCCACCTCGGCGGGCGGCTCGAATACGTGCCCGAAGATCGCCAGGCGCCCGTTCGGACGCAGCACCTCGGCCGCCTTCACGGCGCCGGCGACCGGATCCACCCAGTGCCACGACTGGGCGGCGATCAACGTGTCGAACGCTCGGCCGGCCGGTTCCCAGGCCTCGAAGGCCGCCACCTCGACCCGCAGGCCGCGGGCGCGCGCGAAGTCGGCCATCCGCGGATCCGGCTCGACGCCGAGCACGGTGCAACCGGCGGCCCGGAACTGGCGGGCCGCGATGCCGGTGCCGCAGCCGACGTCGAGCACGTCGGGCCCCGGGCTCCCGGCGACGATACGCGCCACCAGGTCATCGGGGTATCCGGGGCGGGCCCGGTCGTAGCGTCGCGCGTCCGTGCCGAACGATTCGGCCGTCCGCCGAGCCTGATGCGACTGTGCCGGTTCCGGCTGCTCTCGCGGTAAAGTGGGCATGCGTTCACTTTAGTGGGCAAGCACCCACATGCCGATGGGCGCCTGGAGTCCGACGTACGAGAGGATCCGTCGCGTGCCGACCGGGGTACACCTTCGCGACGCGCGGCAGCAGTTGTTCGACGCCGCCGAACGCGTGCTGCTGCGGGACGGCCCGAACGGGCTGACCAGCCGGGCCGTCACCGACGAGGCGGGCTGCGCCAAGGGCGTGCTGCACCGGCACTTCACCGACTTCGACGCTTTCCTCGCCGAGCTCGTGCTCGACCGGGCCGCGCAGCTCGAGACGCAGGCGCAGGCGCTGCGCGCGGCCGCCGGCACCGGCACCGTGGCCGACAACCTCACCGACGCGCTGGCCGGCCTGTTCGGACCGGTTCCCGTGGCGATCATCCCGCTCGTCACCTTCCGGGACGGGTTGCGTGCGCGGTTGCGGCAAGCCCGGCCCAAAGGCGGCATCGCGATCCTCGACCAGGTCAGGACCGCGGTCTCCGCTTACCTGGCCGACGAGCGGGCACGGGGCCGCATCGCGGCCGACGCCGACATCGACTCGCTCGCCCTGTCCCTGGTCGGAGGCGGGCACCTGCTGTTCGCAGACCGTGACTCGGGCCCGCCGACCACGGCGACCGTCGACAAGCTGGTGACCACGGTGCTCGCCGGCGTCGTGCAACGGCGGCCGCGCTGAACCCGGCTTGCGGCCCGCGGCGGGCGGTGAAGACGCAGCGGCCCGGCGCGAGACGTGCGGATCTCCCCCTCGGCCCGGTCCATGAACCCGCGCACGGCCTCACCCGGAGCGTCCCGGCGCCGCCCGCGGGATCGGAGCGGGCCATCGGCTCCCGCGCCGGGTCCTTGTCCGGGACGACGGCGGCCACCGGAGTTCGTCGACGCCGGACGAGGTCCCGCTTCGGGTACCGGGCGTCGTCGGGCGCGGAGTGCACCGCAGTGCTCGCGCAGTCGCCGCTGGGGTGCGCGGCCCTCGTCCTCAGCCCTCCCGGCCGATCCCCGGCGGTGCGGCGCGGACCTCGGCGTCCGGCGTCAGCCGCAGCCCGGCCGTGGCAAGGAAATCGGCGAGGTCGATCCAGCCGCCGTTGGTCCCGTCGTCCCATCTGGTCCAGAGTCTCGACTCCTCGCCGTCCCATGTGTCCGTGTCTTCACCCGGATGCTGCTCGACGGTTCCCTCGCCGTGCCGGTATCGCAGGGACAGGTACCGGCCCTTGGTTGCCCACGCATCCCACTGTGCCGGCCGGGCCCCGCAGGTCTGCACCACACGCGCGAGGAAAACGTCCTCGTGCAGGTGGGCCTCGACAGCGCCCAGGCGCTGATCGTGGGCGATCAGCAGGTCGTCGTCGAGACCGAGCAGGCGAACGCTCCCGCTGGGGAAGTGGAGCGCAAGACCGGCCGTGAAGTCGGCACGGCCGTCGTCGTAGCCGATCTCCCGGACCGAGCGGACCGGCTGCCCGACGAACCGGGTCAGCGCGATGTCCGGTGGATCGTCGGCCACCGAGACGTCGCCGTGCTCCGCCATCGCATACGGCCCGTGCGGCTGGTCGGCCCGCAGCGACAGCCCGGTCCCGGGGGTGTGGAACAGGACCGGGCCCAGTTCCTCCAGGTGCAGCCACAGGTGCAGCAGCGACGGTTCGCCGTCGGAGCAGTGGTGCCGAGCCGCGGTCACCCGCACCAGTCGCTTCCCGATCAGGTCGGCGGCGAGCAGTTCCTTGTCGTCGGTCACCAGCCGATGCTCGCACGGCCTCGCCACCGGCACACCCGACTTCTCGCGTCCACCGTCCGGGGCCGCCACAGGACCTGGTCCGGCCGGCTCGGCGCGTGGTGTCGTCCTCGGCGGCACGAAGGCGAGGGGGCCGGGGGCGACAAGGCGTCGGGAGTCGACGGGTCCCCGCCACCGCGAGCTCCATTGCCGTAGCTGTCCCACCGGCGCCGCCCTCTTCTCTTCCTGATCCGGCGGGCCGGGCACGGAGCGGACCAGCGCCCCGGAGTGCGCCGGCTTCTTCCGCATCGAGCACGGCGGCGCCGCGCCCCCCGTCCGCCGGAGGGCGTCTCCGACCCGACCGTCGCTCCCCCGATCCCCTGGGTCTGGCGTACCGCCGCCTCGGAAGGGATCCCGAGCGCCTCACCGCGTCCGTCCGCAGCGTCGACGCGCGGGTGGCGCAGGTCATCGACCGCGCCTGCGTGCCACGGCGGAGCCTCGCCCGCGTCGTCCGCCTGAACGACAACCAGAGGTCGATGAAGGAGATGGCCCGCGCGATGGGGGAACGGGCTGGACCGCACCAACGCGGAGCCGGCCCCGGACTGGGCCGCTGCGGCGGAGCCGACCGGCCCGTCTGCCTGCGGGCCCACCGGGAACGGGGTGAGCTGCGACCGGGCGACGTGGCGGCCCTGGCAGGCTTGGCCACCGGAATGCACTGGTTCCGCACGCTGATCGAGGTATGAGGTGACCCCCATGACGGACCATCGGACGGTACGCCGGGAGACCGTGTCGCTGAACGGCTTCTCCGGGACGCTGACCAGCCCCGCCGGCCTCGCCCAGGCGGCTCCCGCCGTCGTCCTCCTGCACCCGTTCGGCGCTTGGGACCGCGCCGGCTTCCTCCCGGACGAGGTGTCGGGCAACGGGCCCGTCCGGCTCTTCGACGACGTGGCCGCGGCCTGCGCCGCACGGGGCGCCGTGGTGCTCGGCTACGACAGCCGGTTCGTCACCGAGTCGTTCCAAGGGGGCGCGGGCTCGCCCCGGCTGACCTTCACCGGCCTGGTCGAGGACGCCGTGGCGGCCGTGAAGTGGCTCAGCGAGCGCGCCGAGGTCGACCCCGCCCGGGTCTGCCTGCTGGGGATCTCCATGGGGACCGAGGTCGCCCTCGCCGCCGCCGAGGAACTCGGCGCGCCCCACCGGCTGGTCCTGGTGGCCCCGGTGGCCGAGAGCTACGCGGTGCGCGGACGCTGGATGCACCTCCAGCGGCGCCAGGAATGGCTGGTGTCCGCGGGCTTCGTCGACGACGAGGGGAACGTCGACCTGGCGGCGGCGGCCCGCGACACCGTGGGGCGCAGCGGCTGGTGGGACGACTTCGACCTCCACGACCGCCTGGGAAGCCGGGTGCCGGCCGAGCGGCTGTGGGCGCACCTCACCGCCGAGTACGACACCGCCACCCGGCGCGCCCTGCACCACGGCGACGAGTCCGGCCCGGCCTCCTTCTGGCAGGACTGGTCCGCGCAGCCGCACGCCTACGAGCGGGCCGCCCGCGTCCCGGGCCCGCTGTCCCTGCACGTCGGCGCCGACGACTGGACCACCCCGCCCCGACAGGCCTGGCTGGTGCACGACTGCGCCACCGCCCACGGGGTCGACTCGACCCTGCGCAGCTACCCCGGTCTGGGACATCTGATGTCCAGGCCGCACGCCGACGGCACCCGCACCTACGGCCCCTTCGCGCCCGAGGTGCTCGACGCCCTCGCCCGCGACGTCACCGGCGTGCCCGGCACACCGCCCCGCCCGTGACCCGCCGACCGCTCCGCGAGGAACGGGGAGAACATGGCCGCCCTCACCCTGACCGGGCCGGCCGACGTACTCGACGGCTGCCACGGCGGTGGGCCTGATGTCCGGCCTGCCAGGCGTGGCAGGAGGGCCCGGGCCGCCTTCAGCGGCCGGCGCGACGCAGCGCCTCCCCGGGCGGTCCTCCCCCCTCGGGGAGGCGGACAGCGCGACCAGGTCGCGTCTGGGCCCCTCCGTGCCCCGCCTGCCGCGGTCGCTTCTGCGTCGCACCCGGCACTGTCCCCTCCGGAACCTCACGTCCCGGTTTCCAGGTGCCCGGCACCGGGGAGAGCCTCACCCCTCGGCGAGCCGCGCACCAGGGTGAGCGGCCCGGCGGCCGTGGGACGGCCCGGCCCTGCGTCACCCGGCCGGCCCAGCCGGCCGGGGCTGTTTTTTTCAGGTGCGGGAGCAGGGAGAGGCGGCCGGATCTGCTTCCTCGCTGCCGGAAGGAGCGGATCCCGTCGCTCCGGGAGACGGACGTGGCGCGGAAAGCCGGGGACCGAACAGCGCACCGAGCGGTGGAGAACCGGATAAACGGGAGGTAAAAGGTAACCGAAGGATCATTCTGCGCGGCTCCGGCCGCCTACGTCGCCGGAAGGGTCACCATCATGTCCACTCGTCACGCCACCCCCGCGGCTGGCCGGACCAGGGTGCAGCAGGCCGCCCTCGCCGTCGGTACGGTGTTCCTCCTGGTCGGCCTTCTCGGCTTCATCCCCGGTGTCACGACCGACTACGACACCATGCGGTTCGCCGAACACCACTCCGAGGCCAAGCTCCTGGGCCTGTTCCAGGTGTCGATCCTGCACAACATCGTCCACCTGCTGTTCGGCATCGCCGGCATCGCCATGGCCCGTGCGGCTTCCACGGCCCGCACGTTCCTCATCGGCGGCGGAGTGATCTACCTGCTCCTGTGGATCTACGGGCTGATCATCGACCTCGACAGCGCCGCGAACTTCGTTCCGGTCAACACGGCCGACAACTGGCTGCACTTCGTCCTGGGCATCGGCATGATCGCCCTGGGCGTCCTGCTCACCCGCCGCACCGCACCGGCCGCCCGCTGATTCCCGGCGGCCCGGGCCCGGCGGTGAGGACGACCGCGAACGGGGACGAGTCACCGCCCTCGAAGCGCGGCTCCCGCTCCGTCGGTTCCCCGCGGGGGCGCGGCGTCCGTTCGGCTCCGCGCCCGCCTGCGGCGACCGGCTCCCTGCCCGCATCGGGTCCCTTCACGCCCTGAAGCCCGGCGTCCTGCCCGCGGACGCCTGTGCGGGACGCGCCGCGGCCGCCTGGCCCGTCAGGCGGCGGGGCCGACGAGTTCGGACAGGACGTCCTCCATGGTGACGAAGCCGATCACGGTGCCCTTGTCGCCGGTGACGGCGGCGAGGTGGGTGCCGGTGGAGCGCATGGCGGTGAGGGCGTCGTCGAGCGGGGTGTCGATCTGCACCCGGGTCACGGGATGCAGGGCGGTGCGGGGGAAGGGCTTGTGCCGTTCGGGCACGCCGATGGCGTCCTTGATGTGCAGGTAGCCCATGACCGTGCCGCCGGGGCCCAGGACGGGCATCCGGGAGTAGCCGGCGCCTGTCGCCGCCTTCTCCAGCTGGGCGGGGGTGACGCGGTGGCCGACCGTGCTCATCCGGGCCAGCGGCACCAGGACCTCGCCGACCGGGCGGGTGCCGAGTTCCAGGGCGTCGCGCAGCCGTTCGCCGTCGGCGGGGTCGAGCAGGCCGGCCTGGCTGGAGTCGGCGACGAGGCGGGCGAGCTCGTCGTCGGTGAAGACGGCGGCGACCTCGTCCTTGGGTTCGACCCTCAGCATCCGCAGCAGGGTGTTGGCGAAGGCGTTGATGCCGAAGACGACGGGCTTGAGCGCACGGGTGAGCGCGACCAGCGGCGGGCCGAGGAACAGCGCGGTGGGCGCCGGGGCGGCCAGGGCGATGTTCTTGGGCACCATCTCGCCGAACAGCATGTGCAGGTACGTCGCCAGGGTCAGCGCGATGACGAAGGCGATCGGGTGGATGAGCCCCTCGGGCACGCCGATGGCGTGGAAGGGGGGTTCCAGCAGGTGGGCGATGGCCGGTTCGGCCACGGCGCCGAGCACGAGGGAGGAGACGGTGATGCCGAGCTGGGCGGTGGCCATCATCGCCGACAGGTGCTCGATCCCCCACAGGGTGGTCGCGGCGCGCCTGTTCCCGGCGTGGGCCTTGGGCTCGATCTGGCTGCGGCGCACCGAGATGAGGGCGAATTCGGCACCGACGAAGAAGGCGTTGGTGAGCAGGGTCAGGGCGCCGACGAGCAACTGGACGGCGGTCATCGGGCTGTCTCCTGCGTGACGTGGTCCGCCGCCGGGGCGGTGAGGGCGAGGCGGTCGGCGCGGTGGTGGTCGACGTCGAGGACGGTGATGTCCCATCCGTCGAAGTGCACGGTGTCTCCAGGTCGGGGGATGCGTTCCAGGAGGGTGGCGGTCAGGCCGGCGAGGGTCTCGTACGGTCCGTCCACGGCGCTCAGGCCGATCTCGGCGAGCTGGTCGACGCGGACACTGCCGTCGGCCTGCCAGACCCGGCGCCCCTCCTCGGTGACGGGACCGGGCAGCAGGTCGGGGACCTCCAGGGGGTCGTGTTCGTCACGGACCTCGCCGACGACCTCCTCGATGATGTCCTCGACGGTGGCGACGCCGGCGGTGCCGCCGTACTCGTCGATGACCACGGCCATGGTGCGCTGCGCGCGCAGCCGGGCCAGGAGCGTGTCGACGGGCAGGCTGTCGGGCACCAGCAGCGGCGGCGTGATCAGGTCGGTGACCGGTGTGGTGGCGCGCTGGTGCTCGTCCAGGGCGAGGACGTCGCGGATGTGGAGGGTGCCGATGATCTCGTCCAGGCTGTCCCAGTAGACGGGGAACCGCGACAGGCCGGTGGTGTGCGTGAGGCCGACCGCGTCCGCGGCGCTGGCGTGGGCTTCGAGGGCCTTGACGTCCACCCGCGGGGTCATGACGTTCTCGGCCGTCAGCTCCCCCAGGTGCAGCGTGCGGACGAACAGCTCGGCGGAGTCCTGCTCCAGCGCGCCCTGCGCGGCGGAGTGCCGGGCGAGGGCCACCAGCTCCTCCGGACTGCGGGCGTGGGCCAGCTCTTCGGCCGGCTCCAGGCCGAAGCGGCGCACGAAACGGTTGGCGGTGTTGTTCAGGTGCTCGATGAAGGGCCCGAAGACGGCGGTGAAGCCGCGCTGCGGGGCGGCGACGACCTTGGCCACGGCCAGCGGCCGGGAGATCGCCCAGTTCTTCGGGACCAGCTCGCCGACGACCATCAGCACCACGGTGGAGAGGGCGACGCCGAGCACGGTGGCGATCGTGGAAGCCGCGGCGCCCAGGCCGAGCGCGGTCAGCGGGCCGCGCAGCAGCGCGGCCAGGGACGGCTCGGCGAGCATACCGATCACCAGCGAGGTCACGGTGATGCCCAGCTGGGCTCCGGAGAGCTGGAAGGTCAGCCGCCTGACGGCCTTCAGGGCGCTGTCGGCGCCGCGCTCGCCGGCCGCGGCGGCCCGTTCGAGGTCGGCTCGTTCGACCGTGGTGAGGGAGAACTCGGCCGCGACGAACACCGCGCACGCGAGGGTCAGCGCCAGGGCGAGCAGGATCAGCAGGAACTCGGTCACCGTGCCACCCCCGCTTCACAGCTCGCTGTCGGACGGGGTCTGGCACGGCTCGGACTGGGGGGTTCACCCATTGCGGGTCTGCTGCTCCTTCGTCGTTCACCCGCCCCCGGCGGGGCGGAAGGTCTTCGTGGGAGGGGAGGTCTCCCCACCTCATGGTAAAGGGTCGGTAAAACTCCTTCGAGGCGTCTGGTCGCGGGGCGTTCTCACACCTTCGACGTCCCGGTGGCCCGAAAGCGCCTCGCCGACTCGACCTATCCTTCTACAGTCGTGTAGAAAAAGCGAGGGGGCGGTCCGGCGATTCCGGCCGTCCCCGGGTGCGCGCCCGGAACGGGGAGGCGGTGCGCGGTGAGCGGTCGGCGGCCCTGGCCGGACGAACGCGGCACCGCTGCCCTGCCGTGCCGCCGGGACGGCGGGACCCGCTCAGCGGTTCCCGCCGGGACGACACCGCCGTCGTCGTCCCCGGACGCCGGCTGCGGGGCCGCGCACCCCTGTTGTCGCACGTCATCGGCCTGGGAGGGCATACATGGTTTCGATCGATCTGGACACGGTGCTGGACAGGGCATGGGCGGACAAGCCGCTGGCCGAGGTCCTCGCCGCCCCCGTCTCGGCGCTGAAGGGGGTGTCCGACCGGGACGGCGAGCTGCTGAAGGAGGCGTTCGGCGTCACCACCGTCGCCGAGCTCGCCGAGCTGAAGTACGTCCGCTGGGCCCAGGCGCTGGCCGCGCTGGACACGGCGAAGTAGCCATCCCTCCGGCCGCGTGGTGCCGCGGACGCCTCGAGCCGAGGGCCCGCGGCACCACGCTCCGCAGATCTCACACATGAAGGAGTGAACGCCGCGATGGTGTTCAAGAAGTTGCTCGGCGCGCTCGGTGTGGGCGGCCCCACCGTGGACACGGTCCTCGACCCGGGCCCCGTACTGCCCGGCGGCAGCCTGACGGGCCAGGTGCACCTCCGGGGCGGCAGCGCCGACTTCGACATCGAACACGTCACCCTGGAGCTGGTGGCCCGGGTGGAGGCCGAGCACGACGGCGGCGAGGCCGAGGGCGTGGTGGTCTTCGGCCGGTTCACCGTCGCCGGCGGCTTCCGCCTGGCGGAGGGCGAGCAGCGCAGCGTGCCGTTCACGGTGGCGCTGCCCTGGGAGACGCCGGTCACGGAGCTGTACGGGCAGGCACTGGGCATCGTGCTCGGGGTGCGCACGGAGCTGGCGGTGGCCGGCGCGAAGGACAAGGGGGACCTCGATCCGCTGGCGGTTGCCCCGCTGCCCGTGCAGGAGGCGGTCCTCGAAGCCCTCGGCCGGCTCGGCTTCGGCTTCAAGTCCGCCGATCTGGAGTATGGGCACATCCGCGGCACCGGCCAGCAGCTGCCGTTCTACCAGGAGATCGAGCTCGTCCCCGCGCCCCAGTACGCGCACGCCATGCGGGAGCTGGAGGTCACCTTCCTGGCCAACCCCGGCGGCATGGAGGTCGTCCTGGAGGCCGACAAGCCCGGCGGGTTCTTCTCCTCCGGCCACGACGTCGTCAACCGGCACGTCGTCAGCCATGAGGGCGCCGCCCAGCGCGACTGGAGCACCGTCGTCGACGCCTGGATCCGCCAGCTGGTCGCCGGCCACGGTCACCACAGCGCCCCCGCCGCCTACGGACACGCGGACGCGTACCACTCCGACGGCCACCACGACGGCCACCACGGCGGTCACCACGGCGGTCACCGTTCCGGGCCCGGCATGGGCACCGCCGTCGCCGCGGGCGCGGCCGGGCTCGCCGTCGGCGTGGCCGGCGGGTTCGTCGCCGCCGAGGTCGTCGACGAGGTCGGCGACTTCCTCGAAGGCGACGACGAGGGCGACGAGGCCTGACCCGCCCCGC
The DNA here is from genome assembly GCF_039533365.1 of Streptomyces glaucus. Classification (NCBI taxonomy): domain Bacteria; kingdom Bacillati; phylum Actinomycetota; class Actinomycetes; order Kitasatosporales; family Streptomycetaceae; genus Streptomyces; species Streptomyces glaucus. The sequence goes on from NZ_BAAATK010000052.1 coordinate 24,297, forward strand.
ATGGCACAGGCCCGGGCCGGGCCGCCCCCGGCCCGGCCCGGGCGCCCCATGACGAGGAAGCTGCCCGTGGCCCTGTGGGACCGCGTCCGGGAGTCCGCATCAGCGATGCGGGCCCGGCTGACGGCGAGGAGGAACCACCCCGGGTCCGGCGCGTTCCGGGACGCCGCCTCGGCGATGTGCGCGCCCGTCGCCGCGGCCGACGGCACCGTCGACCCCGCCGAGCGCCGGCGCGTGGCGCAGTCGACCGCCACCAACGAGGTGCCGCAGACCTTCCACGCCGCCGGCCTCCGGCGCCGCTTCGAGGAGAACCTGGCCGAGCCGACGGCCGGCTTCGCCCTCGGCGGGGTCGGTGTCCCGCAGGAGATCGCCAAGGCCAGGAAGAAGCCCGCCGAAGCCCGCGCCGTCGTCCGGATCGGCATCGTCATCGGCGGTGCCGACGGTGACTTCGACAAGAGCGAACAGGCCGTCGTCCGCGAAGCCTGCCACGCCCTCGACCTGCCGCCCCACGAGTTCGACCGGTACCCGTGGTACCGGTGGGTCCAGCCGCACATCCCGTCGACCGTCGCGCGCAGGGCCCGGCTCGGTGAGGGTGTGTTCGACCCGCGGCGGGACGGTGGGGTGCACGGTGCGCTCGACCAGGCCGTTGCGCTCCGGCATGCGCAGGTTCCGGGTGAGCGTCTTGTGGCTGATGCCCTCGGTCTCGTTCCGCAGCCCGCTGAAGCGCAGGGTGCGGTCACCGAGGGCCTCGGCGATCGGGAACGCCCACTTGCCGGCGACGTCCGGGAGGATCCCCCGCGCCAGGGAGTCCGCACGCGCCGGGTCCGCGTCGGACAAGGCCGTGAACTGCTTGGTCACCGTCCGGTTCCTCAGTCACTGAAAAGTGCGTTCTTCCACGTCAGCGCTCACTCTCCTACGGTTCCCGAGTAACCACAAGAGACCGCGGCGTCTTCGCCGGGCCGACACGGCCCCGCAGGCGCCCAGGACGAGGAGGCGGACAGCATGGCCATCACTTCGGTGAACCCCGGTGGATTGCCCGAGGTCGGTGTCTACCGGCAGGTGTCGATCGCGTCGGGGTCGAGGATCGTCTTCGTCGCCGGGCAGGTCGCATGGGACGCCGGGGGGATCACGGTCGGCGAAGGCGATCTCGCCGCCCAGGTCGAGCAGTGCTACCTCAACATCGGCACCGCCCTGGCCGAGGTCGGCGGGTCCTTCGACGACGTGGCCAGACTGACCTTCTACGTCGTCGACTGGACCCCCGACAAGATGCCCTCGCTCCTGGAGGGGATCTCCCGGGCAACCGCACGGCTGGGGACCGCCTCGGCCCCGCCGGCCACGCTGATAGGCGTGGCCGCGCTGGACGTCCCCGACCACCTGGTCGAGATCGAGGCCACCGCGGTCCTCGACTGAACGGGCGCCCCCGCCCGCTGAGCGCCGAAGCGGCCGGCCACGGCGCTCGGCGGCCGGCGAAGGGCCGCCCCCCTGCCCCCGGCCCGCCGGCGGACGCCGGGCCGGGGGCCGGCGCGGTGGGCCGGCACCGGATGCGGTTTCCCGACGGGCGCCGGACCGTGCAGGCGGCATGATGTTCCTCATGTCCGCCCACCGAAAGGCCGATGCCGCGTAAGCGGCCCGGCGCGCCGCGCCGGGAACCGGTCCCCTCGTGCGGCCGAGGCCGCCGGCCGCCGTGCCGACGGTGCCCGGAACCCGCCGGATCACGTCCCCGCCGGACGCGCCAGCGCGTCGACGGTCGCGGAGAACAGCCGCGGCAGCCGCTGTGCCGCGGGTACCAGCGCCGCGCGGACGGGGGGCACCCTGGTCGCGGCGAGCAGCGCATGGGTCAGCCAGCGGTAGCGCCGGGTGAGTCGCCGCCACTCCCGTTCGTAGGCCGCCAGGTCGCCGCCGACGACCGCCCGCACCGCCGCCGACGCCTGTGCGAGGGCCAGCGCGATGCCCTCGCCGGTCAGCGCGTCCACGTAGCCGGCCGCGTCGCCGACGAGCAGCACCCGCCCGGCGGTGCGCGCGCTCGCGCCCTGGCGGAGCGGGCCCGCCCCGCGCACCGGTCCGGCGGTCCCGGCTCCGGCCAGCCGCTCCCGCAGCTCGGGGAAGGCGGCGAGGTGGTCGTCGTACGTTCCGCGGCCGGCGGTGAGCATCGCGACGCCCACGAGGCCGTCGGCCACCGGGGTCACATAGGCCTCCGCGTCACGGGCCCAGTGCACCTCGACGCGGTCGCTCCACGGGGTGAGCGCGTAGTGGCGCCGCAGCCCGTGCCGCCGGCGGGCCCGGCGCGGCCGGTGCAGCCCCAGGGCCCGGCGGATCGGCGAGTGCAGGCCGTCGGCGGCGACGAGATGGCCGGCCCGGATGCCGTCGACCACCACACCGGTCCCGTCCTGCCCGACACGGCGCACCGTGCGCTGCTCGATCCGCACGCCCGCGGCCAGCACCGCCTCGCGCAGCGCCGCGTGCAGCGCGGTACGCCGCACCCCGCGGCCCGGACCCGCCCGGAAGTCGGCGTCGGCCCGGCGCGGCCCGGCGACGTACCGGACGCCCCGCAGGTCGTGCCCCGGCGGATGGACGCCGAGCGCCGCCAGGGCGGCGACGGCGCCCGGCATCAGCCCTTCGCCGCACGCCTTGTCGACGGTGCCGGCGCGCTGCTCCCAGACGGTCGCCTCCAGCCCCGCCCGGGCCGCGTGCAGGGCCGTGGCCAGACCCGCGGGTCCCCCGCCCACGACGAGCAGGTCCATGCGCATCTCCTCAGGCCAGCCGCGCCAGGGCGGCGTCCTCGGCGCGGATGCGGGTGGCGAGCAGGAACCCGTTCAGCACGGTGAAGACGGCCGCCGTGATCCAGGCCGAGTGCACCAGCGGGAGCGCGAGCCCCTCGACGACGACGGCGACGTAGTTCGGGTGCGGGAGGCGGCGGTAGGGGCCGCCGGTCACGCGCGGGGCGCCGGGCACGACGATCACCCGGGTGTTCCACTGCCGGCCCAGGGTGGCGATGCACCACCAGCGCAGCGCCTGCGCGGCCGCGACGAGGGCGAGCATGGTCCAGGCGAGGACCGGTGCGGCGTCCGGCCGGCGCACCCACACCTCCACGAGCGCGCCGGCCAGCAGACCCGTGTGCAGCGCCACCATGAACGGGTAGTGTCCCCGCCCGGACTCCACGCCGCCCCGCGCGAGGCTCCAGGCGGCGTTGCGGCGGGACACCACCAGCTCGGCGACCCGTTCCAGACCGACGGCCAGGACCAGGACGGTGAACAGGACCTGGCCGGTCATCCCTCCTCCCCCGGGGCGCGCAGCAGCACGAGCTCGGAGCAGAACCCCGGGCCCATGGCGAGCATGAGCCCGTGGGAGCCGGGCCGGGGCGGGCGGTCGGCGAGCGTGTCCGCCAGGACGTGCAGCACCGAGGAGGAGGACAGGTTGCCGACCCGCCGCAGCGAGTCCCAGGTGACGCCCAGGGCGTCCCGCCCGACTCCGAGAGCGTCCTGCAGCGCCTCGATGACCTTGGGACCGCCGGGGTGCGCGACGTACCAGCCGAGGTCGTCGCCGGTCAGTCCGTGGTCGGCGAGGAAGCCGCGCACGTCGTCGCCGACGTACCGGCGCACCAGGTCGGGGACCGAGGAGTCCAGCACGATCCTGAAGCCGCCGGGACCGATGTCCCAGCCCATCGTGCGTTCCGAGTCGGGGTAGAGGCGGCTGCGCGAGGCGAGCACCTGGGGGTGGGCGGGGTCGTCGGACCGCGCGAGCGGGTGCCCGGGCCCGACGGCGACCACCGCCGCGGCGCCGTCCCCGAACAGGCCGCTCGCCACGAGGTGGGCGGCCGAGGTGTCCTCGCGCTGGAGCGTGAGCGAGCACAGCTCGACCGACATCAGCACCGCGACCCCGTCCGGGCGGCCGCGCAGCAGATCGTGCAGGCGTGCGACGCCGGCCGCGCCGGCGACGCAGCCGAGGCCGACGAGGGGCAGCCGCACCACGTCGGGGCGGAGCCCGATCCGTTCCGCGACGCGGGCCTCGAGCGTGGGGACGGCCAGTCCGGTCACCGTGCACGACACGATGTAGTCGACGTCGGCCGGTGTGAGGCCGGCGTCCTTGAGCGCGTCGACGACCGCGCGCCCGCCGAGCTCGACGCCGGCCCGGATGAAGACGTCGTTCGACCGGCCGAAGTCCCCGAGCCGGGCGTACTCCTCCAGCGGGAGCACGCTGTGCCGGGTCTCGACGCACGCGTTGCGGTGGAACCGCTCGACGACGCCGCGGTCGACCGTGCCCCCGGCCAGCATGGTGGTGAAGGACTCGGTGATCTCCTGCTGCCGGTGGCGGTGTTCGGGAAGGACACCGCGGACGCTGAGGATGCGCGTGGTCATGCTGGCTCCTGAGGTCGGCCGGTCGGACGGGCGGGGGTGAGGAGCGCCCGGCCGAGGCCGAGCGCGACGGTGGGGGTGAGCCGGCCGCAGGCGAGACCGAGTTCGACGAGGTCGTCGAAGACGCGCTGGTCGGCGGCCGCTGCCCGCAGCCCGGCCTCGACGAGGCGCGGGCTGCGGGCGAGCCGGGCGGCCAGGGCGGTGTGGCGCAGGTGGGGCAGCAGGATCCGGCGGGTGGCGCGGGCGTACCGCTCCCCCGCCCGGTCGGGCCGCCCCTCGCGCAGGGCCGCGGCGGTGGCCCGGCCGGCCGCGATGCCGGTGGCCACGGCGCGGTGGATGCCCTCCCCGGTCAGCGGGTTCACCAGGCAGGCGGCGTCGCCCGCGAGCAGTACGCGGCCGGCCGGGAGGCGCCGGCGCGCCGTCGAGAGCGGCAGGTGGTGCCCGATCCAGTGCCGCCCGCCCCCGGTGGCGCCGGGCAGCAGCGCCTCGAGGCGTTCGAGCAGGTGGGCCCGGGTGGGTGCCGGGCGGTCCGCGTGGAGGAGCTCGCCGTACCCGACGTTCGCGAGGCCGTCACCGCGGTCGAAGGACCAGGCGTACGAGGGCTGGTTCCGGGTGCCGAACTCGATGACCTGCGCGCCGCGCCGCCCGGGTGCGACCGGGGCGTAGCCGCGCAGCGCCAGGGCCACCGGGCCGCGGGGCCGGCCGAGCGCGCGCCGGACGGCCGAGTGGGCGCCGTCGGCGCCGACCACGACCGCGGCGGACACCTCCCCGTCCAGGACCACCGCGTCGGCGCGCTGCCGCAGCTCGCGCACGCGGTGCCGCAGGAGGCGGGCGCCGGCGGCGACGGCCGCGTCGACCAGTCGGGCGTCGAGGATCCGGCGCGGCACCACCCACGCCGGGCGGGCCGTCCGCCGCTCGGCGACCAGACCGCCGCGGCCGAGACGGAGGCGGTCGACCGGGACCCGGTCGCCGACGACGCCGGTGACGCCGACCTCGGCGAGGAGGTCGAGGACGTGCGGGCCCACCCCGTCGCCGCACGCCTTGTCCCGCGGGAAGTCCGCCCGGTCCAGGAGGACGACGCGCAGCCCCGGGTCGGCGTGCAACGCGCCCAGGGCGGCGGCGGCACCGGCCGGTCCGGCGCCGACCACCGCGAGGTCCCAGTGGGCGGGGGCCGGCGCCATCAGCCGGCCGCCACGAGCAGCACGACGTCGAGCAGGGCGATGGCCACCGCGGCCCGGAAGGGGGCACGGCCGCGGGCGGCCGACGTGAGCACCACGAGGACCGCCACCAGTGCGAGGACCGCCCACGTCCATGCCGGAGGGGATCCTGCGGGACCGAACACGGCCAGCAGCGAGGCGGCGGACAGCAGCACGACGGCCAGGACGCGCGAGGGGCGCTCGCCGATCTGGTGCGGCAGGCCGCGGACGCCGGTGCGCGCGTCGTCGGCGAGGTCGGGCAGCGCATTGAGCAGGTGGGCCCCGACGCCGAGCGCGGCGCCGGCGCCGGTCGCCCACAGGGGCGCCCAGGCGGGGGCGGGACCGGCGAGGGTGACGACCGAGGGCAGTGTCCCGAAGGCACTGGCGTACGGCACCCACGACCACCGGGTCGCCTTGAGCCCCAGGTTGTAGGCGTGGCCCGCGCCGGCGCCGAGGACGACGTTGACCAGCGCGCCGCGCCAGCCGACGAGCGCGGACAGCACGAGGCAGGCGAGCGCGGACACGGCCAGGGCGCGCACCGCCCAGCCGGCCGGGAGGGCTCCGGTGACCAGTGGTTTGTCGGTGCGGCCGACGGCGCGGTCGCGGGGCAGGTCGCGCAGGTCGTTGGCCCAGCCGATGGTGAGCTGGCCGGTGAGCACCGCCGCGGTGACGACGGCGGCGTCGAGCGGGCGCAGGTCGCTGCGGAGCGCGAGCAGACCCGTGACGGCGCCGACCGCCAGGGCGGGCCCGCCGTGGGCGGCGGCGAGCAGCGCGCGCAGGGGCGGCGGCCCGGGGCGTGCCGGGGCCGCGCCGGCGGTCACGGGCGCCGCCGCACGGCGACCGGTCCGCGCCGGGCCGCGTCGCCGGGCGCGCCGAGGACGGTGCGGGGGCGCAGCACGGGTGTCCGGCCGGACGCGGCCCGTCTCATGCCCTCGATCACCTCGGCGATCACCTGCGGCCCGTCCTTGGCCGGGGTCCAGTCGAGTTCCGTGCGGGCGCGGGTCGTGTCCAGCGTCGGGAGCGCGAAGCCCATGTCGAGCCACCCGGTGTCGACCGGCTGCAGATGCGCGTGCCAGGCGGCCGACATGGCGGCGCGGACCACCGCGGAGGGCACGTGCACCAGTCTGGCGCCGAGCGCGTCCGCGAGGACCGCCGCGGTCACGGGCGGGTCGGCGGCGAGGTTGAACGGGCCGCCCGCGCGCCGGTGGAGCACCGCGACGATCGCCTCGGCGACGTCGTCGGTGTGGACCATCGGGATGGTCAGCCGCCGGTCCATCGGCAGGATCGGCAGCAGGTCGAGCGCCTTGGGCGGCACGAGGGCGGGCACGCCGTACCTGAGCAGGGCGCTGCCGGCGGCGCGTTGCCCGACGATCCCCGGCCGGAGGCGGGTGACGAGCGTGCCGGCGCCGGAGGCCTCGTGCCGGTCGAGGAGGCGCTCGGCCGCCGCCTTGTGCCGGCTGTAGCGGGAGCTGCGCACGCCCCCGGTGGGCCAGGACTCGTCGACCGGACGGTCGTCCCTCTTCGGGGAGTAGGCGCCGACCGAGGACATGTGGACCAGGTGCGGGACACCGGTTCCGGCGACGGCCCGGAGCACGCGGCGGGTGCCGCCGACGCCGAGCTCGGCGAGGTAGGCGAGATCGTGGGACGGCTGGAAGCCCCACGCCAGGTGGACGACCGCGTCCGCGCCGGTGAACGCCTCGACGAGCGTGTCGTGGCAGGCGTCGGTGCTGAGGTCCGCCGGGCGCCAGTCGACCCCACGGCCGTCGGGGCCCTCGGGCAGCCGCCGGGCCAGGCCCACGAGGTCGTGCGTGCCCTCGGCACGCAGGCGTTGCACGACGACGGACCCGATGTTCCCGGTCGCCCCGGTGATCACGATGCGCATGCAGGATGGGGTGCCCCGTCGCTCCTCCGCTCACACGGAGTGCTCCGGCATCCGGCGGACACCGGTGTCACCCGGCCGGCGCGCTGCCGGGCAAGCCCGCCCGGGCGGGTTCGTGCCCGCGGGGGGCACGGCCCGGGCGCCGGGAGGCGGCGGAAAACCCGGAAGCGGACCGGCCTGGAGGGCCGCCGGGCGGGGACGGCCGTGCCGGGAGGGCGCGTCCGGCGTCGGGCAGGGCGGGGCCGGGCGCGTCGTCCTCCGTCGTGGTCCGGCCGGGGGAGTTCGGCGGGGCCGGGGGCGGGGACGAGCCGCCGGCCGCCTCGCGTCCTTCCCGCGCGGACCGGCGGGCCCGCCTCCGCTGCTCCCCCGGCGTCCGTCAGCGGGCGGCGAGGAGCTCGAGCGTGTCGATCACACGGTTCGAGAAGCCCCACTCGTTGTCGTACCAGGCGACCACCTTGACGTGGCGGCCGTCGACGCGGGTGAGGGCCGAGTCGAAGATCGACGAGGCGGGATTGCCCGTGATGTCGGACGACACGAGCGGGTCCTCCGAGTACTCGAGGATGCCGGCGAGCGGCCCCTGCGCCGCGGCGCGGTACGCCGCCAGCACGTCGTCGCGCGTCACGTCGCGGGCGACGGTCGTGTTGAGTTCGACGATCGAGCCCACCGGCACCGGTACGCGGATCGAGTCGCCCGACAGTTTGCCGTCGAGGTTCGGCAGCACCAGCCCGATCGCCTTGGCGGCGCCGGTCGTGGTCGGCACGATGTTGACGCCGGCGGCCCGGGCGCGGCGGGCGTCGCGGTGCGGGCCGTCCTGCAGGTTCTGCTCCTGCGTGTAGGCGTGCACGGTCGTCATGAACCCGTGCTCGATACCGGCGAGTTCGTCGAGCACCTTGGCCAGCGGCGCGAGGGCGTTGGTGGTGCAGGAGGCGTTCGAGACGATCGTGTGCCCGGCCGGGTCGTAGGCGTCGGTGTTGACCCCGAACGCGAGCGTGACGTCGGCGCCGTCCGACGGCGCGCTGACGAGCACCTTCCTCGCGCCCGCGTCGAGGTGGGCGCGGGCGGCCTCGGCCGAGGTGAAGCGGCCGGTGGCCTCCAGGACGACGTCGACGCCGAGTTCGGCCCACGGCAGCCGTGCCGGTTCGCGCTCGGCCAGCACCGTGATCCGGCGGCCGTCGACGACGAGGGCGTCCCCGTCGACGGTCACCGGGCGTCCGAGCCGGCCGGCCGTGCTGTCGTAGGCGAGCAGCCGGGCGAGAGCGGCGGGCTCCGTCAGGTCGTTGACGGCGACGATCTCGAGGGCGCTGTCGCGCTCCAGCAGCGCGCGCAGCACATTGCGTCCGATGCGGCCGAATCCGTTGATGGCGATGCGAGTCATGAGTGAGGTCCCTTCCCTTCGCCCCCAGGCTCGCCCGCGGCCGGTGCCGCTGACAGTGGCGAGGTCGCCACGGTTCAAAAGGATCTCGCCACGAGGGGGCCGGCGGATCACTCGCCCCGGGTGAAGGTGCGGCGGTACTCGCTCGGCGTGGTGCCGAGGATGCGCTGGAAGTGCAGGCGCAGGTTCGCGCCGGTGCCGAGCCCGACGTCGGCGGCGATCTGTTCGACGCTGCGCTGCGAGCGCTCGAGCAGTTCGCGGGCCAGGTCGACGCGGGCGCGCAGCACCCACTGCATCGGCGTGTAGCCGGTCTCCTCGACGAAGCGCCGGGAGAACGTGCGCGGCGAGACCCCCGCCCGCCGCGCCAGTATGTCGAGGGTGAGGGGCTCGCCGAGCCGGTGCAGCGCCCACTCGCGGGTGGTGGCGAACCGCTCGCCGAGCGGCTCGGGGACGCTGCGCGGCACGTACTGGGCCTGGCCGCCGCTGCGGTAGGGGGCCGCGACCAGACGCCGGGCCGCGTGGTTGGACGCGGCCACTCCGAGGTCGCCGCGCAGGATGTGCAGGCACAGGTCGATGCCGGAGGCGGCGCCGGCCGAGGTGAGCACGCTGCCCTCGTCGACGAACAGCACGTTCTCGTCGACCCGGACGAGCGGATGCCGGGCCGCGAGCGCCCGCGTGTAGTGCCAGTGCGTCGTGGCGCGCCTGCCGTCGAGCAGGCCCGTGGCGGCGAGCGCGAAGGCGCCCGTGGAGATGGCGGCGAGCCGCGCGCCCCGGTCGTGGGCGGTGATCAGTGCGTCGACGACGGCTCGCGGCGGGTCGTCGCGGTCCGGGAACCGGTAGCCGGGGACGAAGACGATGTCGGCCCACGCCAGCGCGTCCAGGCCGTGGGCGACGTGGTACGCGAGGCCGTCGCCGCCGGTCACCAGCCCGGGGGTCGCCCCGCACACCCGTACCTCGTACGGCATGCTCGCGCGGGTCGTGAAGACCTGCGCGGGGATTCCGACATCGAGCGGCTTCGCGCCCTCGAGCACGAGGACGGCGACGCGATGCAGGCGGGAGGCTGGCACGGGACGAGGTTACGTGAGGGCGTGCTGCCGCTCCGTCCGCTGCGCGGACCGCGCGGGCGGCCCTGCGGCGGAGCGTCGCGGACGTCGCGCGTACGAAGTCCGCGCCGCCCGGCGCCTCCCCGAGATGCCGGGCGGGGGGATCCGTCGCTAGATGGAGGAAGGGCTTCGTGCCGTCCGGGCGACGAGCGAGCGTGCAGGGAAAGGCGGGGACACGGTATGCGGAAGCGCAGTCTGCGGGACCTTCGGGTGTCGGCCATCGGCCTGGGGTGCATGGGCATGTCCGCCTTCTACGGATCCGCCGACCGGCAGGAGGCGATCGCGACCATCCGGCGCGCCCTGGACCTCGGGGTGAACTTCCTCGACACCGCGCAGATGTACGGGCCGCTCACCAACGAGTCGCTCGTCGGCGAGGCGATCCGGGGGCACCGCGACGAGTACGTGATCGCCACGAAGTTCAACTACCGGATGGACCACGCCGTGCCCGGCGACATCAGCACGGTCGGCCCGCCGGACGGTTCGGCCGAACATGTCCGCAGCTCGGTCCACGGCTCCCTGGAACGTCTGGGGACCGACCACATCGACCTGTACTACCAGCACCGGGTCGACCCGGACGTTCCCGTCGAGGAGACGGCCGGCGCGCTGGGCGAGCTGGTCGCCGAGGGCAAGGTGCGGCACATCGGCCTGAGCGAGGCGAGCGCGCGGACCATCCGGCGCGCCCACGCCGTGCACCCGGTCACCGCAGTGCAGAGCGAGTACTCGCTGTGGTCGCGGGACGTGGAGGCCGAGGTGCTGCCCGCCTGCCGGGAGCTGGGCATCGGCTTCGTGCCGTACTCGCCGCTCGGCCGCGGCTTCCTCGCCGGGCGGTTCACCACGCCGGACGAGCTGGACGCGGACGACTGGCGCCGCGAGAACCCGCGCTTCCAGGACGCCAACCTGGAGGCGAACCTCCGGCTGGCGGCGAAGGTGAGGGAGATCGCCGCCGAGAAGGACGTGACCCCCGCCCAGCTGGCCATCGCCTGGGTGCTGGCCCGGGGCGAGGACCTGGTGCCCATCCCCGGCACCAAGCGCCGCACCTACCTGGAGCAGAACGCCGCCGCGGTCGACATCACGCTGACCGGGGACGACCTGGCCCGCATCGACGCCGAACTGCCCGAGGCGGCGGGCGAGCGGTACGACGAGGCGGGGATGCGGGCCGTCGACCGCTAGTGCCGCATCAGGCAACGTTCGCCCCGTCGTAAGGTCCTGCCCGTCGTGATGTGACGCGCCGCTCGGTCCCGTTCCGAGCGACGCGCGACCGTCATTCTGGGTGGGTGGCAGAACGAGTACGTGTGCGTGGAATCGACGATGCCGAGGGCAGACGACTGCTGCGGATCATCCGCAGGGGCACCGGATCGGTGGTGACCTGGCGGCGGGCCCAGATGGTGCCGCTGTCCGCACAGGGCATGCCGGTAGCGAAGATCGCTGAGGTGTCGTTCACCAGCGCCGACCGGGTCCGGGACGTGATCCACGACTTCGAGGTCGACGGCTTCGACTCGCTGTACCCGAAGTACAAGGGCGGCCGGCCCAGGGCTTTCACGCTACCCGAGCGCCGCGAGACCAGGAAGATCGCGAAGTCCAAGCCGCCCGAGCACGACCTGCCGTTCTCCGCCTGGAGCCCGACCGAGCTGGCGGACTCCCTGGTCGCCGAGGGGGTGGTCGACGACATCAGCCACGAGGGCCTGCGCATCTCGCTCCGCGAGGAGGGCGTCTCCTTTCGACGCCTGAAAACCTGGAAAACCTCCCGCGACCCCGACTGCGCGGCCAAGAAGGCCCACATCGAGCACCTTTACGCAATCGCCGACGACCGGCACCTACGCGCCGTCGCCGACCGGGCCAGCACTGCCTGATCCGGAAGCGCTATACGCCGGTGGTGCCGTCGATGCGTTCCCGGAGCAGGTCGGCGTGGCCGTTGTGGCGGGCGTACTCCTCGATCATGTGGACGTAGATCCAGCGGAGGCTGACGTCCTGCTCCATGAAGCGGCCGGTGTCGGTCAGGGCGCGGTCGGCGCAGTGCTCGCGGGCGCGGGCGATCTCCGCGTGCCAGGTGGCCAGAGCGTCGCGCAGGGTGGCGCCCTCGGCCAGCTCGAAGCCGCCGTCGGGGCCATCGGGGTCAGCCTGCGGGTCGTAGATGGGCGGGGCCTGTTCTCCGGCGAGCACTCGGCGGAACCAGTTCCGCTCCACCTCCGCCATGTGCTGGACGAGGCCGGTCAGTGTGAAGGCGGACGGCGGCACGGATGCGACGGCGGCCTTCTCGTCGTCCAGGCCCTCGCACTTCATGGCGAGGGTGGTGCGATGAAAGTCGAGCCAGCTTTCGAGCGTGGTGCGCTCGTCGGCGTTCAGGGGCGGCATAGGGCGTTCGATGATGGCCATCGGTCGATTATCGCCAGCGGTCGAATCCGTCGACAGGCAGGGCCTCACAACGGGGCGAACGTTGCCCGATGCGGCACTGGAGCGGCGTTCCTCCTCCACCGGGCATGTGCCCGGTGGAGGAGTGGCCCGGGGCCCGGGGCGGGCGGGGCCGCGAGGTCCGGGTGCACGCGGGGAACGATCGGAGGGCGCCGAGGGACGGATGCCACCGGTACATCGCCTCCCTGCGGCCGCTCCACCGTCACCGTGCGGCACCGCGCGTCGCCCCGTCCGCCACGGCCGGACGCGGTGCCGGGCCCGGCGCCCGCCCCCGGCCTGCGGCTACGCGGCGCCCGTGGGCGCCGGTTCGGTGCGCGGCACGGGCCGTGGGGCGGCCGGTGCGGGCCCGTGCCAGCCGCGGCACATGGCGCCGATGTGTTCGGCGGCGCCTTCGAGGAGGCGTACGCCGATGTCGTCCACGTGGCGCTCGCGCCACCGTTCCAGGTCCGTGCCCTTGACCCACTGGTTGAACGAGCCGAGCGCCGGCCCGGTGTGCACCTGGTAGTTGGTGCGGTCGTCGCGCCCGTTGAGGGCGAGCTGCGCGGTGTGCGCGAAGTACCAGCGGAACACCAGCGCCATGCGCAGCTTGGGGTTGGCCTCGGCGCGGGCGAGGTCGTCGTGCCGGCCCCGGGACCGCAGGTGGGCGCGGGTGTCCTCCCACACCTCGTCCAGGGTGCGGCGGAAGTAGGTGCGCTCCAGCAGGTCACGGGTCCTGGCGGGCAGCTCGTCGAGGCCGTCGTAGTGCGAGTACAGCGAGAACAGCTTGTTGGCGCGGGTGGGGAAGAACACGCCCTTGCGCAGGACCTGCACCTTGGCCCCCATCTCGAACATGTCGCCGGCCGGGGCGTACTCGGTGTCGTGGATGTCGATGTCCTGGAGCATGTCCTTGACGGCGTCGCTCGTCCCGGCCTCGACGGTGCACTGGTTGACCGAGCCGGTCAGCACGTAGTCGGCGCCGAGCATGAACGCGGCGGCGACGGCCTCCGGGGTGCCCAGGCCGCCGGCGAGGCCGAGGCAGATGGGTTCGGCGTAGCCGTGGCGGTGCTGGGCCTCCTGCCGCAGCCGGTGCATCGCGGGCATCATCACGGTGGAGATGCCGCCGTCGGTGTGGCCGCCGGAGTCGGCCTCGACGGTGATGTCGTGGCTCATCGGCACCTGGCGGGCGAGTTCGGCCCGGTGGGCGTCGAGGTCGCCGTCGCGCACCAGGCGGTCGAGCACGGCGTCGGGGGCGGGCGCCATGAAGGCCCGCGCGACCTCGGGGCGGGAGACCTTGGCGACGACGCGGTGGTCGCACACGGGCGTGCCGTCGGGGCCGCGGCGCAGGCCGCGGGCCCGGTACAGGACGAGCGCCGGGGTCATCCGGATGAACGCGGACGCCTCGACGATCCGGACGTCCTGACGCAGCAGCAGGTCGGCCATGGCGCGTTCGGCGGCCGGGTCGTCGTGGTGGGCGAGGAAGTTGACGCCGAACGGCCGGTCGGGGCCGAGGGCGGCGCGGATGGTGCGCAGGCCCTCCTCGATCTCCCGGTGCGGGGTGCCGCCCGTGCCGAGGATGCCGAGCATGCCGCGGCGGGCGAGCGCGATGACCATGCGGGGCGAGGCGATGCCCCGGTACATGCCGCCGGCGGCGTAGGCGTAGCGCAGTCCGAGGCGGCGGCGGAAGACGGCGCTGCCCAGCTCGGTGGCGGCGCGGGCGGCGTCGGCGGCCCGGGGGCCGGGGGCCGGGCCGGCGGGGCGGGGCTGCGCCTCGTCCGCCCGGGGCGCCGGCGGTGGCGCCGCGGGGGCGGGGCGCGGGGCGGTGCGGATCTGGTCGACCAGGCGGCCGACCACGGTGCCGCCCAGTTCGACGAAGTCGTTCACGCCGAGGTCGAGCAGGTGGTGCACGCTCTCCGTCCACCGGACGGGGCTGGTGATCTGCCGGGTGAGCAGGTCCGCGGTGCGGCCGGCCGGGTAGGGGCGTGCGGTGGCGTTGGCGATGACCGGCAGGCGGGGGTCGTCGAGCCGGAAGTCGCGCAGGAACGCGGCGAACTCCTCCTGCGCGGGCCGCATCAGCGGGGAGTGGAAGGCGCCGGAGACCTTCAGGCGCACGCACCGCACCTTCCGGTCCTCCAGGTGGGTCTCCAGCGCGCCGATCGTCTCGGCGTCGCCGGAGACGACGTGCTGGGTGGGGGTGTTGTGGTTGGCGACGGTGAGCGTGGTGAAGGCGCCCTCGGCGAGGAGAGCGGCGAGCCGGTCGCCGTCGACGCCGACGACGGCGACCATGCCGCCGCCGCGGGCCCGTGCCATGAGCGCGCCGCGCCGCTGGACCAGGCGCACGCCGGTCGCGAAGTCGAAGGCGCCGGCGGCGTGCAGGGCGCAGTACTCGCCCAGGCTGTGCCCGGCGAGGTAGCCGGCCGCGTCGCCGTTCTCCTCCCGCCAGCGGCGGTGGGCGAGGGCGCCGACGACGAACAGGGCGGGCTGGGTGTACTCGGTGTCGTTCAGGACCCGGTGCGGGTCGTGCAGGCACAGGCGCGGCAGGTCGTAGCCGAGGATGTCGGACGCCTGCTCGGCCGCCTCGGGGTAGGCGTCGAACAGGTCGCGGCCCATGCCGCGGAACTGGGCGCCCTGTCCGGGGAAGATCAGTGCCTTCATCTCAGCGGCCTCCTCGCACGGACGGGCCGGCCGTCCGGTCGCCGGCCGTGCGGTCCGGCGCCGGTGCGTCCACGGCCCGGGCGGGCGCGGTCGCGGCGTCGTCGGCGGACCCGTGCGGCCGGTACAGGGTGTCGCACAGGTCCAGGATCTTCTCCAGGGCGTGGGGGGCGCTCAGCACGTCGGAGTGGGTGACGGTGTCGACGTCGACGACGGTGAAGTCCTCGATGTGCCGCTCCCATTCGCGCCAGTACTCGGTGCCGTCGACGGTGGGCAGGCCGTGGTCGGGGAAGAGCACCATGTACTCCTCGTACGCGCCGAAGAACTTGCCGCCCTTGTTGCGCACGTAGTGACAGGGCACCCGGTCCGGGCGCGGCAGCGGCCGGACGGTGTACGTCTCGCCCTGCACGGCGTCGAAGTAGCGCGCCAGCTGCCGGATCCGGGTGCGCAGCTGGCTCTCGGTGCGGTCGACGCCGCGGTCCAGGGCGGCCTTGACGAGGGAGTCCAGGAAGGCGTCCACGTCGAGGGCGGGGTCGACCTCGTCGCGGTGCAGGACGGGCGAGGCGTCGCCGGGGACGGTGAGGCGGTTGTCGCCGAGCACCAGGTTGACGGCGCGGAACAGGCTGACCTTGGCGCGCGCGTCGGGGTCGGTGCGGCCGCCGAGCACCTGGTCGTTGGCGCGGTTGGTGGCGGTGCCGTCGAGGGTGTCCAGCATGACGAAGGAGGACACCTCCTGGCCCTGTGCCTGCAGTTCGCGCACGACTTCGTAGGCGAACAGGCCGCCCAGGGAGAAGCCGCCGACGTCGTAGGGGCCCTCCGGCTGGGCGGAGCGCATGGCCGCGACGTAGTACCGGGCCATGGCCTCCTGGCCGGTGAGGATGTCCTCCGTGCCGGTCCAGCCCTTGGGGCTGATGCCGTAGAAGGGGCGCCGGCAGCGGGCCGCGAGGGGCGCGTAGCCGCCGATGCCGCCGTTGCCGTCGTGGATCCAGAACACCGGCCGGCCGGTGGTGACGCCGTTCATCCGGACGAGCACGGAGGCGGCGGCCCGCGCCGGGTCGGGGGCGGGCTCGCGGGACGGCGGGGGCGCCGGGGCGGCCGGTGCCGTGTCCGCGCGGCCGGGTCCGCCGAGCGCGGTGACGAGGTCCTGGAGGGTCTCGCTGTCGACGAGGGTGTCGAGCGTGAGGTCCGGGTCGATGTCCCGCTGCGCGCGGGCGAGGAACTGGACCTGGAAGATGGAGTCGAAGCCGTAGCGCCGCAGCGGCACGTCGGGCTTCAGCTCGGCCGGGTCGAGTTCGAGCACCTCGGCCAGCAGCGCGGTGACGCGGTCGGCGGACGGTGCCGGCGGACGGCCGGTGCCGGCCGGCGCCTGCGCCGGGGTGTCGCCGGGCAGGAAGCGTTCGCGGATGCGGTCGTGGTCGCCGTGGACCACGATCACCTGGGGCAGTGCGGCGGCCCAGGCGCGGTGGAGGGCGTCCAGTCCGGTGCCGGCGTCCAGGGCGCGCAGTCCGGCGCGTTCCATGGCGGTCAGGGCGCCGGCGCCGGCGCGCATGCCGCCCTCCTGCCACAGCGGCCAGTTGACGGAGAGGGTGCGGCCCCGGCGCTCGCCCTGGTCGACGAGGTCCTGGCGGTGGGCGGCGTAGGCGTCGAGGAAGGCGTTGGCGGCGGCGTAGTCGGCCTGGCCGGTGTTGCCGAAGGCGGCCATCGAGGAGAACGCGACGAAGCAGTCGAGGTCGCAGCCGGCGGTCGCCTCGTCCAGGTGGACCAGCCCGGCGGCCTTGACGGCGAGGACGTCCCGCAGGTCGTCGGCGCTCTTGGCGGCGAGGAAGCCGTCGCGCAGCACGCCCGCCGCGTGGACGACGCCGTGCAGGGCCCCGTACCGGCTCTCGATCTCCTGTACGGCGGTCAGGACGGCGGCCCGGTCGGTGACGTCCAGGACGCGGTACTCGGCGCGGGCGCCCGAGGCGCGCAGCGCCCCGAGGAGCCGGTCGTGGGCGGCGCCGGCCGGGCTGCGCCCGCACAGCACCAGGACGGGGTCGCCGACGCGCCGGGCGATGTCCTTGGCGAGGAGAGCGCCCAGGCCCCCGGCGCCGCCCGTCAGCAGGTAGACGCCGCCGTCCCGCCACGGTGACGCCGGGGCCGGCACCGTCAGCTCCCGCCAGCGGGGCACCCGCAGCCGGCCGTCGGCGTGGCGTACGGCGTCCTCGTCCGGGTCGGCGGCCGCGCGGCGCAGAACGGCCGCCAGGTCGTCCGGCGTGGCCGGTCCCGCGATCTCGATCCACTGGGTGAGCAGCCCGGGGTGCTCGGCGCGGGCGGTGCGCAGCATGCCGTTCAGGCCGGCCAGCCAGGGGGTGTGCGCGGGGGTGACGACCTGCACGAGCCGGGGTGCGCCGGTGGGGCGGCGCACCGCCTCGCGCAGCAGGGCGAGCAGCCGGCCGGCGTACGCGGTGTAGCGGGCCGCGACGTCGCCGTCGGCCTGCCAGGCCTCGCACTCGGCGCCGAGGGCGCGGGCGAGTTCCGGGGCGTCGGCGCCGGGCAGTTCGCACAGGACGACGTGCCCGGGCGTGCCGCCGCGGGGGTCCCGGCCGGCGCCGGCGCGGTCCTGCGGGTCGACCCAGTCGACGCGGGCCAGCAGGGCGGCGTCCGGGTCCGCCGCGGGTGCCGTGGCCGTGTCCGGCACGGCCCGCGCCGGGCCGGTGGTCTGCGGGGTCCGGATCGCGCGGGTGCCGAAGCCGAGCAGGCGCACGCAGACGGTGCCCCGGTCGTCGCACAGGTCGACGTCGAGGCGGCGCGGACGCCCCTCCCCCCGGTCGTCGGCGGCGCGGCGCACCACCGCCCAGCCCTCGGCCGGTGTGGGCCGCAGCAGTTGGACCTCGCGCACGGTGAAGGGAACAGCGGCCGAGCCGGCGGCGGGCTCGGCGTCCTGCTCCTCCAGCAGCACGCCGAGCGTGGCCTGCAGGGCGCCGTCGAGCATGCTCGGGTCGGTGGTCAGGCCGGCGGCCCCGGCGGGCAGCCGCAGCCGGGCCAGCGCGCCGTCGGGCCCGTGGTACAGCGCCCGGACGGCGCGCAGGGCGGGGCCGTAGTCCAGGCCCATGCGGGTGAACAGGGCGTAGCACTCGTCGGCGTCGCGGCGCCGGGGGCAGCCGGACCGCAGGGCGTCGATGTCGTGGGTCCCGGCGGGCGCGTCGCGCAGCGCCGGGTCGAGCTGCGCGGTGCCCCGGGCGTGCACGTCGGGCGCGTCGTCGGCGCGTACCTCGAAGGTGCGCACGGCGTGGCCGTCCGCGCCCCCGGCGCCGGGGGTGAGGGTGATGCGCAGCGTGCGCGGCCCGGTCACCCGTACCGGCCGCAGCCAGGTCACGTCGCGCAGGCGCACGCCGGTGGGGGCGGCGCCGGGCACCGACGCGGTGAGGGCCTCGCGGACGAACTCCAGGTGGGCGGCGCCGGGCAGGGTGGGCACGTCGAGGACCCGGTGGTCGGCGAGGTAGGGCTCCCGTCCGTCGAGGTGCCGCAGCCGCTCCTCCGCGCCGGCCCGCGGCGCCGCCCCGGGGCGGCGGCCGTCGGCCCGGTCGGCGATCCAGTAGCGCCGCAGCCGGAACGGGTAGGCGGGCAGCGGGACGCGTCGCACCGGCCGGCCGGTGTGCAGGCGGTTCCAGTCGAAGTCGCAGCCGGCGGTCCACAGCTTGACGAGGCGGGCGAGGTTGCCGCGGGCGATCCACCGGTCGACGGCGCGGGCCACGTCCTCGTCCGCGGTGAGGGTGCTCCACGCCTCCTGGCGGGCGGCGCGCCCGGCGTGGACGCCGGGGGCCGTGCCGCCGTCCAGGAAGGCGCGCAGGCGGTCGCGGGCGTCGGCGAGGGAGTCGGTGACGAAGCCGAGGCGCTCCTCCATGGCGACGCGGCCGAGTTGCAGGGTCTGGGCGAGCGCGGTGAGGTCGTCCTCGCGGACGCGGCCCGCGTCGATCCAGGCGGCGAGGTCGCGGGCGCGGGCGCGCAGGGTGTCCGGGTCCGCCGCCGACAGCACGACGGCCACGGGCTCGCCGGCCGGCGGCGTGCCGGGGGCGGGGGCGGGCGGGACGTACTCCTCGAGGACGACGTGGGCGTTGACCCCGCCGAAGCCGAAGGAGCTGACGCCGGCCCTGCGGGGCAGTTCCCGGCCCTCGGCGTCCCTGGGCGCGGCCCAGGGCTGCCGCTCGCGCACCAGGTAGAACGGGCTGTCCTCCAGC